>JAKQCW010000029.1 GCA_029558955.1 Chloroflexota bacterium
CTGCGCGGCCACGTAGGGGCAGAAGCCGCAGCCGGCCGGACAGCCCCGGCTGCTCAGCACGCTCAGGAAGGGGTAGCGATGCCCGCGGCCGTGGAACAGCTCCCAGGCTGGCATGGGCAGCGCGTCCAGGTTGGCCAGCAGGCCATCGGGGGTGTAGTGCTCTGGCGCGAGGGTGTAGGGGTTCACCGCCCGGCCAGGCGCCAGCTCGCCGGCCAACAGACGGGCCGCGGCCGCGGGCAGCGCCAGCTCCGCCTCCCCCATCAACAGGGCGTCCACCAGGTCGCTGAAGACATGATCGACCTGGGCGTAGCTCAGCGCGGGGCCGATGGCCAGCACCCGGGCCAGCGGCTGGCGTTCCCTCAGGCGGTTGAGGAAAGCCCGGTCGGCCGCCTGGGTGGCGTAGCTGACCGGCAGCGCCAGCACCTGGCTGTGGGGCAGACGCTCCAGCGTCGCGTCGGCATCCAGCCCCTGGCTGGCTGCGTCCAGCCCAGCCACCCGCCAGCCGGCCGCGGCCAGCGTCGCGCCGGCCGTGGCCAGCAGGTGGGGCGGGTAGATAAACCCATGGGCCGAATCGCCCAGCGCGCCCATGCCGGCCGAACCCTCGCGGTTGGCGACGGCGCCGGGCAGGCTGGGCGGGTTGAGCAGGAAGATGCTGCCGGTCATGGAGCAGATTATACCTGCGGTCTTGGGAAAAACAAGAGCGGCAGCTTGTCGCTGCCGCTCTCAGGCTCCTGCGCCTAGACTCGAACTAGGAACCAACCGGTTAACAGCCGGTCGCTCTGCCGATTGAGCTACGCAGGAAAATGTCGTCTGGAAATGTCCAACGGTCTGGATTATACCTGAAAGTCGGGCGCTGTCAAAAAAACGCCTATCCGAGATAGTCGCGCAGCTTGCGGCTGCGGTTGGGGTGGCGCAGTTTGCGCAGCGCCTTGGCCTCGATCTGCCGGATGCGCTCGCGGGTCACGCCGAAATACTGGCCCACCTCCTCCAGGGTGTGGCTGGTGCCGTCGCCCAGGCCAAAACGCATCTCCAGCACCTCGCGCTCGCGCGGGCTGAGCTGGTCGAGGATATCCTGCATCTGCTCGCGCAGCAGTTGATGGCTGGCCGCGTCGGCCGGCCCAGGCAGATTGTCGTCCTCGATGAAGTCGCCCAGATAGCTGTTTTCCTCCTGGCCGACCGGCATGTCCAGCGACATGGGCTCTTGCGACACCCGGTTGATGCGTTGCACCTTCTGGGCCGCGCGCTGCCAGCGGCGCAGCAATTCCGGATCCAGCGTCATGGCGCTGCGCAGCGCGGCCTCGATGGCCTGGCGATCCTCGGGCGCCAACAGGTCTGTCTCCAGGGCGATCTCCTCTGGGGTCGGGTCCCGCCCCAGCTCCTGGGCCAGCCGGCGCTGGATGCGCACCTGGCGGTTGATGCTCTCGACCATGTGTACGGGAATGCGGATGGTGCGCGCCTGGTCGGCGATGGCGCGGCTGATGGCCTGGCGGATCCACCAGGTAGCGTAGGTGCTGAACTTGAAGCCCAGCTCGTGGTCGAACTTCTGCACGGCGCGCAGCAGGCCGATGTTGCCCTCCTGGATCAGGTCGGAGAAGCTCATGCCGCGGCCGATGTAGCGCTTGGCCACGCTGACCACCAGGCGCAGGTTGGCATTGGTCAGACGTTGCTGGGCGGCGTCGCCCCGCCGGACGGCCAGGGTCAGCTCGTCGCGCCGGTCCGGGTCCAGGTCCGGTTGCGAGGCCAGCAGCTCGGCCGCCTCATGGCCCCGGCGAATCTGCAGGGCCAGGTCGATCTCCTCGTCGCCGGTCAGCAGCGAGGTGCGACCGATCTCGCGCAGGTACATGCGCACCGGGTCGCTGGTGATGGTGGGATCAGCGAACTCCTGCAAGAGCTCTTCGACAGGCCGGCTGATCTCCTCCTCCACCTCGCGCTCGAAGTCCTCGTCGCGCTCGATGGAGGGGAGGGCGGTGTCGAAATCTTCCGGCTCCTCGGCAAATTCCTCCTCTTCCTCGTCGCCGAGAGGTTCCTGATCTCCGGCGCTATCGGACGCCGCGCGCGTTGCCGCCGGCGGCGCCAGCTCATCGCCCAAGTCGTCGTCGAATGCATCGATCAACTCGGCGTCGAGCGGGTCATCGAGGCTCAGCGACGGGTCCATCTTCAGTTTGGGCTGACGCTCGCGGCGCCGTCGTGGTTCTGGCATGGTGTCAACTGAGAAGCAGCATTGCGGAAATCCGAAGGTTGAGGCTTGGGGAGCCGCCGCCAGCGCCGCCCCAAGCCGTGAATGGCATGAACGCTAAGCACCTGGTGTGAGCTGGCGTCGGCCAGCGTAGGTGCGCTGATTGAGCATTTGCTCCAACAGCCGCAGATGCTCGCTGAGCGACTGCTGAAGCTGCTGGTAGGCCCGCACATCTTCGCCCTGGCCCTCCTCGCGTGCGCTGCGCGTCAGGGCTGGCAGCGTGCGGGCCTGGTTCTTCAGGGTGCTGATGCGCAGCCGCAGCACGGCCCGCAGCATGTCTTCCAGCAGTTGATCCCGGGCCAGGGTGGGCTGGCGTTGACCGGCCGCCTGGAGCTGGGCCAACAGGCTGGCCTCGGCTGCGCCCATGCCTGGCCACTGCTGGCCGGTGAATTCGCCCGACACCAGCGCGGCGCAGAGCGTCCGTTCATCGGCGCGGCTGAAGTCATCCTCGTCCAGCGGGCCGGCGCCCAGGCTCACCAGCTCCGCTTGCAGGTCGGGCAGCATCTGCGGGTGCATCACCAGCAGCGTCAGGCAATAGCTGGCCGCGCCGGCCGTCGCGCTTGCCTTGGCAGCTTTCTTGGGCTGTGTGGACGGTTGCACCCACGTCGCCGGCGGCGCGGGCAGATCGAGATCTTCGGCCTCTTCCCAGACCGCGGGCGGCGGGAGGGGCCGGGGACGCGCGGCCGGCTGCGTTGTCGGACGCCGTTTGAGCAGCAGTCGTTCCAGGCTGCGCTCGTCGGTTTGAACCAGCCGGGCCAGCTGCTGGGTGTAGTGGGCCCGTTTGACCTCGTCGGAGACTTCGAGGATCAGCGGGGCCAGGCGCTCGACGGCTTCGGACTTGCCCTGGGCCGTGTTCAGGTCCAGCTCAGCCCGCGCCAGCCCGAAATAGTAATCTACCACGGGTTGGGCATTATTGACCAATTCGCGCCATGCCATCACGTCGGCGCGCACCACGTCGTCCGGATCCTGGCCCGCCGGCAGGGTCATCACCCGCAGATCGACGGCCAGCCGCGCCTCGTGCCGCACCAGACCGGTGGGGGTGAGCACGGGCACCCACTCCCGCTCCAGCGCCTCGCGCGCCTGGGAGAGGCCGCGCAGGGTGGCCGCCTGCCCGGCTGCGTCTGCATCCAGCGCCAGCACGATGGTGCTGGTATAGCGGCGCAGTTGCTTGATCTGCGTCTCGGTCAGCGCGGTGCCCATGCTGGCCACCACATTTTCCTCGCCGGCCTGGTGACAGGCCAGCACGTCCATGTAGCCTTCGACGATGATGGCCTTGCCGCGCGGCCGGATGGCGCGGCGGGCCGCGTCCAGGCCATAGAGCACGCTGGATTTCTCGAAGAGCGGGGTCTGGGGCGTGTTCAGGTACTTGGGCTGCTGGTCGCTGCGCAGCGCACGCGCGCCAAAGCCGATGACGTGGCCGTGCAGGTCGCGGATCGGCGTCATGATCCGGTGGCGAAACCGGTCGAAATAGGGCGAGCGGCCCGGCTCCGGCTGCTCGCGCTCGATGACCAGCCCGGCCGTCAGCAGATCGGCTGGCTCGTAGTTCTTGCCTTGCAGGTAGGTCAGCAGGCCATTCCAGCCGTCGGGGGCATAGCCCAGCAGGAATTTGTCCAGAGTGGCGTCGTCGAAGCCGCGGCCGGCCAAATAATCGCGCGCGGTCTGGCCCTGGGGGGTCTGGCGCAGTTGGTGGTGGAACCAAAGCGCGGCCGCCTGATTGATCTCGCGCAGGCGGTCGAGAGCTTGTTCCTGCTGGCTGCGGGCCGCGCTGGGCGGCGCCAGATCGACGCCGGCCTTCTGCGCCAGCACCTCCAGCGCCTCGCGGAAGTCCAGGTTCTCCCGCTTCATCACAAAGCTGAAGACATCGCCGCCGACGCCGCAGGCCCCAAAGCAATGCCACGTGCCGCGGTCAGGATAGACCACGAAGGAAGGGGTTTTCTCCTGGTGGAAGGGGCAGAGGCCCTTGTACAGATTGCCGGCCTTGCGCAGGGGGACGTAGGCCGAGATCACCTCGACTATATCCAGCCGATCCTTGATTTCCTCAACGACGCTCATAGCTTGGCGGCATGGGTGGGGCCAGAAGGGACATTGGGTGTGGTGCGCTGAACGGGTGCTGGCGATGCACGTTGCATTATACGAAGTTGCGCGCCGCCTGTCAATTCAGCTTTGCCGCGCCCGATGGGCGGCTCACTCTTCGCGTTGATGGTCATGGTGCAGAAAGGCCCGTTCGAGGCGCAGAAAGACCGCCAGCACGATCAGCACCAGCACGGTCGCCGCCAGCGCCAGCGCGCCCATGCCGGCGCCGGTAGCCATGCCGATGGCCGCGGCCACCCACAGCCCAGCCGCAGTGGTCAGTCCGCTGACGCGGTCTTGCGAGCGCCAGACCGTGCCCGCGCCCAGGAAACCGATGCCGGTGACGACCTGGGCGGCCACGCGCGCCGTGTCGCGCGGCACGCCGGGAAAGGCGTTGATCGACAGAATGGTGAAGAGCGCCGAGCCGACGCAGACCAGCATGTAGGTGCGCAGGCCGGCCGGCCGCTGTTCCCGCTCGCGTTCCATGCCGATCAGCCCACCCAGCACGGCGGCAATCAGCAAGCTCACAATCTGTGAAATGGTCGTGTCATTGGTCAGCCAGGGCATCATCGCGCTACCTCCGTGCGTGGGTCTGTCAAGCGTTGTTGTGCAGCGTTCCGTTGGGCTCATGGGTTCCATGCCTGCCCGCGCGCTGTGGGCATTCCCCGGCGCAGCCTGTGGGCGCCAGGACAGACAGGGGCGCGCCCACCTCGTCGGGCAGTCAAAGGGCATCTGACGAACCCATGAACCATGCCAGTGTTGTTGATCAGGGGTCGATAGTAGCACCGGTTCGTGCGGCTGTCAAAGCGCCCGAAAATCACCGCGCCCGCTCTGGCCGGTCTGTGCGCAGCACCCGAAGTGGGCCGGCCGGGCCAGATCAGTTTTCAGCAATTCCAACTGTAGCGCGGAGTCGAGGCTTTAGCCGGGTCTGCAGCGCGAAGTCGAGGCTTTAGCCGGGTCTGCAGCGCGGAGTCGAGGCTTTAGCCGGGTCTGTGGCGCGGAGTCGAGGCTTTAGCCGGGTCTGTAGCGCGGAGTCGAGGCTTTAGCCGGGTCTGTGGCGCGGAGTCGAGGCTTTAGCCGGGTCTGCGGCGCGGAGTCGAGGCTTTAGCCGGGTCTGTGGCGCGGAGTCGAGGCTTTAGCCGGGTCTGCAGCGCGGAGTCGAGGCTTTAGCCGGGTCTGTGGCGCGGAGTCGAGGCTTTAGCCGGGTCTGTAGCGCGGAGTCGAGGCTTTAGCCGGGTCTGCGGCGCGGAGTCGAGGCTTTAGCCGGGTCTGTGGCGCGGAGTCGAGGCTTTAGCCGGGTCTGTGGCGCGGAGTCGAGGCTTTAGCCGGGTCTGGGCGATGCGAGTTGCGCGCGGACCCGCCTGAAGGCTCGACTCCGGCGTGGCAGCCATGATGTTCGGAATTGCTGCTCAGTTTTGGCTGCGTCGCCAGGATCAGGTATACTCTCCGCCGCGGCGCCGACTCGGGCAGCGCCGCGGAAATCAGCTTCTTGGCCCGCAGACCAGGGTCATGGCGTCACGAATGACATTTGCCAAGCCCTGAGCCATGGGGGCCCGAACAAAGCCGGCTATTCCGAACAGGACCGTTGAACATGGATGTGAAGATCGTGCGCAGTCAGCAGCGCGTCAAGACCGTCAGCGCCCGCGCCGTCGATGGCGTCTTCGTGGTGCAGGCCCCGGCCCACATGAGCGACGCCGATTTGCAGCCGGTGATCGACAAGCTGCTCAAGCGCTGGCAGGGCCGTCAGGCCAGGAGCAGCCTGGACGACGCCGTGCTGGAGCGACGGGCCAGGGAGCTGAACCAGCAGTATTTCGGCGGCAAGCTGCGGTGGCAGTCGATCCGCTGGGTCAGCAATCAGAACTCGCTCCACGGCAGTTGCACCCCCAGCCAGGGGACGATTCGCATCTCGCACCGGCTGGCCGCCATGCCGACCTTCGTGCGCGACTACGTGCTGATGCACGAGCTGGCGCATCTGCTGGAGGCCAACCACGGCCCCCGCTTCTGGCGGCTGGTCAATCAATTCCCCCGCACCGAGCGGGCGCGGGGCTATCTGATGGGGGCGGGATTAGTAGCGACTGAGGAGTGAGACGGCTGCACCACCGAGGTCGGTGCGCGTCGGCGCGCCTCTCTCGACAGCTCGGAGGCGCGGCTTCAGCCGGGCATTGAGCGCCAACGCGGGCTGAAGCCTTGGCTCCCAACAAGGGGGGTGCTGGCCGGCGCTGGTCTGGCCCTCCTACCCCGCCGCCGTCACCTGCACCTCCCCTCCTTCCACCAACCACAGCGTCGTCGCAAAGCGTTCGATGAAGTAGCGGTCGTGTACCACGGCCAGCACCGTGCCTTCGAAGCGGGCCATGGCGCGCTCGAAGCTCTCGCGGCTGGGAATGTCCAGGTGGTTGATGGGCTCGTCCAGCAGCAGGAAGTTGCAGCCGCGGCCGGCCAGCAGGGCCAGCGCCAGCCGGCTGCGCTCGCCAAAGCTCAGCTTGCCCACGGGGGTGAAGACCTCGTCGCCGGCGAAGAGAAAGTAGTGCAGGAAGCTGCGCGCCTCGGTCTCGTTCAGCGGCGCGGCCGCGCGCAGCAGCGCCAACGGGGTCGCGGCCAGGTCCAGCGTCTCCTGCTCCTGCGCCATATAGCCCAGGCGCACGCCGCGCCCCAGCCGCACCTGGCCGGCCCAAGGGGCCAGCTCGCCGGTGATGCAGCGCAGCAGCGTCGTCTTGCCCGCGCCGTTGGGGCCGATCAGCGCGGCCCGCTGGCCGAAGCTGAGATGCAGATCGACCTCCCGCAGCACCGTCCGTTCTCCGTAGCCCACGCTGAGCCCTTCGACCATGAGCACGTCCTGGCCGCTGCGCGGGGCATCGGCGAAGTCCAGCTTCATCTTCCAGCTTTGGCCCGGCTTGTCCACCAGCTCTTCGCTTTCCAGCATCCGCTCCAGGCGGCGTTTCTGCACCACGGCGCGCCGCGCCAGGTCTTTGGCGATCCGGCGCCAATAGAAGTGGATGGTCTCGTTCTCGATGTTCTGGGCCTTGCCTGACAGCCGGCGAATCGACGAGTTGAGCCGCGCCATGCGCTCCTGCTGCTCCTGGTAGGCGGCCCACTGCTTCTCCAGGCTGCGATCCAGGGCCAGCGCGTAGTCCCCATAGTTGCCGGGATATTCGCGCAGGGTGTGGGTGGCGTCGTCCAGGGCCAGGATGTTGGTGACGGTGCGGTCCAGGAAGGCGCGGTCGTGGGAGACCAGCAGCACCGCGCCCTCGTAGCCGGCCAGGAACTCCTCCAGCCAGGCCAGAGCGCCGATGTCCAGGTGGTTGGTCGGCTCATCCAGCACCAGCAGGTCGGGAGCGCTGAGCAGCAGGCGCGCCAGGCCCAGCCGCGTCTTCTGCCCGCCGCTGAGGGCCTGCACCGGCCGCCCCTGGTTGACATCGGCCAGCCCCAGCCCGGCCAGCACCGCGTCGGCTTCGGCGTGGAGCGCGCCGCCGCCCAGAGTCTCGTATGCCGCCAGGGCGCGGTCGTAGGCTTCCAGCGCGGCGGCCAGGTCGCCGGCGCCGGCCGCGGCCACCTGTTCGGCTGCCTCCGCCAGGCGGGTTTCGATCGAGACCCGTTCCCCCGCGGCCGCGGTCAGCAGGTCGCCGACGGTGGCGCCGGCCGGGAAGTCCAGCGCCTGGGGCAGGTAGCCCAGCCGCAGCGAGGCCGGGCTGAGCTGCACGCTCCCCTGGTCGGGCCGCAGCTCGCCGGTGATGATCTTGAGCAAGGTGCTCTTGCCGCAGCCGTTGGGGCCGATCAGCCCGGCCCGCTGGCCGCGGTTGAGGTTGAAGCTGATCTGGTCCAGCACCTTGACGTCGCCGAAATAGTGGGTGATGTTGCGAACTTGTAGCATAGGGCAATCTCCAGACAACGCTGGGCGGGCAATGAGAGACGGGCGATCAGGCAAACGCTTTCCGCAGCGCCATGAGCTTGGCTGTGCGGCAGAAACCCGGTTTCTGAACGCAAAAAACGCCGCAGGCGTGCGCCTGCGGCGTAAAACAGCATATCAAGCATTCAGAAAGAGAGTACGATCACAGCAGGCGCGTGGTCCCCGCCACGAACCTGCCGACCACATCGTCCCTGGCTAACGGCGCTCAGGCCGGTCTCCGACCGAGCCGCCGTCGCAACTCGCTCAGGCCGGTCTCCGACCGAGCCCGCCGTCGCGACTTGCTCAGGCCGGTCTCCGACCGAGCCGCCGTCGCAACTCGCTCAGGCCGGTCTCCGACCGAGCCGTTGTCGCAACTCGCTCAGGCCGGTCTCCGACCGAGCCCGCCCATGGACGATGTTTCTCTCAGGTGGTTTTCCAACACGTGGAAAGCGAGGATAGACCTTAAGCTGCAATCTTCTCTGTCATCGGGGGGTGAACCTCCAGGAATTTACGCCTGGAGTATGCCACACGCGGCAACCAACGTGCAAATTCGCGCAGGTGGTGGCGGCTAGTTGGGCTGGGCGCAGAACTGCGCTATAATCATGCCTGTTGCAGCAGTTGTCCTGTCGAATGCAGCCTCTGACCGTGGCGGCCAACCTGGCCGTTGGCCGCCGATCATACGTTTGACAGCCCCGTCATGAACGCCATCCCTACCGTCGCCGACGTGCAGCGCATCGCCGCCCTGACCGATCCGGTGCTGCGCAATCTACAGATCACCCAGTGCTACCACGAGCTGGCCGCGGCCATGGCCGGCTTGGTTGGCGGCGGCGCGAACTGGTGCGCGGTGGCCACATGGGCCTCGAAACAGGCCGGCCAGAGCATCCGCCAAGAGGATTTGCAGCGAGCGTTGCGGCGGCGACTGCGTCAATCGGCCGACGCGGGCGAAGCCGTTCAGGCCATGGCCGCGGCCGGCCAGGAGATCGCCGGCGACGAGGGACGCAGCGTGGCCGGCGCGGTGGAGGCGCTGTGGGACGCGCTCAGCCCGGCGGCTGCCTTCGAACGCACGGCCGCCGCGGTGGCGCGTGGCAACCGCAAGGTCTTCGAGGAGATCGGCCTCCACTTCGCCCGTTTCTTGGCGCTGTTCGCCGATGGCCAGCCGGATGAAATCAGGCTGGCTGAGTTTTGCCAGGGACTGCAGCCGGGCGCGCCGCCTGACGGTCAGCTCTACCTGCGGCAAGCCTTCACCCACTACCACCAGGCCTGGACAACCGCCGATGGGCGGGCCAGGGCGCAGTGGATGTTGTTGGCCAATCTGGAGATCGGATTCCACGAGCAGACTCGCCTGCAGCCGGAGATCGTCGAGGCCATGAACGCGCCGGTCTACGACCCGCGCCTGCTGCGGCGCCGGCTGGTGGCCGAGCTGTTTCCTGACCCCGGCGTCCGGCTGCGCTATGTGCTGGCCGGCCTGGGCGGGCGGGCGCGGCCGCTGCTCCAGGCGCGCGATCATCTGGCCGACGAGGCGACGCGCATCGCCCGGCTCCTGGTCACCGAGCGCATGATGACGCTGGCCATGCCCGACGGTCAGATATTGCAGTTGGGTGAGGACCTGCCAGGCAGCTTTCCTGACTTGCTGCGCACCATTGATCTGCCCGGGTTTACTGCGCTGCTGCAGGAGATCGATCCGACCCCCGATAGCTTGCTGGACAGCGGCGCTGTGGACTGGGGCCGCCTGCCCGATCGCATGCACTATATCGCCGATCTGTTCCGGGTTTATCATCTGGATCCGCGCCTCTTCGATCCGCCATTCAGCCCCGGGCAGGTGGCCGACTTCACGGCTGGCCGCCGGCCAGAGGATCCGCTCTGACCTGGCAGCTATTGAATCGTGGCAACTACTCAGCAACCGGTTGAGCAGGCCGCCTACTCAACCAACCTACGCGCACCCGCTGGTTGAGTAGGCCGCCTACTCAACCAACATACTCGCACCGCTGGTTGAGTAGGCCGCCGTATCGAAACCACCTACTCGCTCCCGCTGGTTGAGTAGGCCGCCGTATCGAAACCAGCGGGAGCGCGTAGGCTGAGCCGTCACGCATCATGATCATCGCCTTTCCCCTCGAAGGAGACACCCCATGAGTCCCGGCAAGAAGACCCTGCATTGGCTAATCATCATCCTGGCCGCGCTGGCCATGATTCTCAGCGTCGCAGGCATCGTCGGCGCGTGGTGGCTGCACAACACGGCCACCGATGTCACCGTCAGGGCGTTTGCGGTGGCTGACACGGCTGTGGGCGTCGTCGATACCGGCGCTGAACGGGCCAACGAGCTGGTTCAGCGAGGCCGGTCTGAGATTCAGCAGGTCGAGTCGACCATCGTGGCCGCGGGCGCCAACATCGCGGAAAGCAACCCCCTGTTGACCGGTTTGTCCAACCGGCTCAGCGAGCGGATGGGGCCCACCGTGGAGCAGATTCGCACCACGCTGGCGCCGGTCACCGACACCTTGCGCTCCGTGCGCTCCCTGGTGGACTTCATCAACACCTTCCCCTTGATCCGCCAGACTCCGCCGGCTGTGGAAGAACTGGAGCGGGCGCTGAATCGGCTGGACGAGACGGCCGCCGACGTGCGCCAGATCGGCGATATTGTCCACGCGACTGTGACCGGGGCCGCCGATCGCCTGACCAATCAGACGGTAGACACGCTCACCGGGCTGACCGGGCGGGTGGACAGCCGGCTGGCCGAGGCGCAGGCTGCGGTGGAACAGGCACAGGCGGAGATCACCGCCCTGCAAGCCGAGATGACAGCCCTGCGCGCCCGGTTGCTGCTGATCTACAATCTGACTGCGCTGGGACTGACCCTTTTCCTGCTGTGGGTCATCTATTCGCAGTGGGTGGTCATGCGCCAGCGCTGGCAGTTGCTGCACGCGGCTGGTCAGGCAGCCGTCGTGGAGGAGACGCCCGCCGCCGCGCCGGCCGCCGTTCTACCCGCCGCCGCGCCGACCGCCGTCCTGCCCGCCGCCCCGCCGGCCGCCGTTCTACCCGCCGCCGCGCCGCTGCCGGTTGTCATCGAACGGGTGTCGGACATTCCTCAGGAAGAGGCTCCCCGTGAGGCGGAGCTTCAGGAGGGGCAGGGAGAATACAAGATGGAAGTCGCGGCCACTGCCGTTGATGAGAACATCGCCATTTCGTCGCCGCGCTCGCAGTATCTCCTGCGCGTTTTCCAGGACCCGGCTGAAGTTTCCTATTCCATCGACATAACGATAAACAGGGACTGGTCGCGCGCCGAGAACTGACGGCGCTGATTCCGCCCGGTCACTCCTCTTCCCGCGCGGTTTAGAGATAAGCCACGTGTCGTGTATAATACACGGCGCGTGGCTTATTTTGTTTGGAGGCAGAACAATGTTTGTCGATCGCGAGGCAGAGCTCAGGTTCCTGGATGACATTCTGGCCCGGCAACGCCCCGGACCTGCTCAATTGGTGCTGCTCTACGGCCGGCGGCGGGTCGGCAAGACCGTGCTGCTGCGCCATTGGGCGCAGGCCAGCGGAGTTGCCCACACCTACTGGGCCGCCGAGAAGGAACCGGCCGCGCTTCAGCGGCGCAAGCTCTATGCCCGGCTGTTTGGGCTGCCGGCGCGCCAGGCGCCCAATCTCGAGAGTTGGTCGGAGCTTTGGGAGGCTGCGGCAACCTACCTCCAGGGCAAGCGTCACATCCTGATTCTGGACGAGTTGCCCTATGCGGCGGAGGCAGATCCTGCGACCCTCTCCGCGTTGCAACATGCCTGGGACCAGTTGTTCCAGGACTCGCAGACGTTCCTGGTGCTTTGTGGCTCGCACGTGCGCACCATGGAGGCGCTGCAAAGCCGCCAATCGCCGCTCTTTGGCCGCTTGACCGGTCAATGGGAGCTACGGCCGCTGCCATTTGCCGCGCTGGGCCAGTTCTTGCCCGATTGGACGCTCGAGGAACGGGTGGCCGCCTACGCCATGGTGGGCGGTATCCCGGCCTACCTGGCGTGGCTCGATCCGGCCCGCAGCCTGGTGGACAACATCCGCCAGGTTGTTTTGGCCCCTGGCAGCATGTTCGGTGCAGAGCCGGCTTTCTTGCTCTACGACGAAGTCCGGGAGCCGCAAGCATACCTGGCGGTCTTGAAGGCCATCGGCGCGGGCAGCCACACCCTGGATGAAATCAGCAACGCGGCCCTGATCGGCAAGGCGCACCTCTCGGCATATCTGGCGCGCCTTCAGGAACTGCGCCTGGTGGAACGCCGCCTGCCGGCCACCGTGCCGCCAAGTGGACGCCACAAGTCGCGCCAGGGTCGCTATCACTTGAGCGACGCCTATTTTCGCTTCTACTTCCGCTTTCTGGCCCCCCATCACGACGCGCTGGCCTTCGAGCCGGACTGGGTCATGCGCCAGATTCAGCAGGGCCTGCGGGGTTTCGTGGGCCAGACCGCCTTCGAGGAGTTGGCGCGCCAATGGGTGACGCAGCAGGGACGCGCTGGCCGGCTCGGCTTCCGTCCCGAGGTGGTTGGCAGTCATTGGAGCCGCGCCGTTCAGGTCGACGTGGCGGCCATCAACTGGCAGGAGAAGGCGATCTTGCTGGGTGAGTGCAAATGGGGCGTCGATGCCGTGGGCCGCGAGGTGGTGCGGGAACTGATCGAAACCAAGACGCCGCGCGTCCTGAAGGATCTGCCTGACAGCGGCAGCGGCTGGCAGATCCACCACGCCCTTTTCGCCCGCGCGGGCTTTACGGAACCAGCGCGCGCCGCGGCCCAGGCGGCCGGCGTCGCGCTGATCGATCTGGAGACGCTGGTCGCGGCGCTGCCGGCGTGACCGGCGGCCGGCCAGGCTGTGGATAGAAAAACCCTTCGGGCGCCGAGACACCCGAAGGGTTTTGTCTTTCAATCACCGCCCCCGCTCTGGCCGGTCTCCGACCGAGCCAGCCGCCGGGAGCTACTTGCTGTTGTGCTTCAGCGCAGCGTGCGCCGCCGCCAGGCGGGCAATCGGCACGCGGAAGGGGGAGCAGGAGACGTAGTCCAGCCCCAGCCGGTGGCACAGGTCGATGGACTGCGGATCGCCGCCGTGCTCGCCGCAGATGCCGATCTCCAGGTCGGGGCGGGTGGCGCGGCCGGCCTTGGTGGCCACGTCCATCAGCGCGCCCACGCCCGCCTCGTCGATGGTGGCGAAGGGGTTCTCCGGCAGGATCTTCTTGTCGATGTATTCCAGCAGGAAGCCCTTCTCCGCGTCATCGCGCGAGATGCCGAAGGTCATCTGGGTCAGGTCGTTGGTGCCGAAGGAGAAGAACTGCGCCATCTCGGCGATCTGGCCGGCGGTCAGCGCCGCGCGCGGGATCTCGATCATGGTGCCGAACTGGTAGTCGATCTCGATCCCCTTCTCAGCCATGACCGCCTTGGCCTCGGCCTCCAGCGCCGACTGCTGCACCTTCAGCTCGTTGATATGCGCGGTCAGCGGGATCATGATCTTGGGGTGTACATCCACGCCGTCGCGGGTGCAGTCACAGGCGGCCTCGATGATCGCGCGCACCTGCATGCGGGTCAGCGCGGGCAGGTGGATGCCCAGGCGCACGCCGCGCAGTCCCAGCATGGGGTTGGCCTCGTGCATGGCCTGCACCGCCGACAGCAGCGCTTCCTTCTCCGCCAGCTCAGCCGAACCGGGGGCGGTCAGGCGCAGCTCCGTCACGCGCACCAGCAGCTCTTCCTGCGAGGGGAGGAACTCGTGCATGGGCGGGTCGATCAGGCGAATGGTGACCGGCAGGCCGTCCATGGCGCGGAAGAGGCCGTCGAAGTCCTCGCGCTGGAAGGGGAGCAGCACGGCCAGGGCCGCATCGCGCTCCGCCTCGCTCTTGGCCAGGATCATCTTCTGCACGGTGGGCAGACGGTGGGTCTCGAAGAACATGTGCTCGGTGCGGGTCAGGCCGATGCCCTCGGCGCCGAAGCGGCGGGCGCGCTGGGCATCCACCGGGTAGTCGGCGTTGGCCCAGACGCCCAGGGTGCGCATCTCGTCGGCCCAGCCCAGCAGCTTGAGCAGGTAAGGATCGTCGATGTCGGGGGCCTTGGTGTCGATCTGGCTGGCGAAGATCTCGCCTGTGGTGCCGTCCAGCGAGAACCAGTCGCCCTCGCGGTAGACCACGCCGTTGACCGTGGCCTTGCGCTCCTCGACGTTGACTTCCATCGCGGCCACGCCCACCACGGCCGGGATGCCGAACTGGCGGGCCACCAGGGCGGCGTGGCTGGTGCGGCCGCCGCGGCTGGTGAGGATACCCTTGGCCGCCAACATGCCATGCACGTCGTTGGGGGTCGTCTCCGGGCGCACCATGATGACGGCCTTGCCATCTTCCTTGGCCCAGCGCTCGGCGGTGTCGGCGTCGAAGGTGACCTGGCCCACGGCCGCGCCGGGCGAGACGTTGAGGCCGATGGCCACCAGCTCGCCGCGGCCGGTGGCCGCCTTCTTGGAGTTCACGTCGAACTGGGGATGCAGGTAGAAGTCCACGTCCCACGGCTGGACCCGCGTGACCGCCTCGGTCTTGCTGATCAGCCCCTCATCGGCCATGTCCACAGCGATGCGGATGGCGGCCTGGGCGGTGCGCTTGGCGTTGCGGGTCTGGAGGATCCAGAGGGTGCCGCGCTCGACGGTGAACTCGATGTCCTGCGTCTCGCGGTAGTAGTTCTCCAGTTGGTGGCAGATGGCCTCGAGCTGCTCGTACATGAGAGGCATGAGGGTCTTCATGTCGCTCATGTGCAGCGTCTGGCGGGTGCCGGAAACCACGTCCTCGCCCTGGGCGTTGATCAGGAAGTCGCCCTCGATCTCAGGGGTGCCGTCGGAGACATTGCGGGTGGTCAGCACGCCGGTGCCGCTGTCATCGCCCATGTTGCCGAAGACCATGGTGCAGATGTTGACGCCGGTGCCCAGATCGTGGGCGATCTTGGAGGCGTTGCGATAGTCGAAGGCGCGCTTGCCGTTCCAGGACTTGAAGACGGCCTCGGTGGCCAGCTTGAGCTGCTGATAGGGGTCGCTGGGGAAATCCTGGCCGGTGTGTTGCTTGACGATCTGCTTGAACTGGCCGGTGATCTCCTTCAGGTCAGCCACGCTCAGGTCAGAGTCGCTGGCGACGCCGGCCTTGTGGCGGTAGGTTTCCAGCACCTTCTCGAAATCGTCCTTGGGCACGTCCATCACCACCGAGCCGAACATCTGCACCAGGCGGCGGTAGGAGTCGTAGACGAATTTCTCGTTGCCGGTGAGCTGAACCATGCCGGCCACGGTCTCCTCGTTCAGGCCGATGTTGAGCACCGTGTCCATCATGCCGGGCATGGAGAACTTGGCGCCGGAGCGGCAGGAGACCAGCAGCGGGTTGCTGGGGTCGCCGAACTTCTTGCCGGTGGCGGCCTCGGTGGCCTTCATCGCGGCCAGTTCCTGCTCCCACAGCCCTTCAGGGAACTGCTCGCCGGCGGCCAGGTAGGCGTTGCAGGCTTCGGTGGTGACGGTGAAGCCGGGGGGCACCGGCAGCTTGCCGCGGATCATGTCGGCCAGGCCAGCGCCCTTGCCGCCCAGCAGCGCGCGCACGCCATCCCAACTGCCGCCAACATAACGTTCAGCTTCATCTACCTCATTGAACAGGTAGACCCACTTGTGACTCATGGTGTTGCTCCTCTGATGATCTTTTTCAGGTTGCTTTTGCCGAAATCGCCGGGCTAAGCCGGCCATTGAACGCAACAGACTTCGATTGCCAACACTGCCGCAGGGCGGCAGCTAAACGACAGCAAACCGGCGCAAACGCCGGTTGCCAGATGTGAATTATACGGCAAGGAGGGGAAAAGGCAAGTACAGAGGGCGGAGCGGAATCTGGCGTAACTCGTAATGCGTAATGCGTAATGCGTAACCCGGAGTGTGTGAGGATGGGGGTGGTTTCTTGGTTGCTGTGGTTGGTCTTCGGACCGGGCCTGCCTGGATGGGGATGGACGTTGATTGCTCTGGCCGGTCTCCGACCGAGCCGCCCGGCGTTTTTTTGAGTCTTGAGCTGGCTGGCGACCCGGCGATTCCGAATATGGCGCGGAGTCGAGGCTTTAGCCAGGTCCGGCCGGCGCGAGTCGGGCGCGCCGACCCGCCTGAAGGCTCGACTCCGGTTTGGCAGCCATCAAATAGGGCGCGGAGTCGAGGCTTTAGCCGGGTCCGGCCGGCGCGAGTCGCGCGCGCCGACCCGCCTGAAGGCTCGACTCCGGTTTGGCAGCAGCCATATTATGGAAGCGCTGCTGGCGACCTTCTCCATCCCGCGTCTATGCCTGGCTGCGGCGCCAGAAGCCGGCGTCGAACAGGCTTGTGCGCAGAAGACGCTCCAGGCCGGGATCGATGACGCTCAGCCCGGCTGCATCGGCCAGGAAGGCGCGTAGTCCCCAGGCCAAGTAGCGCTCCGGCGACTGGGCCGCCGCGGCCGGCGCATAGCCCAGGTTAAACTGGCGCTGCAGCCGCCGGCCCACCTCCTCCCAGGCCGCGTTGCGGCCGGCGCCATCGCTCAGCCGCCGGCCCTCGGCTGCGCCGTCGCTGCCCAGCAGATGATCCAGCAGGTAGGCCAGCGGGTCCGCCAGCCCCGGCTCGGTCAACAGCCGCTGCGCCGCGGCCCAGGCCACTCCGTCATAGCTGCGCCGGCCCACCGGCTGCACGCCGGCCAGATACTCATGGCGCAACGGGTTGACCACGACATGGCCGCGCGGGTGGCCGATCCAGAAGTCCAGCAGCGCCAGGGGCGCGCCGGCCAGCGGCGCCAGCAGCAGCCGGCCCAGGTCCAGCGGGCTGCGCAGACGGGCTGCCTGACTGCTGGGCAGCCGCGTCAGCGTGCCAGGCTGGATATGCACTTTTTCGCGCAGCAAGGCGCGCAGGGTCATCTGGTTTTCCGAGCTGCTCATGGGCGACTCTCGCAACTTTTCACGATCGGCTGCGTAAAGAGGTTGAACCGACTTTTGACGGCCCAAGACCGCCGGCCCTGCCGCAGGGCCAGCGATTCTCCGTTTCGCGACGAGACCGAACTATGACCGACCAAGACCAACCGATAATCGACAGCACGGCGCGTGAGATACCGACCAAAAAGCGCCTCTACCGCTCCACCACCGACCGCGCCGTGGCGGGCGTGGCCGGCGGGCTGGGGGAATTCTTCGGCGTTGACCCTGGCCTGGTGCGGGTGATCTGGCTGATCCTGAGCATCCTTACTCTGGGCATCGCCCTGCTGATCTACGCGCTGGCGGCCTGGATTCTGCCCAAGGAGCCGCCGGAATACGCCGCCATCAAGATCACGCCGCAGGGGAACCTCTGGCCGCGGCTGAAAAGCAATCCCATGGTGCTGTGGGGCGGCTTGCTGCTGCTGGTCGGCGTGGTGCTGCTGCTCAACAACGTTGGCCTGCTGCCCTGGCGCATCGATGCGCTCTGGCGGGGCCTGATGAGTGTGGTAGGGCCGGCGCTGTTGATTGGCCTGGGCGTCTACCTGGTGCTGGTCTTTCTGGGGCGGGCGCCCGACCTGCGCCGGGTGGCCCGCGCTGGCGGCGACCTGCGCCGGGCTGGCCACAGCCTGCCGCTGCGCCGCTCACGGCGCGATCGTCAACTGGCCGGCGTGTGCGGCGGCATCGCGGCCTATTGGGACATCGACTCGCTGGTGGTGCGCATGGCCTGGGTCGTGCTCAGCATCCTCACCGGCGGCGTGTTGGGGGCGGCGGTTTATGCAGCGGCAGTCTTTCTTGTGCCGTTGAGTGACGAGTAATGCGTAACTCGTAACCGGAATGGTGGGAGTTGGCTTCTCGTCGTGGGAGGCTGGGCGTAACTCGTAATGCGTAATGCGTAATGCGTAACCGGAATGGTGGGAGTTGGCTTCTCGTCGTGGGAGGCTGGGGCGTGATGCGTAATGCGTAACCGGAATGGTGGGAGTTGGTTTCTCGTCGTGGGAGGCTGGGGCGTGATGCGTAATGCGTAACTCGTAACCGGAAAGGTGGGAGTTGGTTTCTCGTCGTGGGAGGCTGGGGAGTAATGCGTAATGCGTAACCGGAATGGTGGGAGTTGGTTTCTCGTCGTGGGAGGCTGGGCGTAACTCGTAATGCGTAACCGGAATGGTGGGAGTTGGCTTCTCGTCGTGGGAGGCTGGGGCGTGATGCGTAATGCGTAATGCGTAACCGGAATGGTGGGAGTTGGTTTCTCGTCGTGGGAGGCTGGGGCGTGATGCGTAATGCGTAACTCGTAACCGGAATGGTGGGAGTTGGTTTCTCGTCGTGGGAGGCTGGGGCGTGATGCGTAATGCGTAACTCGTAACCGGAATGGTGGGAGTTGGCTTCTCGTCGTGGGAGGCTGGGGCGTGATGCGTAATGCGTAACTCGTAACCGGAATGGTGGGAGTTGGCTTCTCGTCGTGGGAGGCTGGGGAGTAATGCGTAATGCGTAATGCGTAACCAGAGAACTCTTCCATAATACCAAGTCATCTCCGGGTTACGAGTTACTCGTTACTCGTTACGCATCACGCATCACCAGAAACCTCTTCCATAATACCAAACCATCTCCGGGTTACGAGTTACTCGTTACTCGTTACGCATCACGCATCACGCATCACCAGAAACCTCTCCCATAATACCAAACCATCTCCGGGTTACGAGTTACTCGTTACTCGTTACTCGTTACGCATCACGCATCACCAGAAACCTCTCCCATAATACCAAACCATCTCCGGGTTACTCGTTACTCGTTACTCGTTACGCATATTGTCACTCGCACGCGCTTGAGGTATAATCGCCTCAGGCGTCGGGTTGGCGCCGGAATCGATCCGATGGTCATAAGGAGAGCGCAATGTTTGGCACTCTGTTTCGTTTCGTAGGCGGCATCATGGTCGGCGCCTCGGTGGGCGCTGTGGCGGCGGTGTTGCTGGCGCCCAAGAGCGGCGATCAGCTCAAGAGCGACGCCCTATCCTACTGGGATCAGATCAAACAGGCCGGCGCCGAGGCCGAGGCGCTGCGCCGGGCTGAGCTGCAGAGCAAATTCAAGAAGGCCAAGCTCAACCAGCCCTTCGAACTGGACGTCGATTATTATCCTGGCGAAAAACGGGTCGAGACCAAGTTCAAGGCCGGCGGGGCAGACTCAGCCTGATTGGACGACGGGGGGCTCGTAGCGTTGGCAGTTGGGGCAGAAGTGCGTGCTGCGCTGCCCCAGCTTGACGCGTTCGATGGCTGCGCCACAGACGGGGCAGGGCTGCCCCGCGCGCTGATAGACCTGATGACGCTGCTGAAAGCGGCCCTGCACGCCGATAGGGCGACGGTAGTTGGTCAGCGAGCTGCCGCCCAAGGAACTGCCCCCCTCGCGGATCGCCGCGGCCAGCGTCTGGCGAATCGCTGTGTGCAGACGGTTGCAGTCGGCCTGGGTCAGCGTGTTGGCCGGCCGGCGCGGATCGATGCCCGCCTTGAAGAGCGCTTCGTCGGCGTAGATATTGCCCAGCCCCGCCACCACCCGCTGATCCAGCAACAGCGTCTTGACCGCGTTGCGCCGGCCTTGCAGGCGGAAAAACAGCTCCAGGGGGGTGAAGGTCTCGCTCAGCGGCTCCGGGCCCAACTGGGCCGTCACCTCGTCAGCCCCGTTCACCAGATAGAAGCGGCCGAACTTGCGCGCGTCGCGGTAACGCACCTGCTGCCCGTTGTCCAGCGTCAGCAGCGCGTGGACGTGGCGCTCCAGCTCCTCCTGGGCCGAGACGACGTGCAGTTGGCCGGTCATGCGCAGATGCACCACCCAGGTGCGCCCGTTGTCCAGGGGGAAGAGCAGATACTTGCCGCGGCGATCGGTGTTGACGATCTGGCGGCCGGTTAGCTCCACGGCAAAGGCCTCCGGCGCCTTGCCATGAACCAAGCGCGGCCAGAGGATCTGCACCTCCTGCACGCGGCGGCCCACCAACAGCGGCTTCAGATCGCGGATGGTATTTTCGACTTCGGGGAGTTCAGGCATGGCGACATTGTACCGCACTTAGCGAAAAACCGAGATATCCGGGGCACTCGATGAACCCATCATCGGCGAGCCGACCAACGAACAACCGCCGCCTCTCGTTGCCGGGAGGCGGCGGTTCGCGTGATCGATGGTGTTGGGGAGGTCCGTCAGGCGCTGACTACGGCGCCCGGCTGAGCTGCCAGGCGCCGGCCATGAGCAGCACCACCAGCACTGCCAGGCCAATCTGCACGGCCAGCAACACGCCTGGCGGCAGACCCAAGAAGCCCGGCGCGGCCGCGGCGGCCTCGGTTGACGCCTTGGCGATGATCGCGGTGGGATCGCCCTGGTCAGGCGCCAGCCCGCCCAGCTCCACCTGCACCTGCGCGGCCTGGGGGCCGGGCAGCAGCTCGGTGCGCGTCCCCACGTCTCCCAGCACCAGCACCAGCAGCATGACCGCGGCCAGCGCGGCGGCGCCCCGCAGATACGCCGGCTGCAGCCAGGCCAGCCAGCCGCGGCGTTGCTGCCGCGTGCGGCCCAGCATGGCCTCGTTCAGGGTGAAGGGGCGCGGCGCCGGCAGGCGCGGCGCTTCGGCCAGCAGCGTCTTGGTGTAGCGCAGGCTGGCCAGCGAGCCGGCCAGCCCGGCGTCGGCCGCCAGGGCCGCCTCGACCCGACGGCGCTCGTCGGGCGTCACCTGGCCGTCCAGAAAGGAAGATAGCAGATCGTCGTCGATGGTGTTGTGGGGGGGATGGGTGGTCATGGAATGGTGTGGTGGCTGACGATGGCGTCTCGCCACGCGCTGCGGCGACTCGCAAAATCTAAACGCTCATCTGATTTTAATCATCGGCTTCTAGACGGTAGCGCTTGGGCAAAAGTTCCTGTTGCTCCAGCAGAAAATCGCGCAGTTTGGCCCGCGCCCGGCTGAGCCGTGACTTGACCGTGCCCAGCGAGGTGTCCATCACCGCGGCGATCTCCTCATAGCTCAGCCCTTCCACATCGGACAGGGTCAGCACCATGCGCTGCTCGGCCGGCAACTGCTGAATCCCGGCCTGGATCACCTGGTTCAACTCCTGGCGCAGCGCGTAGGCCCCGGGCTCCTCGGCGCGGTCCACCAGCTTGCCCGCGTGCTCCGGGTCCACCGCCACATCCTCCAGCGAGCTGGCCGGCCGGCGCTGGACGTGGCGCAGTTGATCGTAGCAGGCGTTGGTGACGATGCGCAGCAGCCAGGCCTTGAACGACCCGCCCCGATACTGATTCAGGTTGCGGTAGGCCTTGATGAAAGCTTCCTGCGCGGCGTCCTCCGCGCCCTCGGCGTTGCCCAGGATGCGATAGGCCAGGTTATAGGCCATCCCCTGGTAGGCGAGCACCAAACGGTTGAAGGCCGCCAGGTCCCCACGGCAGGCGGCGTCGATCAGGGCTTGTTCATCCATGAAATGGGTGTAAAACGCGAATTTGGCGAAACTCTGGACTTCGGCTATACTGCCGCACGTGGTCACTGCCGAAGTGGCGGAACAGGCAGACGCGACGGTCTCAAACACCGTTGAGCATAGCGCTCATGTGGGTTCGATTCCCACCTTCGGCACTGAATACCCAGACTTCGGAAATGGCCGAGCGTCTGACAGGAACGAGATTGGATCGTAACCGGGTCGCGCTTTGCATGGGCACCGGCCACTTCCGAAGTCTTTTGTGTCATTATACGCTCAGTAGATGAATTAGCTAAGTTTTGACGATGCGAAAAGGGAATTGGCCCGCCCATGCGGTTCGATTCCCTTCTCTATGTCTCAACCATCGCCGCCGGTCGCTGCTCAGAACTTGCAACACGCCCGCGGCCGGCGACGGATCGGCCAACCCAGTTCTATGGAAAACACCCCTCATCAGCGCAGGGCGGCAACCTCGCCCCGGCCCACCGGCCTGACAGCGCTGCTCCTCCTGGCTGCCTTGGTTCTGTTGGCAGCCTGCGGGCCAAGCTCAACTTCCAGCACCCAACCGCAAAGCCCCCAACAGCGCGCCGCCGCCATCGTGGCCATCGCCCAGCAGTATGGCGCGACCCAGGACCTGGAGGCGGCCCGGGTAGCCCTGGCCGCGCTCAACGTCCAGGACCCGGCCCAGGCCGTGCTGGCCTTGGCCGAGGCCAACATCGTTCAGAAGCAGAACACCGAGACCACCGCGCAACTGGTGGCGCTGGCCGAGGCCTTGGGACCCCTCAGCCGCATGGCTCGGGAGTTCCTGGCGGCCGAAGGCCAGAACTCCGGCGTGCCCGCGGCCATGGCGTTGGCGCCCACCCACACGCCTTCCGCCACCCCCACCCCTCTCCCGCCCACCGAAACCCCCACGCCGGAGCCGACGGCCACGCCGACCGGCGTCCCCAAGCCAACGGCGGCCCCCACCGCCACGGCGCTGGCCCAGCCGCAGGCCTCGGCCCCCTCGGCCGTCAACGTGCGCAGCGGGCCAGGCACGGTCTACCCTGTGGTGGCCCAGTTGCAGGCTGGCCGGCCGGTGGATATCCTCGGCCGCAACGCCGAGGGAAGCTGGTGGCAGGTGCTGCTGGGCAACGGCAACGAGGGCTGGGTGGCCGCGTCGGTGGTGGATGCGAGCGGGCCGGTGGAGGATGTGGCCGTGGCGGCCAACATTCCGCCCGCGCCCGTCCAGCCCACGCCCCAGCCGCAGCCGACCGCCGCGCCCGCTGCCCAGCCAACGGCGCCCCCGGCTCCCCAGCCCAGCGGCGGCTATGCCCTGACAGGCTTCCGCCTGCGGCCGGTTGGTTCTGATTCCCAGCGTTGCGATGGCGGCGATCACAACATCTTCGTCACCGTGGTGGATGCGGGGGGCGCGCCCATCAACGGCGTGCGGGTGCAGGAGGTTTTCACCGGTGACGTCAAGGTCACCGGCGATCAGGGCAAGGGACCTGGTCGCGTGGAATGGGATATCTACCGCGGCGGCGGCGGCCAGGTGCAGATCGTCGATGGGAACAACAACCCGATCAGCGCTCTGAGCCCCGGCATGAGCGCCGACTGGCCGGCCATTGACCTGATGTACGATGCGGGCTACTGCAACTGCAAGCCCCACCCTGACAAAGAAAGTTGCCGCGCCGACCTGGAGAGCAAGAACTATTTCTTTGCTGTCGGCCATTACGTCTATGAGGTGACTTTCCAGCGCCAGTAAGGGCGCTGGAAGGGTCATTCCGCTACACACAATCCACAAAGGAGATGCCTGTGACATCTCAAGCAAGCAATCGAGCGCCGCTCTTCGAGGGGCTGGGGCCTTCCCAACAAGCGCTGCTGGACGAACGTCTGCAGCCGGTGCAGTTCGCACCGGGCGAGGCGTTGTTCCAGGCAGGCCAGCCGGCGGTCCGCATGTTCCTCATCGAGAGCGGCCGGGTGCGGCTGATCGCCGAACGCGGCCAGGTTCTGGCCACCCTCGGCCCCGGCAGCACCCTGGGCGACCAGGACCTCTTGTCCGGCAGCGCCCACACCACCGGCGCCGAGGCCGTCGGCCCGGTCAGCGCCCAGGCGTTGGCCGCCAGCGATCTGGAGCGGCTGGTGCAGCGCGACTCCAGTCTGGGCATCGCCCTGAGCCGCGCCTCGGGCGCACCTGTGGCCGCGTTGAGCAACTATCTGCTCCGCCGTGTGCAGGCCGTGCCCGGTTGGCGCAGCGCCAGCCGCGCCGCGCTGCTGGCCGTCACCGAACAACTGACTGTCAGCGACGTCGCTGACGGGCGACGCTTCTACGCCGCCGGCGATCCTCCGGCCGGGCTGCACATCGTCGAGCAGGGCCAGGTGCGCCTGGTCGATCCCACCGGCGCCGATGGCGACATCACCCTGGGCGCGGGCGGGGTCTTTGGCGATCTGCACCTGCTGACCGGCAAGCCGCACACCCGCAGCGCCGAAGCTGTGGGCGACGCTACCGCCTGGACGCTCAGCGCGGCCGCCTTCGCCGATGTGACCCGCCGCTACCCGGAGCTGAGCAACGCGCTCAGCCGCGAGGTACGCGCCCCGCTGAGCCCGGCCGATCAGAAGCTGGCGGCCGAGCGCCTGCGCCAACTGCCCACCTTCAGCCGCTGGCCCGACGAGGCGCTGGCCAGCGTCACCGCGGCCATGCTCTTGCAGCACGTGCCGGCCCGGGAGCTGATCTATCGCAAGGGCGAGCCGGGCGAGGGGATCTTCCTGATCGAGAAGGGCCAGGTGGAGCTGCGCGGCGACGGCGAGCCGTTGGCGCGGCTGACCGCGGGCAACGATTTCGGCGAGATGGCGCTGGTCACCGGCCGGCCCCGCTCCTCCGACGCCCTGGCCGTCACCGATACCAACCTGTGGGTGCTCTACCGCAGCGATTTCGAGCGGGTGTTGACCCGTTATCCGGCCGTGCAGACCGCGGTCACCGAGTCGGTGGCGCAAAAGCTGGCCACAGCCGACGAGAGCTTCTTCGACCGGCATCTGCGCCAGATCTCCCTGCTGGCGGGCCTTTCCCGGCCGCAGTTGGAGGCGGTGCGCCGGCGGCTGATGGCCGCCCGCTACCGCGCCGGCGAGGTGGTCTTCCTGCAGGACGCCGAACCTGATGGGCTCTACCTGATCGAACGCGGCCAGGTGCAGATCGAGAAGGCCGGCGCTCAGGAGGTCTCCCTGTTGGCGGTGCTGGGCGATGGCGACGTCTTCGGCGAGGGCGCGCTGCTGCTGGAAGGCCCGCGCAGCTCCACCGCGCGCGCCGTCACCGACCTGGACGCCTGGGTGCTGCGCCGCGAGGACTTCGAAGACCTGATGCTGCAATATCCGGTGCTGGCGCTCAACCTGAGCCGGGTGCTGGAAGAGCGGCTGCGGACCACCACGGCCCAGGTTCGGCCGACGCCGGTGCGGGCCGCGGCAGTTCCTGCGGCCGCAGTTGCGGCTGCGGCGGTCAAGCCGGGCCGTGCGGCCGCGCCGGCCCCTGCGGCTGCTTCGCCGGCCCCTGCGGGCGGGCTACGCGGCGCGCTGGGCAACGCGGTGCATTGGTTCGAGAATGCCAGCACCGGCACCAAGGTGTTGGTGATCGCGGTGGCGGCCTTGTTGATCTACCTGTGCGGTGTGGCCTTGCCCTACAACCTGCTGATCAAGCCGGTGGCCGCGGCCGAGGCTGAGGTCAACGCGCTGGTGATGCAGGATTCGCTGCCGGTGCGCGGCGGCGTGGAGGCGATCACGCCGGAGCCGCAGGTGGCCAGCCGCGGCGTCGGCCTGGCCATGGTCGACTCCGAGTTTGCACCCACGCCCACCTACACGCCGTGGCCCACCCTGACGCCGGTGCCCAGCGCCACGCCCACGGTGACGCCGACGCCGACGGACACCCCGGTACCCACCGACACCCCCGAGCCGACCCCCACCTGGACGCCGGTCCCCACCGCCGTCCCTGCGCCGGTGATCATCCAGCGATCGGTGGCGGCCGCGCCGGCCGCGGTCGCGGTGGCAGCCGCGGCGGTGGAAGAGCCGGCGGCCAAGGCCGCGGCGGCCGCGCCCTCGGTGGAATGGCGGCTGGTCTCGGCCCGCCGGCTGAGCGCCTGTGAGAACCGCGGCAAACACAACATCTTCGTCAAGGTGTTGGACGTGGCCGGTAACCCGCTGGACGGCGTGCTGGTGGTGCAGGCCAACAACGGCAACCCCGGCGCCATCCTGGATCGCAAGACCAGCGGCGTCAAAGGGCCGGGTCTGGCCGAGTTCGACATGTGGAAATTCGCCGAGTACATGGTCTTCGTGGCCAACCCGGACGGTTCCCCGGCCAGCGGTGACTTTGCCCAGCCGCTCCACTCCAATTTCGCCGATGAAGAGACCTGCTCAGATGGTCAGGGGGGCAACACCCTCTTCCACAACTCCTTCGAGGTCATCTTCCAGCGCACCTTCTGAGGCTCCTGCAAGGATGCCATCTCTCCCGCAGAGATGGCATCCTTGACATAGGGCACGCTTCGATGCCACAGTCTCGTTCTTTTCACTGGTCTATCTTGTTGGCGTCGCTGGCGCTGCTTGTCCTGCTGGCCGGCGCATGCCGTCCAGCGGCGCGTAGCGACGTCGCCGCCACCCTGGTCGGGGAGCGCCACACGGCGTCGCCCTCGGCCACGGCTGTTGTCGCCCCGCCGCCAGCCACTGCCGCCCCCCCTCCGACCCCCACCGTTGCGCCGCTGCCCACGGTCGACATGGCTGCCCTGCTGGGCGATGCCACCCTGCCCACCGGCGTCTCCCCGTTCACCGGCCTGACCGTGGACGATCCCGCGCTGCTGGAGCGTATGCCGGCCGCGGTCAAGATCTCCAACTCGCCCATTGCCCGCCCCCAATCGGGCCTCAGCCGGGCCGATGTGGTCATCGAGCATCTGGCCGAGGGGGACATCACGCGCTTCACCGCCATCTTCCACAGCCAGAACGCCGAGCGCATCGGCTCGGTGCGCAGCGCCCGGCTGATCGACCTGGAGCTGCCGGTGCTTTTCGACGCCTATCTGGTCTACTCCGGCGCCAGCGGCGAGGTGGAGCGCATGATCGCGGCCTCCGACTTCGCCGACCGCACCCTGTCGGACGAGCGCAAGGACCCCGCCTTCTACCGCCTGGACATCCCCGGGCGCACCTATGAGCACACGCTCTTCACCGACAGCGAGCTGTTGCAGGAATACGCCGTCGACCAGGGCTGGACCGCGCCCCCGCGCTACCGCGGCTGGCGGTGGAGCGAGCAGCCCTCCCCGCGGGCCGAGCCAGCGCGCAGCATTTCGCTCCCCTACAGCGCCGAATACTCCGATGTGACCTACGCCTACGACCCGGCCAGCGGCGCCTACCTGCGCAGCATCCTGGGCGAGCCGCACGTGGACGACCTGACCGGCGAACAACTGGCGGCCGACAACGTGGCGGTGCTCTACGTCAACCACGCGCCCACGCTGATCGTCGAGGACGCGCTGGGCAACACATCGGTGGAGATCCAGCTCTGGGGCCAGGGGCGCATGCAGCTTTTCCGCGATGGGACGGTGCAGGAGGGGTACTGGCTGCGACCCCGGCGTGAGGACCCGCTCCTGTTCGTGGATCAGGAGATGCAGCCGCTGGAGCTGAAGCCGGGCAACCTCTGGATCCAGATCGCGCCGCTGGAGATGCCGGTTGCCAGCGCGCCGTGAGCTGATGACGATGGGCGCGCCAGGAATGAAACGATGGATCAGGCTCTGATTCTTGCCGCCGACGCCGCAACCGCCAGCGCTCATTTCGAGCTGTTGGAGGATGTGCGCGATGTGTTTGCGGTGGACCGGATGATCACGCAGGATGGCAAGGAGCCGGCCCTGCTCCTGTATGGCCGCCTGCTGACCGACGCAGACACGGCCCTGACCCGCCTGGAGCCACGCTTTGCCGCCCGCGGCTTCACTCCCATGTTGCGACGCCAGCGCGAGGGGGATCTGCTGATCGCCGCGCCTGGGGTGATCGGCGCCGGCCGCAGCCGGCTTTGGCTGCACCTGCTGCTGGCGCTGGCCACCATGGGCACCACAACCCTGGCCGGCGCGCTGCTGGCCGGCGTCAACCTGAGCCGCAACCCCGCCGGCATCCTGATCGGCATCCCCTTTTCGCTGACCCTGATGACCATCCTGACCGCCCATGAGCTGGGCCACTATTTCATGGGGCGGTGGCACGGCGTGCAGGTCAGCCTGCCCTATTTCATCCCCGTTCCCTTCAGCCTGGGCACCTTTGGCGCGTTTATCCAGATGCGCAGCCCTATCCGCAACCGCCGTCAGCTCTTCGACGTGGGCTTTGCCGGGCCGATTGTGGGCTTCGTGGCCGCGCTGGCGCTGTTGATCCTGGGCCTGGTCTTCTCCGACGCGCTGCGCGCCTTCCGCTCCTACGGCCCACCGCTGGGCAACTCCCTGTTGACCAGCCTGTTGACCAACCTCTTGCGCCCCCAGGAGACGGCCACCATCCTCAGTCGCAACCCCATCGCGCTGGCCGCCTACTTCGGCATCCTGCTCACGGGGGTCAACCTGCTGCCGGCCGGCCAGTTGGACGGCGGCCACATCGCCTATGCGCTCTTCGGCCGGGCGGCCCGACCGCTGAGCCTGGCAACCGTGGTGCTGCTTTTCGCTCTGGGACTGCTCTTCTGGCAGGGCTGGTTCCTGTGGGCCGGCCTGATCTTTTTGACCGGCCTGCGCCATGCTGCCCCGCTGGACGATGTGACGACGCTGGACCGCGGCCGCTGGCTGATCGCCGCCGGCGCGCTGGTGATCTTCATCCTGACCTTTATCCCCCAGCCGTTGCGGAGTTTTTGAGGCGTGGGGCTAACTCGTAATGCGTAACCCGTGACCCGGAGTGTGTGGAGATGGGGATTGTGTGTGCGTGAAGGGTGATGGGGCGTGTGGGGATGGGATGGTTTCTTGGTTGCTACTCCTCCGCACCCGTCGGTTGAGCAGGCGGCTTTGCGCCGCAACGAAACCATCGAGCGGGGAACTCACGGATCGCTCAGCAGCACCAGTGTCAGCGGCAGGTAGTCGGTGACCACATGGCCGGCCCGGTCGGTGAAGTAGAAGGGGATCTCTCCCTGCCGGCCGCGCAGGCGCAGTTGCGGCCAGACCGCCAGATCGCCGACCGGCGCCGTCACGTCGAACTCCACCCAGCCCGGCCCCTGCACCGTGCGCTCCTGCTGCCACAGCAGCCGTTCCCCCTCTCCATCCCACAGCTCAGCCGTCAACTGCACCGGGCAGTCGCACGCGGTCAGCTCGACCCTCAGCGGCGTGACCTGGCCGCGGGCCACGGTCTCCGCGCCCAGGGTGTAGCTGGCCACGGCCAGTTCGAGCTCGTGCGGCGCTTGGGCGGCCAGCAGGGCGGGCTGGCTGGCCGGCAGCAGGGGATAGCGGCCGAAATCCGCCTCGTCCCACGGCTGGGCCACGCCGTCGGCGTCGGTCACCGGCAGCCGCTGGCCGGCGGAATCGTAGAGTCCGATCTCGAAGCTCACCTCGGTGGGGGCCAGCGGCAGGGGATCGAAGCCCAGCGGGTGATAGTCGGCGATCAGCTCGCCCGGCTGCCACTGCGAGGTGGGGCGGCTGCCCAGCAGCGGCGGCGCGTCGCGCGTCGCCACGATGGCCCCGCGGCTGTCCCGCAGGTGGGTGAAAAGGGTGTAATCGTCCTCCGGCTGGCGCAGTACCCGCCAGTAGAAGACCACATTCAGCGGCGTGTCGGGGCTCCAGGGCGACGGCGGCGTGCTGTAGGCGGCCAGCTCCAGCACATCGCCGAAGCGAAAGATCTGCGGCGTGGCGTCGGGCGGGATCTGCTCGGCAACTCCGCCGGTCGCGGCCGGCTGCCGGCGCTGGTAGATGGTCACCTTGCCGGCCGGCACGCGGTGAACCGGCTGGTAGGCGGCCTGGAACCAGCGATCCTTGAAGATGTCATAGCCGAAGAGGGGCGCTTCGCCGTAGAGCGCCAGGTAGTCGGGCTGATAGCGATAGAGCGCCCACACCAGGTCGCGGCGGGCCAGCGCGTCGGCCACATCGCGGTCCAGCAGCCCCCAGAAGTCGATCATCGGCCGCTGGCTGAAATAGCCGACCAGCCCCACATCGGCCACGCCCACGACGGCGTCGGCCGGCGTGTTGGCCGCCAGCCATTGCCCGGCTTGGCGATAGGAGGCCATCTGCACCCCCGGCAGCACGGCCGAACCTGGGTCTTCCATGGCCAGGTCGGCGTTGACGTGCAGTTGCTGCTGCATGGCCTGATGGACGCGCACCAGCCCGCTGCCCGTCGCGGTCAGCAGCAAGAGGAAGGCCAGCGGGCGCAGCCAGGCTGGCGGCCGGGGCAGGAGATTGGCCAGCGCGGCGAGGCCCAGGCCGGCCAGCGCGCTGAGCGTCACGACCAGGGGTAGGTAGTACCAAAGATAGGGCGTCACCCCCAGCACCAGGTAGAGGGCCAGATGCAGCCCGGCCCAGAGCAGCAGCAGCGCGCTGTAGTGCTGGATGCCCAGCGTGCGCGCTCCGGGCGGCGGGCTGAAGGGGGCGCCGCGGCCGCGCCAGGAGCTCACGACGCGCGCCAGGCCGGCCAGCGCCAGCAACGCCAGCAGCGCCACGGCCCAGGGCGCGTGCCGCCAGTAGCCGCGCACGATCCAGACCGCCCCCTCCAGATAGGACGCGTTGGGGAAGAAGCCGGTGATGCCCAGCGCCACCTGCGCCTGCTTGCTGGCCAGGGTCGAGGGCAGGGGCGTCTCCAGCAGCAGGTGCATCAGGCCGTAAAGCGTCGCGACGAGGGCGCCGCACAGCGCCAGCGGCCGCCAGGCCTGCCGGCCGCGGCGCAGCGTCAACAGCCCCCAGGCCGCGGCTGCGGCCGCGGCGTCGAAGCGCAGCAACATGGCCAGCGTCAGCAGCACGGCGGCCGCGGCGTCCTGCTGGCGATTGGCCAGCCAGAAGCCCAGCAGGATCAGCCCCAAGGCGGCCAGCCCCTCCATGCCCAGCACCAGCCAGAGCAAGGGGGCAAAGGCCAGCAGCGCGCCGGCGGCCAGGCCGGCGGCTTCTGGCCAGGGCAGTTTGCTGGCCCGGCCGGCCCGGGCCAGCCCATCGCCCAGCGCCCAGGCCGCCAGCAGGATGCCCAGCACGCTGCCGATGGCCGCGCTGGCCGGAATCTGCGCGCCCAGCCGGCTCAGCCCCGCCAGGAGGATGGCGTAGGCCGGGGCGGTGGTGGCAAAGGCATTCTCTGGCCGGGTCGGATTGTAGACCAGCGCCCCCGTCTGGGCCAGGTTGCTGGCGTAGCGGTAGGTGATGTAGGCGTCGTCCAGGGCGATGCTGCCGACGTAGGCGCGGGCCAGGCCCAGCAGCACGGCGGCAGCGATGGCGGCCCAGGCCAGCCAGTACCAGGTGTTCTTGCGCATGACGGCCCGGATTGTAGCATCTTCCCGGCGAGGTGTAAAACGCCGGCCGGTGGTATAATGGGCGCGATCAATCTCGCCGTGCTCACTTTGGAGGCTGCCATGCCGCAAGACCCTGATCACCCCACGCAAAAAGATGAACTGCGCCGCCAGTACCAGGAGGAACGGAGCGGTGAAACGCATCACACCCCGCCGCGCGACTGGCACAAACTGATCGAAGAACAGATCGCCAAGATCGACTGGGAAGCCCTGCCCGGCAAGGGGCGGCCGCTGAACCTGGAGCGCAACCCTTACGCCAAGCCTGACGAGGAAATGGCCCATGGCCTGCTCAGGAATGCCGGTTTCACGCTGCCCTGGATCGAGGAGGGCCAGGCGATCGATGCCAGCAGCGCCGCGGCGCGCGCCAAGCTGGCCCGGGCCCACGCCGACTACCTGGAGGCGCGCGACGCCGAGATGTGCAGCGGCCACCAGTGGATCGAGGGCGCCTGGCTGGCGGCGGTGCGTGACTTTCGCCAGGAGGCCGCGGCCATCAACCGGCGGATCCGGGACTTCAACCTCAAGGTTCCCAGCGCGCATCTGCAGAAGTTCAGCCTGCGCGTCGACGAGGAGCTGGCGCCATATGGGGCGGACGACGACTAGAACGCTGCAACGTGAATCCCTCTGCGGTTCGGAGTCGAGGCTTTAGCCGGGTCGCAGCCGCTGAGCGCAGTGGGACCCACTCCGTTCAGTTTCGGCGTAACGCGCCGCGCTGGACGCGCATCATAACGGGTGGGCAGGCCGGGAGGCCACGGCCCTGGCAGTGAAGATGACATAACGTATTTCGGAGTCAAGTGCTATGGCAGCTTTCGATGCGACCATGAACGCGGTGATCGACGTCAGCGATCACGATTTTCAGCAGCAGGTAATTGAACAATCGCACCACAGGCCGGTGGTGGTGGATTTCTGGGCCCCCTGGTGTGGGCCCTGCCGCATGATCGGCCCGGTGCTGGAGCGGCTGGCGGCTGAGGCCAACGGCGCCTGGGTGCTGGCCAAGCTCAACGTGGATCACAATCCCCAGACGGCCGGCCGTTTCGGCATTCAGAGCATTCCGGCCGTCAAGGGCTTTCGCAACGGCCGGGTGGTCTCGGAGTTCGTCGGCGCCCAGCCCGAGCCGCAGATTCGCCGCTTCATCGACCAGTTGACCCCCCGGCCGGCCGACGGCCTGGCGGCTGACGGTCAGCGGCTGGAGACGCAGGGCAAGCTGGCCCAGGCTGAGACGGCCTACCGCCAGGCGTTGGCCAGCGATGCCAGCCATCCGGCCGCGCTGCTGGGGCTGGGGCGCGTGCTCTTCCAGCGCGATCAGTTCGAGGAGGCGCTGGCGGCCTGGCAACGGGTTCCGCCGGGCCAGCCGGAGCGGGGCGAGGCCGAGGGCTGGATCGCCAAGGCCAATTTCCGTCAGCAGGCCGCGCTGAGCGGCGGCGAGGTGGAGGCGCGACGCCGGCTGGCGGCCCATCCCGACGACCTGGAGGCGCGGCTGGCGCTGGCCGCGGCCATGGCGGCCAAGGGGAGCTATCGCGAGGCGTTGGAGGGCTATCTGGAGGTGGTGCGCCGCGACCGGGGCGCCTTCCGCAACCAGGCCCGCCAGGCCATGCTCAGCCTGTTCAGCATCCTGGGCGACGAGCATCCGCTGACCGGCGAATACCGGCCGCAACTGGCCATGCTGCTCTTCTAAGACGCACGGCAGGATATGTGCGATTTGTCGCAAACGCTTGAATGTGGTACAACATAGCTGGCTGATCCCGCCATGACGCGTGGCGTCAGAACGGGCGCCGCCGCCCCGTCAGCAGTTGCCTGAACCATCCAGCCGCCGCGCCGCGGCGTCCAACATCAGCGTCGCAGGAGTCGCTGCCTCATGGCTGTCCGAGCCGTACCCTCCAAGAGAAGTCCTGGCCTACGCTTCCACTGGTGGTGGATTTTGCTGATCGTGGGGGTGTTGTTGGTGGCCGGCGTCTTCGCCTTTGCCATCTTCAAGCCGATCAAGGTGCTGCCCCGCATGCGGCTGGCGCCCGGCTTCACGCTGATCGACCAGAACGGCCAGCGGCTGACCAGCGAGGACCTGCGCGGCCAGGTGGTGTTGTTCAACTTCCTCTACACCGGCTGCGGGGCGCAATGTGACCAGATGAACGCCACCATGCAGGAGGTGCAACAGCGGCTGGGCGAGGTGGCGCTGGGCGGCCTGCCGGTGCAGTTCATCACCATCAGCTTCGACCCGGCCCACGACACCCCTGAGGCGCTGGCGCGCTATGCCGAGAGCCTGGGCGCGGATACCAGCCAGTGGCGCTTCGCCACCGGCGATCCGGCGCGTCTGAAGGAGATGATCGGCGGCGGCTTTGGGGTCTACTACGCGCCCGACGAGGAGGGCGGCTTTCAGTTCGACCCCACCTTTGTGCTGATGGACGGCTGGGGCATCATCCGCGGCAAATATCGCTACCAGGTGCAGGTGTCGGACCCCGATCGCATTCTGCGCCATTTCGGCGTGCTGGCTGAGGAGGTGCAGAAGGCCACCGGCGCCAACAAGCTGATCTACGAGGCCGCGCACCTGTTTCTCTGCTATTCGCCGTGAGGAGTCTGTGTCTGTGACGATGCGCCTTTCATCTGTGCTGTTGGCTGTGCTGTTGATCGTGTTGACCGGCTGCCAGCCCTATCAATACCATGGCCTCTATCTGGACTCGCCCACCCAGGCGACCGATTTCACCCTGACCAGCCAGACCGGCGAGCCGGTCAGCTTGAGCGACCTGCGCGGCAAGCTGGTGCTGCTCTATTTCGGCTACACCTTCTGCCCCGATGTCTGCCCCACCACCCTGAGCACGCTCAACCAGGCGTTGGAGCTCATGGGCAAGAAGGCCGACGATGTGCAGGTGGTGATGGTCTCGGTGGACCCGGAGCGGGACACGCCGGAGGTGTTGGCCAACTATCTGAGCAATTTCAACCCCAGTTTCATGGGCCTGACCGGCACGCACGATCAGATCGCGTCGGCGGCCACCGGGCTGGGCGTTTTCTTCGAGAAGCACGAGGGATCAGCAGCGACCGGCTACCTGGTGGACCACACCGCGTCGGTGATGGCGCTGGACCAGCAGGGCCGGCTGCGCCTGGTGATCCCCTTCGAGACCTCGGCTGAGGATATCGCGTCCGATCTGACGCGTCTGTTGAAATAGCCCGCCCATCCGGGCGCGCGCATGCAAATTCAGCACTTCACGATTTTGGTCTCAGGCAAAGGCGCAAAGATCGCACAGCACAGAGAATCTTGGCATTCTTGGCGGCTTTGCGTGAGAATCGTGAACTACTGGGTTTGCCGAAGCGCAACGACCGGGGGCAGCCAAACCCGTGGGATTATACCCCTCTTGCCAACAAAGCCGCAACTGCGGCTATTCGATTGCAGCGATTCCAAGGTTGACGGCGGCCAAACGGGAGGCGAGGCTTCAGGCCGGTTGGCACGCTCAACTGGTTTGGTCCAGACCCGGCGAAAGCCTCGCCTCCGCGCCGGTTTGGAATCGCTGATTCGATGGACCGAGAAAACGGGCTCTTTCATGGGCAAAACTGGCTCATGGCCGGGCGCGCCCCGGGCGCGCGGCGATTTGTGCTCCTTCTGTGATGCGATTACAATGCAGCCGCGCGTTTGCGCCGCCCGTCCATGCCCGCCGCGAGCCGGCCGCTGCCCAGGCCAACCCTGCTATGACCGCCCAGCCGATCCGCATTCTGATCGCCGAAGACCACCCTCTCTTTGGGCAAGGGCTGCGCCGCGTGCTGATGCTGGAGCCTGACCTGGAGGTGGTGGCCGAGGTGCAGGATGGCGAGGCGGCCATCGCCGGCGTGCGGACGTTGCAGCCTGACGTGGTGTTGATGGACATCCACATGCCCAAGGTCAACGGCCTGCAGGCCACGCAGGAGATCAAGGCCATCGATGACCAGGTCGCGGTGATCATCCTGACCGCCTACGACGACGAGGAGCAGATGGTCTTCGCGCTGCGCACCGGCGCATCAGCCTATTTCGTCAAGGATGTGCTGCCCAGCGAGCTGATCGCAGCGATCCGCGCCGTCCATGCCGGCCAGTACGTGGTGGATGGGCAGACGCTGGCCGGCCCCGCCGAGCTGATGGCCTGGCTGCTGGCCTGGTCGGGTGAACGGGCGCGCTTCGATGGCGACATCCAGGGCGCGCTGACCCCCCTCTCGGCGCGCGAGATGGATGTGCTGGAGCTGATCGTGCGCGGCGCCAGCAACAAGATCATCGGCTCGTCGCTGGGCATCAGCCATCAGACTGTTAAGAACCACATGAGCAGCATCTTCCGCAAGCTGAGCGTCAGCGACCGCACCGAGGCTGCCATGATCGCCGTGCGTCGCGGCTGGGTACGTCTGCAAGACGCCGGCGCGCTGAGCGGTGAAATCCACCAGGAATAGACCATGCAAAACAAGCCTTCGCAGGAAAACGGCCAGAGCTTCATTGAATATGCGCTGATTCTGCTTCTCATCGCCATCGTCGTGCTGGCGATCTTTCTGATCCTGGGCGACGAGATTCGCAACTTCGTCAACGACCTGTTGCAGACCTGGTTCCCCTCCTGAGCCAGCTCTGAAGCGGAGGGAGCATGTCGCCGCTGCCCCGCGCGCTGGCAGCCCTGGCGCCGATCCCCCAGGTCGCCAAGGCCGCCGCAACGATCCCCAATCAACTGCTGAACCTGCTCTTTCCGACCCGCTGCGCCGGCTGCGGCCAGATGGGCGAGCTCTTCTGCCCGGCCTGCCTGGCCCAGGTGCAGCCGGTGCCGCCGCCGGTCTGTCTGCGCTGCGGCCGGCCGGTGGCGAGCGCGGGGCGCTGCGAGGGGTGCGCAGCCGGCCAGTTCTACGTCAGCGCGATCCGCGGCGCGGCCCTCTACGCCGATCCGCTGGCGCAGGCCATTCATCGCTTCAAATATGAGGGGCGGCCAGAGCTGCACGCGCCGCTGGGGGAGCTGCTGGCCGGCTACTGGCGCGGCCGCTCGGTGACGGTGGATCTGGTGGCCGCGGTGCCGCTGCACGCCAAGCGCCTGGCTGAGCGCGGCTTCAATCAGTCGGATCTGCTGGCAACGGTGCTCTGCAGCCAGGTTCAACTGCCCTGCGTGCAGCCTGGCGTCTTCTGTCGCACGCGGGAAACCCAGCAACAGATGCTGCTGGGGTCGGTGGAGCGCCGCGCCAACGTGCAGGATGCCTTCGCCTGGCGCGGCCCTCCTTTGGGCGGCTGCAAGGTTCTGCTGATCGACGATGTCGCCACCACGGGATCGACGCTGGAGGCCTGCGCACAGGCGCTGCTGGCGGCCGGCGCGGGCAAGGTCTGGGCCTTGACCGTGGCGCGCGCCCTGGGCGGGCCGGGGACGGCCCCGTGAACAACGGGCCAGACGCCGAAGTTGACGACAACAGCCGCGCGGGCTATGATCACCCCATGACCACCCATGACCTTTCCCGCTATGCCCGCCAGATCATCTTCCCCGGCCTGGGCGAGGCTGGCCAGCGGCGGCTGCTGGGCGCCAGCGTGACGCTCATCGGCTGCGGCGCAACCGGCGCGGTGATCGCCAATCACCTGGTGCGCAGCGGCGTCGGCCGGCTGCGCATCGTCGATCGTGACTTCATCGAGCTGAACAACTTGCAGCGCCAACTGCTCTTCGACGAGCAGGACATGGCCGCCGGGCTGCCCAAGGCCGAGGCCGCCCGGCGCAAGCTGAGCCGCATCAACTCCCAGGTCACGGTCGAAGGGATCGTGGCCGACGTCACCGCCGACAACATCCTCGAGCTGCTGGCCGGCGCGGACCTGGCCATGGATGGCGCGGACAACTTCGAGACCCGCTTCCTGCTCAACGATGCCTGCATCCACCTGGGGCTGCCCTGGATCTACTGCGGCGTCATCGCCAGCTACGGCGTGACCATGACCATCCGGCCGGGGGAGACGGCCTGTCTGCGCTGCCTGCTGGGCCAGATGCCCGCGCCGGGCGTGGCCCCCACCTGCGACACGGCCGGCGTGCTGGCGCCCTCGGTGGCGGTGGTGGCCTCCATCGCGGCCGGCGAGGCGCTCAAGCTGCTGGCCGGCTTTGGCGAGCTGAACAGCGGCGGCCTGCTCAACTTCGACCTGCTGGACAACAGCCTGGAGCGCTTCGAGGTGCTGCGCCGGCCTGACTGTCCCGCCTGCGGCCGGCGGGAGCTGGAATTTCTGCGCGCCGAGACCGGCACGCGCAGCGCGACGCTGTGCGGCCGCAACGCGGTGCAGATCAGCGTCCATGGCCGGCCGGCCGTGAACCTGGCCGAGCTGGCCGAACGTCTGCGCCAGTCGGGCATCCCCCAGGTGACGGTCAACCCCTACCTGCTGCGCGCGGCCATCGACGGCCTGGAGCTGACCCTCTTCCCCGACGCGCGCGCCATCATCAAAGGGACGGAGGATGAGACTGTGGCGCGGACCTTCTACGCCAGGTATGTCGGGATGTAGCCGCCGATGATTCGCCTGGCAAGCTACCAGCACAGCCATGAAGACGCGCTGCTCGCCTTCTGGAACGCCGCCTTTGCCGGCCAGCGCAACTTCCGGCCGCTGACGGCGCAGGAGTGGCAGCAGCGCATGGTCGCCGCGCCGGCCTGCGATCCCGCCGGCCTGATCCTGGCCGTGGCCGGGGATGGCCAGATCGTGGGCGGCGTTCATGCCCTGCGCCCCGCGCCGGCCGCGGGGGTCTATCAGCTTTACGACCCGCGCCATCACATCGCCTGGCTGATGGTGGCTGCGGGCTGGCGCGGCCAGGGGCTCGGCCGGCGGCTGTTGCAGGCGGCGGAGAGCTACCTTTATTATTGCCCCATCTTCTTCGCCACGGAAACCACCCCGCTCTACGGCTCGGTCGAAGGGCCGCGGCCGCCGCTGTTCGGCTCCAGCCAGCGCATGGGGCTCTCGCTGCGCACAGACCGGCCGTTGATCGACTGGCTGGCCGGCCGCGGCTACAACGTGGTCGAGCCGGGCGCTGTCAGCCTGGCGCGTGACCTGGATTCTGCCATCGGGCCGCCGGCCGCGCTGGACTGGAACACGCTGGGCCTGCGCTTCGTGCCCATCAGCCATGAAGCGCCCTGGAGCGGCCCCGGCTACGACGAGCTGAGGCTGTGGGGCGACGGCGGCGGCTGGCCCTATGCCGGCGCGGTGTTGGCGGATGCGGCCGGCGCGGCCGCGGCGCGCGTCGTGTGGCGGCCAGACCCGAAGGGCGTTGCCCCGCGCCCGCCCGACGGCGCGGCCATCGTGCGCCTGGAGGTGCAGCCTGCCTGGCAGGGCCGCGGCCTGGGCGGCTATCTGCTGGATCGGGCCATGGCGGAGATGGCCGCGGCTGGCCATGGACGCGTCGAGGTGCAGACCCACGTGGTCAAGCACGCCCGCGCCTACGAGCTTTACACCCGGCGCGGCTTCGGGCTGGAGGACGCATGGGCCAGCCTGGTCAAGACCTGAACGGTGCGCGGCGCGCAGGCGCTGTAGCCCGGTGGGCTACTACTGGCCATTTGACAGGCAGCATCTGTGGCAGCGCTGGCAGGGGAACAGACAGGCTTGGCCGATCAGGCTGGGCGCGCTATAATGCGGCCATCGACTCCCCCGCGAGGAAACCCGTTGAAGCGCGAACAAAGCACCCTCTTCTTCATCCTCCTGCTGGCCTTTGCCCTGCGCGTCTGGGGGCTGGACGATCGCAACATCTGGTGGGACGAAGGGCTGGTGGCCTGGGCCGCACGCCTGCCGGCCGCGGCCATCGCCGACTGGACCGCGCACGATGTACACCCGCCGCTCTATTTTCTGCTCCAGCGCCTCTGGTGGGCTGCGGTGGGCGACGGCGAGTTCGTCATGCGCTACACCTCGGTGCTGGTGGGGGTGCTGGGCGTGGTCTTCATCTACCGGCTGGGGCGAACGCTGGGCGGGCCGCGGGCCGGGCTGCTGGCCGCGCTCTTCCTGGCCATCTCCCCCTTTGCCGTGAGCTGGTCGCAAGAGATGCGCATGTACATCGGCGCGTCGACCGCGGCCACGACGGCGCTCTGGGCGGCGCTGCGCACCTGGCAGAGCGGCCGCTGGCGCTACTGGGTTCTGTACGTGCTGGCCGCGGCGGCCGGGCTCTGGCTGCTCTACCTCTCGGTTTCGGTTCTGATCATCGCCAACCTGGCCTTTTTGGGGGTCTGGATCGGCCGGCGGCTATCCTGGCGGGCGGCGCTGCGCTGGGCTGCGGCCCAGGGGCTAGTGTTGCTGCTTTACCTGCCCTGGCTGGCCTATGCCCTGCCGCGCATCCCCTCCTGGTCCACGGCCGAGCCCTTCACCCTCCTGCACTTCATGCAGCTCTACGCCACCACGCTGGCGCTGGGCGCGTCGGTACACCTGGAGCGCTACCTGCTGCCGGTGCTGCTGGTGCTGGCGACGCTGCTGATCGGCCTGCCGCTGGCCTGGCGTCGGGCCAACAGCGTGGAGCGGCGCGCCGGGCTGGCCATGCTGCTGCTGGGGCTGCTGTTGCCCGCCCTGCTGGTCTACATCGTCTCGCTGCCCATCCACATCTACTACGCGCCGCGGCTGGCCCCGCGCTACCTGATCCCGCTGGCGGCCTGTTTCTACACGCTGCTGGCGCTGGGGCTGGCGGCCTGGGCCGAGAAAAGCCGCTGGCTGGCCGGCGCGCTGACCGCGCTGGCGGTGGGAACGGCGCTGCTGGGGCTGGCCGGCTTCTATCCCGACCGCATCCGCCGCGACGATCTGCTCTCCCTGGCCGCGACCCTGGACGCCCAGCGCCAGCCCGGCGATGCAGTGTTGCTCTACAGCGACCGCGACTGGCCGATGTTCGCCGCCCAGTACGCCGGCGACTGGAAGGGCGCGCCCAACGGCGCAACCATGGAGGAGCAGGCCGCGGGCTGGCTGCTGGAGCCGCTGTGGCAGGGGGGCGAGGGCCTCTGGCTGGCCACGACCCCCGACGCCCTGCGCATGGACCCGCAAGGCCACGTGCGCCGCTGGCTGGAGGAGCGGGCTGTGGCGGCGAGCACGTGGGACTACGGCGAGAATTCGCTGACTTTCTACGCGCGCACGCCGCAGCGGGCGGCAAGCGTGGCCAGTCTGCGCGCCGGCTTTGCGCCGCCCCATCAGGCGACAAGCTTCGCCGCCGGCCCGCTGGCCGCGGCCTGGCTGCCGCTGCGCCGCTATCCGGTGGGCGACAAGGTGCATCTGGCGCTCTTCTGGCGTGAGCCGCCGGCCGGCGCGGTGCAGGTGACGCTGACGGGGCCGGTTGGGCGCGTGTTCGATCTTCCCGCCGCGCCCCAGCCGGCCGGCCCCAGCCGCCGGCAGGTCGATCTGCCCCTGACCCCCGATCTGCCGGCCGGCCGCTATGCCCTTCAGGTGCAGGTGGAGGGGGGCGAGCCGCTGGCGGTGGGCGATTTCCGGCTGGTGCAGCCCGGCGTGGCCGGCCAGGCCGGGCTGGATCCGAGCGCCACGCCGCTGGACCTGCACCTGGGCCCGTCGATCCACCTGCTGGGCTATGAACTGGCGCAGAAGCGGGTGCAGCCGGGGGACGCGCTGGAGCTGACCCTCTACTGGCAGACGGACGAGGCGGTCACGGCGCGCTACAAGGTCTTCACTCACCTGCTGGGCGAGGTGTGGAACGCGCAGGGCGGCAATTTCATCTGGGGCCAGGTGGACAGCGAGCCGGTGGAGGGGCAGGCGCCCACCACCACCTGGGCGCCGGGCGCGGTGATCGCCGACCGCTATCGCATTCCCGTGGCCGCCGACGCGCCGCCAGGCGAGTATCGGCTGGAGGTGGGGCTGTACGGCCTGGTAGACGGTGCGCGGCTGCCAGTGGCCGCGGGGAATGGCCAGCCAGCCGGGGACGCGGTGCTGTTGGGAACGATTCAGGTAGGGGAGTAAACCCGCGCCGGTCGAGTAGGCGTCTGCGCCGTATCGAGACCTCGCGCGCGTGGGTTACGCCGGCGGCGGCGTGGTTCGCGCGGCAACGCGGGCGCGCAGTTGACCGCAGCCGGCGTCGATGTCGATGCCGCGACGCACGCGCAGAGTGGTGGGGATGCCGGCCGCCTCCAGGATGGCCACGAACGCGTCCACATCCGCGCGGCGCGAGGGCTGGAAAGGTGAACCCACCACCGGGTTGAGGGGAATCAGGTTGACGTGGCAGAGCAGCCCGTGCAGCCGCGCGGCCAGCTCCTCGGCCAGGGCAGGGCTGTCGTTGATGCCGGCCATCATGGCGTACTCGAAGCTGATGCGGCGGTGGGTGCGCGCGACGTAGCGCCGGCAGGCCGCGATCAACTCGGCGATGGGGTAGCGCTGATTGATGGGGACCAGCGTGGCCCGCAGCGCGTCGTTGGGCGCGTGCAGGCTGACCGCCAGGTTGATCTGCAGCTCCTCCTCGGCGAAGCGGTCGATGGCGGGGACCAGCCCCACGGTGCTGACGGTGATCTTGCGCGCGCCCAGGCCAAAGCCGGCCGGGTCCACCAGCGTGCGCAGCGACTGCCACAGGTTGGCATAGTTGGCCAGCGGCTCCCCCATGCCCATGACGACGATGTTGGAGACGCGGGGTGCGCGGCCCGTGACCCCCTGCTGCCGCAGCCCGCGCTCGAAGTAGAGCACCTGGGCGACGATCTCGCCCGGCGTCAGGTTGCGCTGCAGGCCCATCTGGGCGGTGGCGCAGAAGGTGCAGCCCATGGCGCAGCCGGCCTGGCTGCTGATGCAGAGGGTGTTGCGCCGGTCGTAGCGCATCAGCACCGTCTCGATCAACTGGCCATCGTGAAGGCGAAAGAGGGTCTTGGTGGTATGGCCGTCGCGCGAGATGCTTTCGGCGGCCGGCGTCAGCAGCTCGATCTGCGCTTCCTGCGCCAGCCGGTCGCGCAGGCCGGCCGGCAGATTGCTCATCTCGGCCGGATCCACAGCCAGGCGCTGGTAGAGCCACTGGTAGAGCTGATCGGCGCGATAGGCCGGCTGGTCCCAGGCGACCACCTGCGCACGCAAGGCGTCGGGGCTCAGGTCCAGGAGACGAATGGAACGGTTCGCTTGGTTCATAATCGCTGCGCGCTGGCCTTGGCGTGGCGGCGGCGTCCGGCCGCGCGGCCCGGCCCCACGCGTCCTCAGCCAGGCCGGCGCGGCGTCGGGTCGCCCCGCAGCACCCAGGCGCGCGGGTTGTGCTCGAAGCCGATGCGTGGATAGTAGTCGTTGGCCAGCGGCGCGGCCAGCAGGACGATCATGCACTCCGGCCAGAGGCGCGCCCGCGTCTCCTCCACCAGCCGCTTGCCGATGCCCAGGCGCTGGTAGCCGGCGTCCACGGCGAGATCGGCCAGGTAGGCGGCATAGCTGAAGTCGGTCAGCGTGCGGGAGATGCCCACCAGCCGGTCGCCGTCCCAGGCCGTGATGAGAATGTCGGCATGGCGCAGCATCTCAGCGAAGACATCTGGGCGATCAACGGGCCGGCGCTCGCCCAGAGTCGAGCGGTTGTAGAGATCGATGGCAGCCTCGACGCTGATCACAGCGTCAGCGCGATAGTCGATGGTCATGGATTTGGTCGGGGTCCTTTCCTTTCTGACGAGCCGTGCAATCCAACCACTGGCCGAGGAAGGATCCTGCAGTTCCAGGATCTCGGTCAATTGTCGTATCGTGAGCGCGATCCCTGCGTGGCGGGCATTGTAACGCAACTTGCGCGCGGCAACAAACAAGGCCCGGCGCTGGAGTTGCGTGTGAAGACGAAGGGAAAATGGTACTAATTTCCTATTGACGCTGGGGTGCAATCGTCGCTACAATTCAGTGACGGAGTTACGACGAGGATTGCAGACAAGTTCAATTCCCGCGCTTGGTTTTCTGTGATTTGACCTTGTGACCCGTCAGCTCTATCGCCTTCTTGGGGTTCACGACACTGTCGTTCGAGTCGACTTGCCAGAAAGGAAGCGCACCATGGACGCTCTCAAATCCAGGTTGTTCCGTACCTGTCCCAAGACAGGTCGCATCGTCGGCGTGCGCCAGCCCGAGGGCTGGACGCGCGTTTTCTTTCCGCTGATCGGCCTGGCCGCTCTGATCTGGTTTGTGGCGCGCGTGGCGCCCAAGCCCAGCCGGGCCGTTTATCCCTGCCAACGGGTGGCCATGCCGCTGGCCTCAGGCTTCGTGCTCTGGCTGGCGGGGATCGTCGGGGCGTCGTTGGCCTTCGGCAAGGCGCGCGGCAAATTCCACCAGGCGCGCTACGTCACCGGCGGACTGGCTGTGGTCGTTGCCCTGCTGGGCATTGGCTGGGGCGTGTTGACGCTGCAGACGCCGGCGGTGGCGCAGACGGAAGCCTACACGCCGCACCCGGTCAACCAGCCCATCGGCGTGGCCAAGGGCGCAGCGCCCGGCCGCGTCGTCTGGACGCACGATGCGCTGGTGACTACCTGGAACGGGAGCACCACGGCTTCCGGCCAGCGCTGGTACAATCTGGTCGACCAGACGCGGGCCAGCCGGCTGATGTCCACGGCGCTGACCAGCTACGCCGACTCAGGCACTCCCGCACAGGCCTGGAACGCGATCTTCCAGCACTTCAACGGCGGCGCGGGCTACCAGGCGGGCGAGAAGGTCTTCATCAAGGTCAACCTGACCACCTCTCACTCCAACAGTTGCGCCGACGGCAACTACAACTGGAACATCACCTGCCTGGGCGCTGGCTCGACCACCGGCTGGACCTACATCGGCCAGTCGCCGCAGTTGATGATTGCCCTGCTGGATCAACTGGTCAACGAGGCGGGGGTCGCCCAGTCCGACATCACCATCGGCGACTCCACCGGCCTGTGGGTCAACGAGCTCTATAACCCGGTACACAGCGCCTTCCCCAACGTGGTCTACATGGACGCACGCGGCGGCATGGGACGCACGGCCGCGGCCCGCAGCAATGTGCCGCTCTACTGGAGCACCAGCGAGGCGGACGGCAAGAGCCAGGACTACATCCTGCAGGCGGTGGCCAACGCGAAGTATGTCATCGACTTCGCCATCCTCAAGGTCCACGAGCGCAACGGCATCACCGTCACCGCCAAAAACCACTATGGCTCGCTGAGCGGCGGCAACTCCAACGAGCGCAAGCCCCCCACCTCGGGCTACTATCACCTCCACCTGCGCCTGCCGCTGGAGACCGACCCCAACGCCTACGTCAACCGGGCGTTGATGGGACAGTACCGGCCGCTGGTGGACCTAAACGGCCATGCCCAGATGGGCGGCAAGACGCTGCTCTACCTGGTGGACGGCATCTACGGCGGCTGGGGCTGGGCTGGCGTGCCCGCCAAGTGGAACATGGCCCCCTTCAACGGCCAGTGGCCGGGCAGCCTCTTCCTCTCCATGGACCAGGTGGCCATCGACTCGGTGAGCTTCGACTTCCTGAGCCAGCAGTGGCCCGATCTGGCGCTGGCCAACGAGGGGGTGCAGGACTATCTCCACGAGATGGCGCTGGCCAACAATCCGCCCTCGGGAACCTTCTACGACCCGGAGCGGGACGGCACGCGGCTGGCCAGCCAGGGCGTCCACGAGCACTGGAACAACCCCACCGACAAGCAGTACAGCCGCAACCTGGGCAC
>JAKQCW010000073.1 GCA_029558955.1 Chloroflexota bacterium
AAAGTGGCTATCGTCACCGGCGCGTCGCGCGGCATTGGGCAGGCCATCGCCGAAGCCTACGCCCAGGCCGGCGCGTCGCTGGTGTTGACCAGCCGCAAGCTCGAGAATGTCGGCCCGGCGGCCGAGGCCATCCGCGCGGCCGGCGGGCGCGCCATTGCCCTGGCCGCGCACGCCGGCGACCAGGCCGCGGCCGAGGCTGTCGTCCAGGCCGCGCTGGCCGAGTATGGCCGTGTCGATATCTTGGTCAACAATGCAGCCACCAACCCCCATTTCGGCCCCCTGCTGACCGCGGAGGCGAGCCATTTCGACAAGATCTTCGAGGTCAACGTCAAGGGCTACTTCTACATGATCAAGGCCGCGGCGCCGGGCATGACGGCCCAGGGCGGCGGCAAGATCATCAACGTGGCCAGCATCGCCGGCATCAACCCCGGCCCCTGGATGGGCGTCTACAGCGTCAGCAAGGCCGCGGTGATCATGCTGACCAAGGCGCTGGCGGCCGAGCTGGCCCCCGCCAACATCCAGGTGAACGCCCTGGCCCCCGGCTTCATCAAGACCAAGTTCTCGGCCGCGCTGTGGAGCAACCCCGCGCTCAACGCCGGCATCGGCAAGCTGACCCCGGCCGGCCGCATTGCGGATCCGGAAGAGCTGACCGGCGCCGCGCTCTACCTGGCCTCGGACGCCTCCAGCTTCACCACCGGCAGCGTGTTGGTGGTGGACGGCGGCATCACCCTGGGGGCGTTGCCGCTGGGCTAGTTGGCCGGTTTGATGGCCTGAATCCTCTCGTACAACGGCTTCAGCCGGCGGTACATCTGTCGATACACCTGCTGGTAGAGCTCCTCGTAGATCCTGACCCGCTGGGCGTCTGGCTCGAACACCTGGCCCAGGCGCGTCATGGCCTGGACAGCCGTGGCGAAGTCGGGGTGCAGCCCCAGCCCCACGGCCGCGTCGATGGCCGCGCCCAGGCCGCTGGTCTCGTAGAGATGGGGCCGGGCCGCGGGCAGGCCAAACACGTCGGCCGTGATCTGCATGGCCGCGTCGCTCTGGGAGCCGCCGCCCGATACCCGCAGCTCGGTGACAGGGACGCCGCTGCGCCGCTCGCTGCGCTCCTTGCCCTCGCGCAGGGCGTAGGCCAGCCCCTCGATGATCGCCCGATAGAGGTGGGAACGGGTATGCACGTCGCCGAAGCCGATCACCGCGCCCCTGGCCTCCGGCCCCGGCGTCTTGATCCCTGGCGACCAGTAGGGCTGCAAGATCAGCCCCTGGCTGCCGGGCGGCGCCTGGCTGACCAACTGGTCGAAGAGCGCCTCCACCGGCACCCCTAACTCGTCGGCCGCGGCCTGCTCCGGGTGGCCAAACTGCTGCTTGAACCAACTGACCATCCAGTAGCCGCGGTAGATCTGCACCTCCAGGCTGTAGGCGTCGGGCACGGCCGCGGGGTAGGGCGGGATCAGCGGGATGATCTCCACATAGCGTTGGTGGGTGGTGTTGAAGGTGGCGGTGGTGCCATAGCTCAGGCAGCCCACATGCGGCGCCAGGCTGCCGGAGCCGATCACCTCGCAGGCTTTGTCGGCCGCGGCCGCGATCAACGGCAGGCCCGCGGGCAGGCCGGTGGCCTCGGCTGCGGCCGCGCTGATCTCGCCCAGCCGGCTGGCCGGCGGGATCAGCTCCGGCAGCAGGCTGGGGCTCATGGGCACGGCCTGCCATTTCCAGTCGCGCGCCGACGACCAGCGCAACTTCTTGTAGTCGAAGGGCACGTAGCCCACCTGGCTGCCCACGGAATCTACAAAGCGGCCGGTGAGTCGATGGATCAGGTAGCCTGACAGGAAGAGATATTTGTGGGTGGCGCGCCAGACTTCAGGCTGGTGGGTGCGAATCCAGTTGGCTTCGGCCTCGGCTTGCAGGTAGGCCACGGTGCCGCTCATGCCGCTGAGGCGGAAGGCCGCACCCCACAGCCCGCCCACCGACGGCAGCCCCTCGGTGCGGCGCTGGTCCAGCCAGATGATCGCCGGCCGCAGCGGCCGGCCGGCCGCGTCGACGTTGATCACCGTGCCGCGTTGGGTGGTCAGCGCCAGGCCGGCGATGCGTTCCCGCAGCTTGCCCGCCGCATCCTCGGCCCACAGTCCCTGGCACGCCTGGCACAACATGCGCCAGAAATAATCGGGATCCTGTTCGGCCCAGCCCGGCTGCGCGGCAAAGTAGGGTTCGATCACCACCTGCTTGCGGGCCACCAGGTTGCCTTGCAGGTCATAGACCAGGGCGCGCACGCTCTGCGTGCCGTTGTCGATGGCGAGGAGAAGGTCTTTGGTCATGGGGAGCTCGCGTGGGGAAATTCGTAACCGGAGGTGTGTGTGGGTGTGGTGTCGGGTGGCGTAACGAGTAATGCGTAATGCGTAACCGGAGGGGTGTGTGTGGGTGTGGGGTCGGGTGGCGTAACGAGTAATGCGTAATGCGTAACCGGAGGGGTGTGTGTGGGTGTGGGGTGACGTAACGAGTAACGAGTAATGCGTAATGCGTAACCGGAGGGGGGTGTGTGGGTGTGGGGTGACGTAACGAGTAACGAGTAATGCGTAACCGGAGGTGTGTGTGGGTGTGGGTTGGCTCCGGATTCCGGGTTACGTGTTACGAGTTACGAGTTACTCGCCACCGAAGGCCGAACAAAGTTGAACAGCTCCGGGTTACGAGTTACGAGTTACGAGCCACCGAAGGCCGAACAAAGTTGAACAGCTCCGGGTTACGAGTTACGAGTTACGAGTTACGAGCCACCGAAGGCCGAACAAAGTTGAACATCTCCGGGTTACGCATTACGCATTACGCATTACGCATCACCCTCCCTCAATTGTGGCACACACAGCGGTTCACGGCAAATCTCCGCTTCTCCGGGAATGCACGTCGGGCGCATGCCCGGTCTGCGAACTCACACGGCAACCAGCGATTCCATAATCTGGCGCGGAGTCGAGGCTTTAGCCGGGTCTGGACGATGCGAGTTGAGCGCGCCGACCCGCCTGAAGGCTCGACTCCAACTGGGCAGCCCGCCTATTTGGAATTGCTGACATCTGGCGCGGAGTCGAGGCTTTAGCCGGGTCTGGACGATGCGAGTTGGGCGCGCCGACCCGCCTGAAGGCTCGACTCCAACTGGGCAGCCCGCCTATTTGGAATTGCTGACATCTGGCGCGGAGTCGAGGCTTTAGCCGGGTCTGGACGATGCGAGTTGAGCGCGCCGACCCGCCTGAAGGCTCGACTCCAACCCAAAAATAACCGCTCGGGCCGGTCTCCTGACCGAGCCCGCCATTTTCATTGACGGTTGTGCGCCCAACGCATGAATGTCTCAGTTGGCAGCTCAAAGGCCCGACTCCCAGTCGGCAGTCGTCAGCGCTGGAGTTGCCGTTCGGCGACAATGGCGCCATGCCAGGAGCCCCAGCAGCAGCAGCGCCGCGGCCAGCGCCATGACAACCGGCGCCTGCACCCGTTTGCGCCGGCGCAGCGGCTGCGTCACAGGCCGCCGCGCCTTGGCCTCAGCCAACATCACCTGCCAACTGGGCGTCGCGGCCGGCGTGGGCAGGCTGTAACAGCGCTGCCACAGCGCCAGGTAAGCGCTTTCCTCAGCCTGCCAGGTCGCATCGTCCCAGCCCAGCTCCGCCTGGCAGATGGCGCGGATGCGGGGCAGCAGCGCCTGAGCGCCCTGGGGCAGCAACAGCCCCAGCCGCACGCGGCGCAGCAGCAGGTCATCCAAATGCACCACGCCCTCGGCCCGCGCGGCCCAGCGCAGCTCGGCCCACAGCGCCGGGACGCCGGGAATCGGCTCCAGCTCGCCCGGCTGTGCAGCCTGGACCAGCGCGGCGGCATCGGCGCCGTAGCGGCCCAGCAGCCGGCGGCGCGTGGCCCGATCCAGGCCGCTGCCGGCCGCGATGGCCCCTTCGTCCACGGCCTGGAGCACCGGCTGGCCGCGACGCGGCTCAGGCATGGCGGGCAGGCGATGCCGCGCGGCCCGCAGCGCATCCAGCGCAATCAGCCGGAAGGTGGTCAGCTTGCCGCCGGTGACGGTCAGCAACCCCTGCTCCTCCCACACCACATGATCGCGCGACTCCCTGGATGGATCCACGACGCCGCTGCCGATCACCGGCCGCACCCCGGCAAAGCTGCTCAGCACATCGGCCAGAGTCAGGTGCAGCGACGGGAACTGATGCTCGGCGGCCGCCATCAGGTAGGCCACCTCCTGCGGGCTGATGGCCGGCTCGGCGTCCAGCGGCGGGCTGTGGTCCACATCGGTGGTGCCCACCAGGGTGACGCCCTCCCAGGGGAAGATGAAGACCGGCCGGCGGTCGATGGGATGGAGAAAGCTGACGGCCTGAGCCACCGGCAGCCGCCAGGCTGGAAAGAGAAGATGGCTGCCGCGCAGCGGGCGGATGCGCTCCGGCTGGTCCAATTGGCCGCGCAGCCGGTCGGCCCAGGCGCCGGTGGCGTTGATGACGACGCGGGCGCGCACATCCAGGACCGACGGCGCTGCTTCGCCTTGGACGACTGCGGCGCCGTCACTCCTCTGCAAGCGCACACCCACCACCTGCCCCGCCTCGTCGCGCAGCAGACTCTCGGCCCGGACGTAGTTCAACGCCACGCCGCCGGCCGCCGTCGCCTCCTGGATCACCCGCAGCACCAAGCGGGCATCGTCGGTTTGGGCGTCGCCGTATTGCAGACCCCCCTCCAGCCCCTCCTCGCTGATGTGCGGGGCCAGCAGGCGCAGCTCCAAGGGGCTGTATTGACGGTGACTCCACTGCAAGGCCATCAGATCATAGACCGAAAGCCCGGCGCGGAAGGTCCAGCGGCCCGGATTGTCGCCCTGATAGTTGGTCAACAGAAAGCCCAGCGGGTCGATCAGGCCTGGCCCCTCAGCCAGCAGCCGCTGGCGCTCGCGCACCGACGCGCGCGTCAGACGGAGCTTGCCCTCCTTCAGGTAGCGCAGCCCGCCATGCACCAGCTTGGAGGAGCGGCTGGAGGTGCCCCAGGCAAAGTCCGCCTGCTCCACCAGCAGCGCTTTCAGCCCCAGGCGCACGGCCTCGCGCAGGATGCCCGCGCCGGTGATGCCGCCGCCGATGATGATCACATCCCAGGCCTGGTCAAGCTGCGACCAGGCGTTCTCTCGATAGTGTGCAGGAAACATGGAACCTCACAACTCTCCGGCTGGGGCGGGCGGCTGTCCGCTGGGTCCCTATCCCGTGGGCCTCATGGCGGCGGGCCGCTCACCGGCCGCGCCTCAGCGCCCGAACGTTGGCCGACCCGCAGCATCATGCAGCCAACAGCTTGCCTGGGTTCATGATGCCCTCAGGATCCATCCGCCGGCAGACATCGTGCAGCAGCGCCATGCCCAGCTCCCCCTTCTCGGCCGGCAGATAGGCCGCGTGGTCGCTGCCGACGCCGTGCTGATGGCTGATGGTGCCGTGGCCCGCGACGATGGCCTGGCTGGCGGCATCTTTCAGCGCCTGCCAGCGCGCCAGCGTCTCGCCCGGGCCGTCGGCCAGCCGAAACAGCACCGTGGTGTAGACGCTGCAGCCGGACGGATAGAAGTGCGACAGGTGGGTGAAGGCGTGTACCTGCTCGCCAAAGGGGACCAACGCCTGGTGCAGCGCGTTCTCGATGGCCTCGACCATGGCGCTGGTGTTGCTCCAGGTGGTGGCCGTCTCCACGGTGTCCACGCCATAGCCCAGCTCCCATAGGGCGTTGCGCAGATAGGGGGTGCGGAAGCGGTTCTTGTACCACTGGCTGCCGAAGGTGCGGCCCACATTGACGCCCCCCTGCTGGCCGGCGATCTCCAGCGCCTCGCCGCGCGTCGTCCTGACCAGCTCGTCCTGGCCGTTGAAGCCCAGCATCAGCAGGCATTTGCCATCGCGCACCCCACGCAGCGAGATCAGCCGCTGCAAGGCGCCGATCAGCCGTTCATGGCCGGCCAGCACCAGCGTGGTCTCGGTTTCCACCGGCGTGCTCAGGCGCATCAGCGACAGCGGCAGGCCCGCCTGCACGATCTGGCGGACCGCGGTCTGGGCGCTTTTCCAGTCGGGCAGGAAGAGCGCAGAAACCGCCAGCCGCTCGCGGCCGGCCAGCGCCGCCACCCGCACCGTCGCCTCGGTGAGGATGCCCATGCGGCCCTCGGAGCCCAGCGCCAGGTGGCGCAGGTCAGGCCCGGCAGCCGAGGCGGGGAAGGGGGGCAGTTCCAGCGCGCCGGCTGGGGCGATCAGCCGCCCGCCTGCGAACAGATCCTCGATGCGGCCGGCGCCCAGCGATTCCTGGCCGCTGGAGCGGGTGGCGATCCAGCCGCCCAGGGTCGAATACTCAAAAGACTGGGGGAAATGGCCCAGGGTATAGCCCCGGGCCCGCAGTTGCGCCTCCAGATCAGGCCCGGCGATGCCCGCGCCGAAGGTGGCCAGGTGGCTGGCATCGTCCAGGCGCAGCAGCCGGTTCATGCGGCTCATGTCCACCGTCAACACCGGCCGTGCGCCTTGGGGCTGCGGGTTGATGTGGCCGGCCACGCTGGTGCCGCCGCCGTAGGGGATCAACTGCGCGCCCCTGGTCTGGGCAAACCGGATCAGCTCGACCACATCGGCCTCGCTGGTGGGATAGGCCACGCCATCGGGGTAGGCGGGGATGCGGCCGCTGCGCAGCGCCACCCAGTCGGGGAAGCTCTGGCCGCGCGCGTGGCGCAGTCGCTCCACGGCATCGCCCTTGACCAGCGCATGTTCCAGGGGGTGGGCGGGGGGCGCGCTGGCCAGCGTCTCGCCAGCCGTGGCATCGCGCGGGGGCGTGCCCGGCCCCATCAGTTCGACCAGAAAGCGCACGGCCCGTTCAGGCACGTGATAGCTGACAGCATCATCTCCCCAACCGTTCCAGCGTCGCATAGGTACCTCCAAAGTTGCAGATAGCCGACAGCTCCTGTCGCTCTCGCCAGTCTCGCGCTCTGGCCGCCCTGGCGCTCTGGCCGGTCTCCTGACCGAGCCAGCCCGGTGTTCTCTTGACGGTTTTTTTACGACTCGCCGTCCGCGCGCCACAGATCGATGCTGCGCAACATGGCCTGGCGCGTCAGCGTCTCAGCGCCGGCGGCGTCGCCGCGCAGCGCCGCAGCGTGCAGTTGACGGTAGAAATCGAGCGAGGCGTCCCTCGCCTCGGCGCGGGCGAAATAGCGGCAGGCCATCTGTTCGTAGAAGCCAGCGAAGCCATTCAGAATCAATGTGTAGATCGGGTTGCCGGAGGCCACAGTCAGCATGTGCTGCACGCGCCAGTCGAAGGACGCGAGCTCTGCCGGCATCGGCTCCAGAGCGGCCGCCTGGGCGAGCAGATCAGCCACCGGGCCAGGGTTGCGCTCAACGGCGGCGCGGGCATAGGCTGGCGCCAGGAGCAGGCGCACCTCCAGCAGGTTCGGGATGAAGCCCTTCGGCAGCGGCAGGCCGTTGTCGGGATGCGTCAGCGCGCTGAGCACGCCCAGACCGCCCACACGCCAGTAGTCGTTGACCAGGGTGGGTTTGCCCTGCTGAATGGTCAGCCAGCCGTCGCGGGCGAGACGCTGCAAGGCCTCGCGCAGGGTCGGCCGGGTGACGCCGATCTGCACGGCCAGCTCCCGCTCGGCCGGCAGGGCGGCGCCGGGGGGATAGTCGCCGTGCAGGATGGCAGAGACCAGGGCGTGCTCGGCGTGGGCGGCGGGACGGTCGAGGGATGAAAGGGTACGCATGAGGGAGCGCTCCAAAACGTCGCTGGTAAGTGGTCTGACCAGTTGTTCAAATTCTACCCCAGGTCGCACCCGATGTCAAGATGGCAATGCGCCATTTCCATCAGTTCTCATTCGGTCCGGGAGTCAAGGCATTCCGTCCGGAGTCGAGGCTTTAGCCGGTTCCGCCCGACGTGGGTGTGCTGCACGGGCCGCCTGAAGGCTCGACTCCGTGCGGCTGATCTGTCCATTTGTCCGGGAGTCGAGGCATTCTGGCGTACCGCCGAGCGCGGCGGGAGATAAAAAAACGGGCCGCCAGGTCAAACCTGGCAGCCCGTCACAGAGGTGCGAAGGGGGGTGGGACTTAGAAGTCCATGCCGCCGCCGCCGCCCGGCATGGGCGGGGTCTTTTCCTTCTCAGGAATGTCGGTGATCAGCGCCTCGGTGGTCAGGATCATGGCCGCGATGCTGGCCGCGTTCTCCAGGCCGCCGCGGGTGACCTTGGCCGGGTCGATGATGCCAGCGTTGACCATGTCCAGGTACTGCTCGCTGATGACATCGTAGCCCAGGCGCTTGTTGCCCTGCTCTTTCTGCAGGCGGCGCACGGTCTCGACGGTCACGGCGCCATCCTGGCCGGCGTTGGCCGCGATCTGGCGCATGGGCTCTTCCAGCGAGCGGCGCAGAATGCGCACGCCGGTCAGGATGTCGCCCTCGACGCCGGCCTCAGCCTTGTCCAGCGAAGCCACGGCGTTGACCAGGGCCACGCCGCCGCCGGGCACGATGCCCTCTTCCACGGCCGCGCGGGTGGCGCTCAGGGCATCCTCGACGCGGTGCTTCTTTTCCTTCAGCTCCACCTCAGTGGCAGCGCCGACGCGGATGATCGCCACGCCGCCGGCCAGCTTGGCCAGCCGCTCTTGCAGCTTCTCCTTGTCGTAGTCGCTGGTGCTGTTCTCGATCTCGATCTTGATCTGGTCGATGCGGCTCCGGATCTGCGCGTCATCGCCGCGGCCGCCCACGATGGTGGTGTCGTCCTTGGTGGAGACGATCTTGTCGCAGCGGCCCAGGTCGATGATCTGGGTGGTCTCCAGCTTGCGGCCCATCTCCTCGGTGATGACCTGTGCGCCGGTCAGGATCGCCATGTCTTGCAGCATGGCCTTGCGGCGATCGCCGAAGCCAGGGGCCTTGATGGCCAGGACGTTGAAGACGCCGCGCAGCTTGTTCAGCACCAGGGTGGCCAGCGCTTCGCTGTCCACATCCTCGCTGATGATCACCAGGTCGCGCTTGCCGATCTGGATCAGCTTCTCCAGGATCGGGACGATGTCGGCCGCGGCCGAGATCTTTTTGTCGGTCAGCAGGACGTAGGGATCCTCCTGCTCGGCTTCCATGCGCTCGGGGTTGGTGATGAAATAGGGGGAGATGTAGCCGCGGTCGAACTGCATGCCCTCGACGTACTCGGTCTCGAAAGCCAGGCCGGTCTTGCTCTCCTCGACGGTGATGACGCCGTCCTTGCCCACCTTCTCCATGACATCGGCCAAGAGATTGCCGATTTCCTGGTCCTGGGCGGAGATGGCGGCCACTGCGGCGATCTCGTCCTTGGTGCTGATCTCGATGGACTGTTCGCGAATGGCGTCGGCCAGGACAGCCACGCCGCGCTCGATGCCGCGCTTCAGCAGCATGGGGTTGGCGCCGGCGGCCACGTTCTTCAGGCCCTCGGTCACGATGGTCTGGGCCAGCACGGTGGCGGTGGTGGTGCCGTCGCCGGCGATGTCGTTGGTCTTGGTGGCGGCTTCCTTGAGCAGCTGGGCGCCCATGTTCTGGTAGGGGTCTTCCAGCTCGATTTCCTTGGCCACGGTCACGCCGTCATGGGTGATGGTGGGCGCGCCCCACTTCTTGTCGAGGGCGACGTTGCGGCCCTTGGGGCCGAGGGTGGTCTTGACGGCATTGGCGAGGGTGTCCACGCCAACCTTGAGGTTGCGACGCGCTTCCTCTGCGAAAACAAGTTGCTTAGCCATGTTAGCTCATTGCTCCTTAAAAGAATGTTCTTCGGTGTCTGTTCTGGTGTTGAACGGCGCGGAATTAACCGACGATGGCCAGCACGTCGCTCTCGCGCAGAATGAGATACTTCACGCCATCCATCTTGATCTCGGTGCCGGCGTACTTGGCGTACAGCACCCGATTGCCCACGGCCACATCCATCGCGATGCGCGAGCCGTCGTCCTTGCGGCTGCCAGGCCCCACGGCCAGCACCTCGCCCTCCTGCGGCTTCTCTTTGGCGGTCTCCGGCAGAATGATGCCGGACGCGGTCTTCTCTTCCTGTTCGACAGGCTTGACCAACAGTCGATCACCTAGCGGCTTGAGATTCATAGCTTTCTGAGCTCCTCTATGGTGGTTTTCTAGTGTGACACGCGGTCACTGGGTCTAAAAAGAACGGTGTTAGCACTCAGGGTATCAGAGTGCTAACACCGGCTATCTTACATCAAGAGTTAAAATCGGTCAAATCGCGGTCGGCGGCAATTCAGGGCTGACGCGGCTCGGCTGGGCCGTCTCTACGGCGGGGCGCCGCCGCAGGCGCGGATGCTGTCGGCGGCGTCGACGTAGGGAATCATCTCGGCGTCGATCTCCAGCGCCTTCTGCAGGTTGGGCACGGCGTTCTCGCAGTCGGGCGTCTCGATGTTCAGGTAGGAGCGGCCGATGATGTAATAGTTGATCGCGGCCACGTTGCCCAGCTCGATGGCGCGCTGCATGTTCTCGATGGCCTCCTCGTAGGCCCGGCGCAGGTAGAGCCCGACCCCCAACTGCTGGTAGGCATCGGGCATGTCCGGCTTCAGCTCGACCGCCTTGCGCAGCTCGCGCAGCCCCAGCTCCTGATCGCCGACCTGGAAGAGGGTCTTGCCCAGCTCGAAATGCAGCCAGGGATCCTCCGGTGCGCCCTCCAGCCCGCGCCGGAAAGCTGCGATGGCCGCGTCGAAATCGTTGAGCGCCCGATAGTTGCGTCCCATCACCAGGTAGATCAGCGGCAGGCGCGGCTTGAGGTCGGCCGCCTGCTGATAGTACTCCAACGCCTCGGTATACTTGCCCTGCACCTCATAGGTGTAGCCCATGATGCGCACCACGTCGAAGTCCCGGGGGGCCAGGTCCAGCGCCACCTCCGCCTCCTGGACGGCCTGACGCCAACTGCCCAGGCTGGCCAGCACCTCGGCCAGCCGGGCATGGGCCTGGGCCAGGGTCGGGTCCATCTGCACGGCAAGCTGGGCCACATCGTAGCCTTCATCGTATTCCTGATTCCAGGTCAGCGCCATGGCCAGGGTCGCCTGGTTGAGCGCGTCATCCCCGTCGATGGCCACCGCCTCGCGGGCCGGCGCCAGCGCCGAGCTGTACTGCCCGCCGTAGATGTACAGGTTGGCCATCTCCCGGCGCACGTCGTCGTTCTCCGGCTCCCGCTCGGCAATGGTCTGCAAGACGGTCGCGGCCTCGACCACCTTGCCCTGGTCGATGAAGCTCTGCGCCTCGTCCAGGTAGGAGAGCGCGCTGCGGGTGGGGGTGGGCGACGGCGTGGGGGTCTCGAAGGGATTGCGCAGCAGGTCATACTCCTGGTTGGCCAGAAAGCTGATCACCAGCAGCGCTGCTATCGCGGCGATGAGGAGCGGCGCCGGCGAGCCTTTGCGCCGCCGCCGTCGCCCGCGCTTGTTGTAGTCCAAGTACATGGGATTACAGGTCGTGAAGCGGTTCAGACAAAACGGTTGCTGGAAGAGCGTCCACAGTTCAGCCCGGCAGCGCCGGCAGGTCACGGCGCGCGGTCTGCAGGCCCTGCAACAGGCTTGGATGCAAGACGCTGTTGGCGGCCGCCACGTTCCGGTCGCCCGGCTGCCAGGGCCGGCCGCTGTAGGTGGAGACGATGCCGCCGGCCTCGCGCACCAGCAGCACGCCCGCGGCCATGTCCCACAGTTGGATGCCGCGCTCCCAATAGCCGTCCAACTGGCCAGCCGCCACCCAGGCGATGTCCAGCGCGGCCGAGCCGGCGCGTCGCACGCCGCGGGTGCGCGGCATAAAGTGGTTGAACTCGGCCAGGTTGTTGTCAGGATTGCTGGCCCGATCGTAGGCAAAGCCGGTGGCCAGCAGGCTGGCGCGCAGCTCTGCCGTCGTCGAAACGCGCAGGCGTTGACTGCCGCGCCACGCGCCCCGACCGACCTGCGCCCAGAACAACTCCTCGCGCAGCGGGTCGTAGGTCACCCCCAACTCCGACTGGCCATCGACCAGGAGCGCCAGGGTGACGCTGAAGACCGGATAGCCGTGGGCGAAATTGGTGGTGCCGTCCAGCGGGTCGATGACCCAGACCGGGCCGGTCGCGGGCAGCTCGCCGCCCGCTTCCTCGCCGTAGATCGCGTGGTCGGGAAAATGCCGGCGCAGTCCCTCGGCGATCAGGCGTTCCGAGGCCAGGTCGAACTCTGTGACCAGATCGACGCCGCTGCTCTTGTTGGCGACAGTTCCGGCGCCGTTTTCATGGCCGCGGCGCAACAGGGCGCCGGCCTGGCGCGCCAGATCGATAGCGATCTCTAGCATCTCAGTCCTCGTTCTGCCCGCGCCGCGGCCGCGCCGCTTTCAGCGCCGTCAGACATTTGATGGGCACGTAGACGCCGCCCAGCGCGGCGCCGGCCGAGCCCTCGCCGTGAAAATCGGACCCGCCGGTGACCAGCAGGCCATGCTGCCGGGCCAGCCGCAGCAGCCGTTCGATCAACACCGGGGTATAATTGGGGTAATAGACCTCCAGCCCGGCCAGCCCAGCCTCCACCAGCGTGGGCAGCGAGGCTTCCACCGGCATCGGCTCCAGCACGCGGCCGCTGACCAGCGCAATGAAGGGATGGGCGAAGACGGGCAGACCGCCGACGCGCCGGATCATGCGGCAGGCGTCGGCCGGCGACAGCTTGGCCCGCTCGACGTAGGCCGGGCCGTTGCGGCCGATCAGGCGCTCGAAGGCCTCGCCCTTGTTCTGAACCAGCCGCGTCTCGACCAGGGCCTGGGCGACGTGCGGCCGGCCGATGGCGCCGTCGCCGGCCAGCTCCTGCACCCGCTGGAAGGAGATGGGGTAGCCCAGCGCGGTCAGCTTACGCACCATGGCCTGGGCGCGGCCAACGCGTCCCTCGCGCAGCCGGCTCAGCTCAGCCTGGAAGGCGCTGTCGGCGTAGTCGAGGCAATAGCCCAGCATGTGCAGCTCCCCCTGATCCACGTCGCAGCTCAGCTCCACCGCGGGGATGACCTCGATGCCAGCCGCGCGGCCGGCTGCCAGCGCCTCGTCCAGCCCCTGGGTGGAGTCGTGGTCGCAGACCGCGATGGCGCGCAGGCCCATCTCCGCGGCCATCTGCACCAGCTCAGTTGGACTGTGCCGGCCGTCGGAGGCGGTGGTGTGGCAGTGCAGGTCGATGAGGTTCATGGGGCGTCAGGGTGGCTGCTCACTGAGCGCTGTTGGCGGCGAGCCAGTCGTGCAGGCTTTCGCGGGTGGTCTCGAAGGCCAGGTCATCCCAGGGGATCTCCTGGGCGCTGAACCAGCGGGCCTCGCTGACGTCGTCGCTGGCCTGCAGGGCGCCGCCGATGACCTGGCCCTGATAGGTGAGCAGCAGGCCGGGCTTGTCGGGGTTGCTCGTGCGGCGGATGCGCAACAGGTTGCCCACGGCGACGTGCAGGCCGGTCTCTTCCAGCGCCTCGCGCGCGGCCGCCTCGTCGGGCAGCTCATCTACCTCGACGAAGCCGGCCGGCAGGGCCCAGAAGCCACGCCGCGGGTCCACCGCCCGCCGCACCAACAGCACGCGCCCCTGGTCGCCCAGCAACACGGCCGCGGCCACCTTGGGATCGCGGAAATGCACGAAGCCGCAGGCGTTGCACGCGGCCCGCGGGCGGCCAAAGGCCTCGCGCTGGGTCAACGGCTGTCCGCAGGCTGGGCAGAAACGATAGTCAACAGGTGGCATGGCAGAGATCGCAGGCCGCGACGACGGGCCGGCCCTTCATTCGCCCACACTGCGCCGCGCGGCCCACAGGTTGCTGAGCGACGAGTTGGTCATGCTGACGCAGCCGGTGGAGAGGATCAGCCGCTGGCCGGCGGTCTGCTGCACGGCGTCGGCCGCCTCGCGGCGCACGTCGGCCGGCGCGGCCAGGTGTACGGTGCGCCGGTCCAGGCCGCCTGACAGCGCGCCGGCGAAATGGGCCGCGCCGTCGCTCAGGCTGGGCCCTCCCTCGCGGTCGTGCCAGTTGAGCGCCTGCACCGGATAGCCGGCCAGCAGGTCGAAGTAGACGTTCAGGCCGTGGGCGTGGACCATGTTGAACCAGAAGCCGCCGGCCGCGGCCAGAATGCGCAGGTCCAGCGGCTGGCCGAACTGTTCATATTCAGCGCGGCTGAGGCGGGTCGGCTCGGCCAGTTGCACGGCATAGAAGATGCCGGCGATGCCGGTGTCGGCCAGGGCGTCGACGGTGCGCAGCACGCTTTGCGTGATCCGCTCCAGGCCAGCCTGCACCGCGTCCGGGTGCTGGCGCAGGTGGGGCAGCAGGTGGGGGCCGGCCAGGTTCTTGGCCTGGGCCAACGGGCTGAAGAGGGTCATCAGCACCGGCGTAGCGGGGCCCACGGCCTGGCAGACGCTTTTGACGGCCTGTCGGGCCTGGCCCAGCGCGCCGGCGGCCGGGTCGAGCACCGCCAGCCTGGCCCAATCGCCCGGCTGTTGAATCGCCGTGTTCTGATAGCTCCAGGTCCCCTCGTCGCCCCCCTGCCACGCAGCCCGCACCCCCCAATCCTGGATGCAGTAGGAGCTGGAGGGAGTGACCTTGAGCAGGTCCCAGTCGAAGGTGCGCTGCCACCAGATGTGGGCCGCGGCCAGGTCGTCCGGTCGGGCGTCATCGCCGGGAAAATGGCGCCAGAGGGCCACGGCCGGCCGGTCAACCGGCTGGCCGGCGGCAAGGGCCAGCAAACGTTCACGCTTGCTCATGGCTGGCAGGGTCATGATTCTTGCTCCGTATAGCCTTCGATGGAGACAAAAGCCCGCGTCGGCAGTTGGCCGGTCGGATCGACGGCCAGGTACAGCACCGGGAAGCGATAGACGGTGCGGGTCTGCTTGGGCATTTCCCAGCCCTGGCCGCGCAGAATGATCAGGTCGGCGGTGTTGTCAAAGGCGTAAAGCTCCAGCGGGATGGTCAGCAGGCGCTGGCTGTCGGGATGGAACCAGGCCGAGGATTCGCCGAATTCAGGGTCGGCGATGGCGGACCAGTCGTAGCTGGCCAGTTCCTCGGCGATCTCGGCCAGCTTGGCCTGGGCTGCGGCCTGCGCAGCAGGCTCATCCCAGGTCACCGACTCGGCCTGGCTGATGGTCAGGCTGTCGCCGGCTGCCTGGCCGCTCACCCGCACCAGCCCGGCCGGCGCGTCGGCGAGGGTCACGGGGTAGCCGGCGCAGGCCAGGGCTGCCTTCTCCAACTGGCAGAGGGTCAGCGTGGGTTGGCCCGTTTCATCGGCCGCGTAGATGCCGGTCAGGCCGGTGAATGGGCCATCGGGCAGCGCGGCGGCCGGCTGGACGAACTGCATCTCCATCACGTCGGTGAAGAGCGGGGGGAGCTGGGTGGGCAGTGGGGCGACCGGCGTGGGAGTCGCCGTCGAACAGGCGGCCAGCAGCAGAATGGTCATCAGGCAGGCTGGCAATGCAAATCGTTTGATCAGATTCATGCGCTATGGCTCCTGGGCGCGTTTGTCACGCGCCGCAGCCAACGATGATAGCACAAGAGAAGATAAGGAGCAACTACGGCGTCTCTGCGGCAGCGATGCTCATTTCAGTAGTTCACGATTTATGCCTCACGCAAAGACGCAAAGGCCGCAAAGCGCGGATCGTCTTGGCGTTCTTGGCGACTTTGCGTGAGAATCGTGAATCACTGAAATCGGATGGCTGCCAAACCGGAGTCGAGCCTTCAGGCGGTCAGCGCGATAACCGCACGTCGGCCAGACCCGGCGAAAGCCTTGCCTGCCCACGTCGCGCCGGGCTTTCGTCGGGCGACCGTCACCCGCCCCTCTTCTGAAAGTAGCGCACCAGCCCCTGCACGCACATCTCCGAGGGCACGATGATCTCGAAGCGGGCGGCGGCGGCGGCATCGACGCCGTCGGCCAGGGCGCGGGCCGCGATCCACGGCTTGTAGGCGTCGATGATGGCCTCGCTGCTCTCCCCGGCCTGCCAGCGGCGGTAGACGAACTCCGCGGCCAGCGTCAACTGCTCCGCCGCCTCTTGCAGATGGGCGTCGACCTCGCCCGCGACCGGGCCGAAATGGGTGGGGAAGAGCTGGTCAGGCCGCAGCTCGGCCAGCCGCGTCAGGCTGCGCCGCCAGGCCGTCAGGTCAATCTCCGGCGGCGGCGTGGGCACGCGCACGTGCGGCAACGCGGGAAAATGCACGGCTGCCACGTCGCCGGTGAAACAAAGGCCCTCCCACAGGTAGGCCAGGTGATGCCAGGCGTGGCCGGGGGTATCCACTGCCGTCACGGCCAGCCCGGCCGCGTCGATCACATCGCCGTCGGCCACGGCATGCACCTGGCCGGCCGGCGCGGGCCGCGTCTCGCCCCACAGCCGGTCCATGGCAGCGCCGTAGATGCGGCCGGCCGAGGCCAGCAGCTTGCTGGGATCGACCAGGTGCGGCGCGCCCACGTGGTGGACGTGCAGCGTGGCGCCGCTCTCCTGCGCCAGCCAGCCGGCCGCGCCGGCATGGTCCAGATGAACGTGGGTCACCAGGATATCGGTGACCTGAGCCAGCTCGATGCCCAGCCGGGCCAATTCCGCCTTGAGCGTCGGATAGGACGAGGCCGGCCCTGTCTCGATCAGGGCCACGCCGCGCGGCCCGCGCAGCACGTAGCTGGCGATGACGGCCGGCTTGCCCTGGAAGTTGAGGTCGATGATGTCGATCATTGCGTCGTGCTCCTTTCAACCGGAGAAGGCTCCGCTTGGATGTTTCGATTATAAGCCAGCCCGATGCGCTGCGGAAATACCGGGTCCCGCCGGCGTCACTCCCGCGACGGCGCGGGACCCGGCTAAAGCCTCGACTCCTGCGGGGCCCGGCAGCCGCGCGGAGTGGAGGCTTCAGCCGGGCGTAGGGCGAGACCCGGCTAAAGCCTCGGCTCCTGCGGGGCGGCGGCTGGGCGTCGATCTTTGCCGGACGGCAACATTGACGGAGGGTCAGGCCGGTGTTATACTACCCGCGATGAACCCCGACCTTCTCCCCGCCGGCAAGCTGCCCAATCTCCTGCTGGACCAACTGCTGCGCCGCTTCACCGTTGCCGATCCGCGCCTGCTGGTAGGGCCGCAGATGGGGGTGGACGCGGCTGTGATCGACATGGGCGCCACCTGCCTGGTGGCTAAGACCGATCCCATCACCTTCGCCACCGACGCCATCGGCTGGTATGCGGTCAATGTCAACGCCAACGACATCGCGGTCATGGGCGCTACCCCGCGCTGGTTCATGGCCACGGTGCTGCTGCCGGCTGGCAGGGCCACCCCCGCCCTGGCCGAGGCCATCTATGGCCAGATCGCTGATGCCTGCGCCGCGCTGGGCGTGGCCCTGGCCGGCGGTCACACCGAGATCACCGTGGGGCTGGACCGGCCCATCGTCTCTGGGACCATGCTGGGCGAGGTGGCGCCGGAGCGGCTGCTGCGCTCGTCCAACGTGCAGCCGGGCGACCATCTGGCGCTGTTGGGGCGCGTGCCCATCGAGGGCACGGCGCTGATCGCGCGCGAGAAGGAGGCGGAGCTGCTGGCCCGCGGCTTCGATTCGTCCTTGATTCGACGGGCGCAGGGCTTTCTGCACGATCCGGGCATCAGCGTGGTGCGGGCGGCGCAACTGGCCGCCGGCGCGGCGGCCATTCACGCCATGCACGATCCCACCGAGGGCGGGCTGGCCACCGGCATCTGGGAGATGGCGCGGGCCTCGGGTGTGGGCATGGCCATCGACTTCGACGTCGTGGACGTGCCGCCGGAGAGCCAGGCGCTGTGCGCGGCCTATGGGCTGGACCCGCTGGGACTGATTGCCTCCGGCGCGCTGCTGGCGGCCCTGCCGCCAGACCAAACTGACCGGCTGTTGCGGGCCTGCCAGGCCGCGGGCCTGCCTGCCCAGGTCATCGGCCATGCCACGGCCCCCGGCGGCGCGTTGAGCGCCCGGCGCGGCGGGCAGCTTGTCCCCTATCCTCAGTTTGCTTTCGACGAAATCACCCGCATTTTTGGCTGAGATGCCCCACCCCGGCATCAACTCAACGGTTGGAGGAGGGTTTTGGGTCAGTCCTGATGGCACCCCGCGCAGACCTGGGGATCGACGGCGAAGGAATGGCCGGTGATGGCATGGCCGCTGACGGCCTGGCTGGCCTGGTCGGCCGGCCGGGAGAGGTGACAGGTGATGCAGACGATCCGCTCGCTCTTGTGAACCTGGTGAATCTCGTCCTGGGTGTTTTGCTGATGGCAGCCGGCGCACAGTGCATCGGTGCTGGCCTTGACGCGCGTCCGCTGGGCGTGTACCTCGTGGCAGGCGACGCAGGCGATGCCGGCCTGGCCATGGCGGCTCGATTCCCATTCGGCCAGGGTGCTGGTGTGGCAGGAGCCGCACAGTTCCTGTGAGGCGGCCATCTCCATGCTTTGCCCCGGGTGGCTGGCGCGGTAGGGGCCATGACAGGCCTCGCAGGTCACCCCTTCCATCACGAACTGGCCTGTGACGGCGTTGTATCCGGTGGCGTGGCAGGCAAAGCATTCGCCCGGCTCGGCCGCCTCGTGCAGAAGTTCTCGAAAGGCGGGGTTGAAGGAGGCCTTGGCGTGGGTGGTGTCAGCCCAAGCGTGAAACTCAGCGGGATGGCATTCGGCGCACTGCTGTGGGCCGCGAAAACCAGGCGCCAGGCTGCCCAGGCTGCTGGCATCGGGCAAAGGCGCGCCCACCCCGGCCTGCCCTGCGGAAACGTAGACGGTAAGCGTGACGGAGCCGATCAATATGACAGCGGTAAGCAACAAAGCCAGCCAGGGGCTATGACGCCTCAGGCTGGCAGCGGTTGATCGATTCATGGTGTGAAGCGCACTATCTCAAACCAGAGCTCCTGGCGTTTCGGTTGGGCGCATCAGAAGGAGCTTTCACTGGCAGCGCCGGTGGGCTGGGCGGTGGGTTCCGCAGCAGGCTCGGCCTGGGTTCCATTCTCCGCCTCGGCCTGCCATTTGGCATCCAGTCGCTTCAGCCCGTAGGCGATGGCGCCCGTGATCAGCAGCGGCACACCCAGCCGCAGGATAAAGAGCAGAACCAGTAGTGTCGCGTTGGGCAGGCTTTCCATGATGTCACCTTTCCTTTGGCCGGGGATCGGCCCTTGATTTCTTGATCTCACGTGTCAGCGTTGATCGTTTCTTAGCTTCTGCTGATAGCATATCACGTTGGGGTCAAGGAATCAATCGGGCGATTCCCCCATCTTTTGGCGTGGGTGACTTTCCTAGGTTTTCCACCTGCCGCATGGGTGATTAGGGTCCACCCACGGTGATCAGGCCTTTCTCGATGGCATATTTGACCAGTTCCACGCGGTTGTGCAGTTGCAGCTTGCGCATGATGTTCTCGCGATGCCGGTCGACCGTCTTGACGCTGATCACCAGCGCGTCGGCGATCTCCCGGTTGGAGTTGCCTTCGGCGATGAAGGTCAACACCTCCTGCTCGCGCGGGGTCAGCTCCTCGCGCGTCTCGGACGCGCTGCCCTCGCTGCGGTGCAGGAAATCCTTGACCAACAGGCGGGCCAGCGACGGATAGATGTAGACATCGCCCTGGTTCACGATGCGGATGGCCGACAGCAGGTCGTCGGGCGCGGCCCGTTTGGGCACATAGCCTGAGGCGCCGGCCGCCAGCATCTCGAAGAAATATTCCTCATCTTCATGCATGGTCAGCGCCAGCACGGCGATCTTGGGCTGTGCGGCCTTGATGCGCCGCGTGGCCTCGATGCCGCCGATGCCCGGCATGGCCACATCCATCAGGATCACGTCGGGCTGCAAGGCGTTCGCCAGGGTCACGGCTTCTTCGCCGCTGTTGGCCTCGCCGATGATCTCCACCTCCGGCTCGGCTGAGAACAACATGCGCAGTCCGGCGCGCACGATCTGATGGTCATCTACCAGTAGCAAGCGAATGGTTGACACGGTTCCACTCCGGCGATGTAGGCAGGGTGATGGCGATGCAGGCGCCTCGTCCCGGCGATGAGTTGATGGTCATGTGGCCGCCGATCAAACTGGTGCGTTCCCGCATGCCCAGCAGCCCCCAGCCCGCGTTGCGGCCGGTGCGCTCCAGCGCCCGCTCTGCATCGAAGCCGCTGCCGTTGTCCTGCACTGCCAGGCTCAACGCGGTGGGGGCGAAGCTCAACACCACGGTGACGCGGGTGGCGTTGGCATGTTTGGCGATGTTGGTCAGCGCCTCCTGGGTGATGCGAAAGAGGACAGTCTCGTATTCGGCCGGCAGGCGGTAGGGGCTGCCCTCGACCACCAGCTCGGTGGGCAGCGAGCGCCGCTGTTGATAGTTTTGCACGTACCATTTCAGCGCCGCGGGCAGCCCCATGTCGTCCAGGATCTGCGGTCGCAGATCGGCGATGATCTGATGCAGCTCGCCCAGGGCGTTGGTGCTGTAGCCTTTGATCTCACGCACCGGCTCGAGCAGGCTGGCCGGCGCCGTGTTTTCCTGCTCCAGACGCATCTCGACGCCGCGCAGGCCCAGGGCGATGGCCGTCAGCGATTGCCCGGTGGCGTCGTGCAGCTCGCGGGCGATGCGCTTGCGTTCGGCCTCCTGGGCATCCACTACCTGGTTGAGCGCGGTGATGCGCGCCTGATTGGCGGCCTCCAGGCGACGCTGCGACTCCACGTCGAAGGCTTTCAGCGAGCGGATCATGAACACCAACAGGACGATGGCCGTCAGCCCGCGGAAGAGCTGCACCGGGATGCCAAACCATTGCAGGAAGAGCGCGCTGTTGAGGATGTTGGAGGGCACCAGCGGCGTCTCGCGCACGAAGATCTGGCCGATCACGCCGAAGAGCAACAAGGCTGTGGTGGCCCAAATCAGATCCTGGCCGAACTGGGGCATGTTGGCCTCGCGGAAGGTGCGCTGCTGCGTCATCAAGGCCCAGGCGCCCAGCAGCGCGGCGGGGATGGCCAGGCTGTAGCGCGCCAAGGCATCGGCTTGAGCCACCAGCAAGGTCGGTTCGGGTTGCAGCGTCAGCGCGATGATCACCACCGCGACCAGCCAGAAGAGCACCATGCCCAGCACGGGCAGCCAGACCTGACGCCGGGAACTGCCCGGCGGACTGAGCAGGGTGAAGCCAAAGCCCAACAGCATGGCAAAGGAGAGCACCAAAAGGCTCAGCCGCAACACCTCATGCAGCATGGTGGGGGTGTAGCCGCTGTTGAGCACCGCGATCTTCTGGTACATCTCGATCCACTCATGGATGCCATGCAGAAAACCGAAGAGCGCCAGCGGCACGATGGCCTGGACAAAACGAAACTCCGAGTCCCGGCGGCTGGCCAACGCCAGGGCCAGGCCCAGGGAGAAGAAGGCCAGGCCGTAGAAAAAGAAGACAACGATGATGTTGCGCACGAAGAAGGCCGAGATCGGGTTCATTCTGCGCCTATTCTACCACCCTCCGGCGGCGGAAGGTATGATCTTGGTCATGTTATGGGCAGGCAATTCCAGCTATGACGGCTGTCGATGAGGAGTCGAGCCTTTAGGCGGTTCGGCGCACCCGATTCACGCCAGCCAATCCTGCCCGGACCCGGCTGAAGCCTCGACTCCGTGCCCGATGCCTCGACTCTGCCCGGACCCGGCTGAAGCCTCGACTCCGTGCCCGATGCCTCGACTCTAACGGACCCGGCTGAAGCCTCGACTCCGTGCCCGATG
>JAKQCW010000087.1 GCA_029558955.1 Chloroflexota bacterium
ACAGCTCATCGCACGGTGATTGCACCGTCGATGGGCTTTTTTTGTTCCCTCCATGCGCCGTGTCTCGCACAGCGTCCAGTCTCATCTGTCTCTCGATCCATCATGCTCTACCACCTCATCTCCCAGTACACCTACGACGGACAGCCGGCCGATGAGCCCTATGCGCCGGCCAGCCTGTTCGAGGAAGGCTTCATTCACCTGTCAGCCACGCCGGCGCAAGTCGCCTGGGTGGCCAATCGCTTCTACGTCGACGTGCCAGACCTGATCGCGCTGGTCATCGACGAAACACGCCTGGCCGCGCCCGTCCAGTGGGATGAGACGCCCGACGGCCGCTTCCCTCATCTCTATGGGCCGCTGAATCGGGAGGCAATCGTCGATATCATCGGCCTGTCGCGCGCCGACAACGGCGCCTTTCTCTTCGATGTCTGACCTACCTGCGGAGTTCAGAAGGAGATGCCGATGAACACACCTGCGACCACGGTTGACTACAGCGCCCTGCGCGTCAACCAGGCGTCGATCATCATCCTGCTGGCGCTGGCCTTTGTGCTAAATCAGCCCTGGCTGGCGGCTTTTGTGGCCGTTGTCATGTGGGTTGGCACCTTCCTGCCCCAGGCCGGCCTGTTCAAGTTGGTGTATCAGCATGGGCTCAAGCCGCTGCGCATCGTGCGACCTGCGCCCAAGGCTGACGATCCGCGGCCACACCTCTTCGCCCAGGGCGTCGGCGCGCTGGTGCTGACCATCAGCAGCATCGCCCTGTTTGCCGGTCTGCCGCTCCTGGGCTGGGCGTTGGCCGGCGTGGTGGCGGCCCTGGCAGCAGTCAACCTGTTCCTGGGCTTCTGCATGGGCTGCTTCATCTACTATCAGCTCGCGCGGCGGGGCATTCAGGCCAACTTGCCCTGGTGGCAGACGCCGCAGGGCGCGTAGCCGGCCCGCCCGCGCCTGCCGCTTTCCGGTCAATCTGCCCCACGCGCAGAGCGGCTCGGCACAGACCGGCCCGAGCGACTGAGAATCTCCGTAGTTCACGCTTCTCAGGCCAAGTCGCCAAGAACGCCAGGAAAACCTGCCCTTTGCGTCTTTGCGTGAGACACAAATCGTGAAGACCTGAATCTGGAGCGTCCCATGGTCGAGCGACTTGTCATCCTGTCAGCCTTTGCCCTGCTGCTGGCCACGGCCTACCTGCTGTGGCGGCTGCGCCTGCAACAGCAGACGCAGCGCCTGGCCGCCGTCGATCCGGGCGGGCCGGCCGAGCTGGCCAGCCTGGCCCTGATCGATGGGCCGGCCGTGCTCTACTTCACCACGCCGACCTGCGCGCAGTGCCGCTTTCAGCAGACGCCGGCCCTGGCCCAGGTGCAACAGCGTCTGGACAGCGTGCAGGTGCTCAAGCTGGACGCGCTCGAGCATCAGCGCCTGGCCGACTACTATCACGTGATGACCGTGCCCACCACCGTGGTGCTGGACAGCCAGCGCCGGCCGTTGGCCATCAACCACGGGCTGGCAACCAGCGAGCGCCTGCTGGCGCAGTTGGCAGCGGCCGGAACCCGTGACCCGTAAGCCGTAAACCGTAAACCGTAAGCCGTAAACCGTAACCCGTAACTCGTAACACGTAACCCGTAACCCGGAAACGACTCCCGCCATTCCGGTTACGCATTACTCGTTACGCATTACGCACCCCACCCGTAACCCACAAACAACTCCCACCATTCCGGTTACGCATTACTCGTTACGCATTACGCACCCCACCCGTAACCCACACACAACTCCCGCCATTCCGGGTTACGAGTTACGAGTTACGCATCAACACACGAATCACTCACAGAAGGAACCCCCCCATGTCCCGCATCTACAACAACATCACCGAACTGATCGGCAGCACGCCGTTGGTGCGACTGAACCGCATGGCCGCGCAGGCCGGCGCAGTGGCCGAAGTGCTGCTCAAGCTGGAGTTCTACAACCCGGCCGGCAGCGTCAAAGACCGCATCGGCCTGAGCATGATCGAGGCGGCCGAGGCGGCCGGCAAGATCGGCCCCGACACCATCATCCTGGAGCCGACCAGCGGCAACACCGGCATCGGTCTGGCCTTCGTGGCCGCGGCCAAGGGCTACAAGTGCACGCTGATCATGCCTGACACCATGAGCGTGGAGCGGCGCAAGCTGCTGCGGGCCTACGGCGCCGAGCTGATCCTGACCCCGGGCGCGGAAGGCATGCGCGGGGCCATCGCCAGGGCCAACGAGCTGGCCGCGGCCGACGCACGCTACTTCATTCCGCAGCAGTTCGAGAACCCCGCCAACCCGGCCGTCCACCGCCGCACCACGGCCGAGGAGATCTGGAACGACACCGATGGCCAGGTGGATATTTTGATCAGCGGCGTGGGCACCGGCGGCACCCTCACCGGCGTGGGCGAGGTGATCAAGGCGCGCAAGCCTGACTTCAAGGTGGTCGCCGTGGAGCCGGCCGACTCGCCGGTGCTCAGCGGCGGCCAGGCCGGCCCGCACAAGATCCAGGGCCTGGGCGCCGGCTTCGTGCCGGCCGTGCTCAACACCGGCGTCATCGATGAGGTCATCCGCGTGACCAACGACGACGCCATCGCCACTGCCCGCCGGGTGGGCAGCGCCGAGGGCCTGCTGGTGGGCATCTCCTCCGGCGCGGCCATCTGGGCGGCCTTGCAGGTCGCGGCGCGGCCGGAGAACGCCGGCAAGCGCATCGTGACCATCATCCCCTCCAACGGCGAGCGCTATCTGAGCACCGTGCTGTACGCCGACCTGGCCTAGTACAAGTTGGCGTAAACAACTCTTCAGTTTACCTGCTCCCGGCGGATCCGTGATCCGCCGGGTTTGCGCCCAACAACGCCGCCGGTTCACGGAACCGGCTTGAGCAGTGAGTGAAGACCGATTTAGGCCGACGTGACCTAGTACAAGTTGGCGTAAATAACTCTTCAGTTTACCTGCTCCCGGCGGATCCGTGATCCGCCGGGTGTGCGCCCAC
>JAKQCW010000093.1 GCA_029558955.1 Chloroflexota bacterium
CAGGATTTCGGCCACCGAGGCCGGCGTGGACAGCACCGCCTCCATGGTGCCGCGCTCCCATTCACGCGCCACCACCAGTGCAGTCAGCATGGTGCCGATGATGGTCATGACGATGGCGATGGCACCGGGAATCAGTGCGCGGCGGCTTTCCAGCTCGGGGTTGAACCAGTAGCGCGGTTCCAGCATGACGGCCTGCGCTGGTGCTCCGACGTCCAGTCCGGCACGCCAGGACTGGACCACGCCGCGGGCGTAGTTCTCGACGTAGTTGGCGGTATTGGGGTAGGAGCCGTCGGTGACGATCTGCACCAGCGGCTCGCTGCCACGCTGGGCCAGCCGCTGCTCGAAATCCTGCGGGATCACCACGTAGCCGCGCAGGTCGCCTGAGACCAGCTGGTCGGCCACTTCGCGCCGGTCATGGGCGAAGTGGGCATCCAGGAACTTTGTGCCGGCAAAGGCCGCCGCAAGCTCCTGCGCTGCAGCGCCGGGCGACTCCAGCACCACGCCGACGCGGACATCCTTCGCATCCAGCGACACCGCATAGGCGAACAGCAGCAGCAACACCACCGGCAGCACGAACGCGATCAGCAGCGTCGAGGGGTCGCGCAGCGCCTGGTAGCTTTCCTTGGTGACCAGGGCGATCAAGCGCCGCAGATCAAAATGGCGCAGGTCGGTCTGCTGTGGTCCATTCCCGTCCTTGTGCTTTGTGGTGCCGTTCATGTGGCGGCCTCCAGCTCGCGGTCCGCCGACTCCACCAGGTGAATGAAGGCGTCCTCCATCGTCGGGTCGGGTCGTTCGGGGCTGACCGCCGAACGTTTGAGCGCGTCGGGCGTATCCAGCGCAATCAGTTGCGCACGCGAGAGCATGGCCACGCGGTCGCAGTATTCGGCCTCGTCCATGAAGTGGGTGGTGACCATGATGGTCACGCCCTTGCGCGCCAAGCCGTTGATGTGGGTCCAGAATTCGCGTCGGGTAATGGGGTCCACGCCCGACGTGGGCTCATCCAGGAACAGCACGGGCGGCCGGTGCATCAGCGAACAGGCCAAGGCCAAGCGCTGCTTGTGTCCCAGCGGCAGGGAATCAGGCGTGGCGGACAGCCAGTCGCCCAGATCGAAGGTGGCGATCATTTCCTCGATGCGCTCGCGCCGGACGTTGCCTTCCAGCCCGTAGACGCCGGCCGAGAACTCCAGGTTTTGCCGCACCGAAAGCAGGCCATATAGCGAGAACTTCTGCGC
>JAKQCW010000105.1 GCA_029558955.1 Chloroflexota bacterium
GAGGCCGGGCTGCTGGAATGGAACGACCAGGGCATGACGCCGTCGATGCCGGAGATCGAAGCGCGCGGCGATGCGACCGTGGCCGAGCTGCTTCTGGAGGATCGCGAGTGATCCTCTACCTCGACTCCAGCGCCCTGGTGAAAAAATAAGTCGCCGAACCGGGATCGCGAGCCGTGGTTCAGGCCATCGCCGGGGCGCAAGTCGCGGGAACCGTGGTCATCGCGCGGGGCAAGGTGGCGGCAACCTTCGCCAAAGCCGTTCGGGTGGGCACGCTGGCCCAGGTCGAAGCCGAGAGCTGCCTGGATCGCTTGCGCCAGAAGTGGCCGGCCATGGCGCGCATCCGGGTCACCGAGGCCACGGCTGCCCGCGCCGATCAGTTCGCCTGGCGCTATCATCTGCGCGGCTATGACGCCGTGCATCTGGCCGCGGCGACCCTCGGGCACGGGACCGGCAGCCGTCCTGAACGAACGCCCCCCCCATGGAGCTATGGGGTGCGTCTGCCAGACGCCAGCCGCTCGCGCAGCAGCGTCACCAACGAACGATGTCGGGCTGGTTGAGTATCAGCATCCAGCGCTTCCAGGTCACGTTGCGCCGAAGCGGTCAAGGGGGAGCCAATGCGTTGGAAAATGTCGAGCGCCTCCCCGAAGTAGCGTCGCGCCTGACCGATGTCGCCGGCGCCGCGCGCGGTGTAGCCCAGCCGTTGCAAGGCCAAAGCGGTGTTGAAGGCCACGCCGGCTGAGCGATAAAACGCCAGTGCTCGTTCGTAGCCGACGGCTGCTGCAGCCCACGATTTCTCAAACCGATCGACATCTGCCAAGCCGAAATCGCAGTTGGCTTCCCCCAGCCGGGCGCCGATGGCCCGATAGATCGGCTGCGCTTCCGCATAGCGCGCCCGCGCCTCCGCATACTCCGCCAACATCACATGCACATCGCCCAGCGCTCTTATGCAGTTGGCTTCCCCCAGCCGGTCGCCGATGGCCCGATAGATCGGCTGCGCTTCCTCATAGCGCGCCCGCGCCTCCGCATACTCCGCCAACTGAACATGCACATCGCCCAGCGCTCTTATGCAGTTGGCTTCCCCCAGCCGGTCGCCCATGGCCCGGTAGATCGGCTGCGCTTCCGCGTAGCGCGCCCGCGCCTCCGCATACTCGTCCAACCTCCCATGCACATCGCCCAGCGCCTGGATCGAATCCGCCCGCAGTCTGGCGGCGTCTTGTTCAACTGCAATGTCGCGCGCGGCCTGCGCGTGCTGGCGCGCCAAGGGAACTTGATCGACGTAGTAGGCCAGGCGCGCCACCTTGAGATGCAGATCACCCAAGAACAGCGCGGGGACGTCAGCCTGGCCGGCCAGGTCCTCCAGCAGGCCCTGGTAGAGGCGCAATTGGCGCTGCGTCTCGTCCAGGTTATCGATGCTGATATCCCAGCGCACCATCGGCTGCACCCGCTCCAAGGCCGGCGGGCTCTCCACCGTAAAGTCGAAGACGCCGCTGCGCTGGGCCCAGAAATGGGGCGCCTGGCGCGCGGCCTGGCCCCGCCCCGGCGGCGTCACCCAAAAGACCAGGCCATGCGGATGCGCCGAGAAGAGCTCCCGGTTGTAGTCCAGCGTCTTCCAGATCTCCGCGCCGGCTCGTTCGAAATCGAACAACAGGATGATGGCGCGCTCGGAGCGGGCCGCCTCGGGCATGCGCGCCAGATAGCTGTAGGGAAATGGATCGTGGGGCGAATAGGTCCACTGATACACCGGCAGCGGCGCCAGCAGCGTGGTCAGCGCCTGCACCACCTGTTCCCGCACCGCGGCATGGTTGTAAAGCGCAAAGGCCCAACATCCCTCGCGCGCGTGACGCAGCAGCACCAGCAGATTAGTGAAATCATCGCGCGCGGCGATCTCCGGCCAGACGTTGGGGGGCGCAGCGAGCTGCGGCTCACGGCCACGTACATCCGTCGAAAGCGACGCCGGCGCCGCTGCTGCGGTCGTCATGGCGCACGCTCTTGCAGCAGCAGTTCCACCAGGGGATGCACGTCGCACCAGGCATCGCCGTCGTCGTCTTCGTACTGCAACAAGGCCAGCGATTGCAGCAGCTCATGGACGCCAGAGTTGTTGCTCAGCCGCTTATCAGCATGGCGCGCGGCCAGGATGCTGTAATCCTCGCTGTTCAAGGCAGCCACAAAGTCGTTGCGCAGCTCGACGATCGCGCGCGCCACATCCGGCTCTTCGATGCGGCGCGCGCCGCGGCCCAGGGCATTGACCGCGGAAAACTGGGTCAGCCCGATCAAGGTGCGCACCAGACCGCCGCTGGCCCCGATCAACGTCGCCGTTGGGCTGGCGCCCGTTCGACCACTTGCGCGTCGACAGCAGTTCGGAACAGCGCCATGGCGGCAATCAACACCACATCGACAACGGTCAGATCGGTCGGCTGCACGATGGAGCTGGTGGACACCTTGACGACAAAGAAGTCAGGCTCCAGATCCTGACACAGCCGGTTCAGCTCTGTGGATTTGCCGCTGCCAGAATGGCCAGTGAACAGCAGCTTGACCGGTTGGCCCCGCTGCAAATCATTGACCTTCAGCAACGTCGCCATGGTCTGGCGGGCCGGGCTGCCGCGGTCGACGTAGAAACGCAGATAGGCATCATCCAGCGCCCTTTGCGGGTTGAACAGGAAGATGACATCTTCCAGCTTGTCGGCCGGCTGAAGCTGTGCATCCATTCCCCATGAGCTATGGTCTGACAAAGAAGTTGCAGTCATGCTTATCCTCACAACTTAGGAACTGTCCCAAATCAACTTGGCGCTCTGACCGGTCTTTGCGCAGCACCCGGACGGGGCCGACCGAGCCAACCCGCGATGTCATTTCTTGACAGGTACTCAACGAGCGACGTTCAGTCTTTTGGTGAACTGGCGTAACTGCTCAGCCGGCGGGCCAAACGTTGGTTGAGTAGCCTTCTGAGGCGTATCGAAACCAACGTTTGGCCCACCGGCGGGTGCGAACTGGCAACGCAGTCCCTGGCCACACCGGCCTATGACCCCTGCTGCATGGCGCGCTGGGCCGCTTGGGCGAGAAAGGCGCTGCGGCTGAGGCCCTGCGCCCTGGCGTGGCGATCGATGCGCTCCAGAATGCCTCTGGGCATGGTGATATTGGCCCGCACGATGGGGTCGTCTATGGGAACATCCACCAGGAAAGCCACGGCATCGCGCCCCATGGGGTCAGCCGTCAGCGCCTGCTCCAGGCTCATAGGATCAGGCAGCGCTTCACCATCAGCCGCCAGTCCTTCGACATGGAAGGGCAGCGCCTCACGCGCCATATCCCTGGCCTCGTCCAGCGTCGCGCCGGCTGTGATACAGCCGGGGAAATCAGGAAAGGTGACGGTGTAGTCGCTGTCAGGATCTTTATGGATAAATGCCAGATAGCTGCGCATGATAAACTCCTAATCAAGACCGGCCTGTTTGAGAATACTGGCCTCCGTGCCTTTGGCCAGGTCTTTCTTGGGGTGTGGCACTGTCACACGGCCCGGCTTGGTGGGATGCTTGAACTGATGATGCGAGCCTTTTACGGCAATCAGCACCCAGCCGTCATCCTCAAGCATCTTGATGAGCGTGCGACTGTCCATGACACTATGATACGCATCTAATACACACTGTCAAGCTGCCGCCCCCGCATCAGCTCACCGAGATCATCAGCAGCACCAGCGCGGCCTGGGCGGCTGCGCCGGCGACGAAGAAGGCCGCGCCCATGGCCAGCCCCTCGCCGGCGCCGCGCCGTCCGACCAACGCCGCGGCCAGCAGCAGCGCGGTCGCCGGCAGGTAGAAGAAGCCGATGGAGAGGGCGCCCAGGATCGAAAAGGCGGCCAACGCGCCGGCCGCCGCGCTGGCCAGCCGCGTCCGCCATGGCCAGCCGCGCCAGCTTGCCGC
>JAKQCW010000143.1 GCA_029558955.1 Chloroflexota bacterium
CTTCCGTTTGACAAACGCCCTGCCCTGCGGCATAATCGCACCACAACCACATATCCTTGCCAAGAGCGACGACGGAGACAAGTACGCGGAGAGACCCTGCCAGAGAGGCCGGGCGGTCCATCAGGATCGCTGCAAGCCCAGCCCAGCCGAAGCCCGCCGAAATTCCCTCCCGAGCTGATGGGTGAAATCGGTGAACGGGGATCGGTGAACGGTAAACGGTAATCGGAGCAAGATCAGACCGTTAACCGTTAACCGTTAACTGACAACCGAGTGTAGTCCATTCCGGCGGCCCGCCGTTATCTGGGCGACCGATACCTGCCTTGGTGGCCGGCGTCGGAAGAAGCGCCTCGCACGTCGCGTGCGAGGAAACAGGGTGGTACCGCGAACTGTGAGCCCACGTCTCGTCCCTGGACGGACGTGGGCTTTTTATTTGGTAAATTGGGGAATGGCGAATCGGTGAATGGCTGATAAGCGTGCACTCATTGCCGCTGATGGGTGTTCATCGGTTCCCGTTCCGAAAGGCAGGTACGAACATGCAGGACTTGCAGATGTTGCGTGACAAAGCCATGAGCGGGCTGGCGGCGGCCGGCGACGAGGCGGCGCTGGAGGCCTGGCGCATCGAGTATTTGGGCCGCAAAGGCCAGGTGCTGGAGCTGCTGCGCGCGATCCCTGACCTGCCGGCCGCCGAGCGGCCGGCCTTTGGCCAGGCGGCCAACGCGCTGAAGGGCGAACTGAGCGCGGCCTTCGATGAACGCGCCCAGGCCGTGGCGCAGCTCAAGCTGGCGGCCGAGCTGGCGGCCGAGGGGGTAGACGTGACCCTGCCCGGCCGGCGACCGCAGTTGGGCCGGCTGCACCCCAGCAACCAGACCCTGCGCGAGATCTATGGCATCTTCGCGGCTATGGGCTTCCAGGTCTACACCAGCCCCGACGTGGAGACCGACGAGTACAACTTCGAGCTGCTCAACATGCCGCCGGGCCACCCGGCCAGGGATATGTGGGACACCTTCTACACCACGACGCCCGGCTTGATCATGCGCACCCACACCAGCCCCGGCCAGATCCACGCCATGCGCGCCCTGGGGCCGAACCGGCCGATCCGCGTGATCCTGCCTGGCATGTGCTACCGCTACGAGCAGGTGACAGCCCGCTCGGAGATGATGTTCCACCAGGTCGAAGGGCTGGCCATCGGCCGCCATATCACCATGGCCGACCTGAAGGGTGTGATCGCCGAGTTCGCCAACCAGCTCTACGGCGCCGGCCGCAAGCTGCGTTTTCGCTGCTCGCACTTCCCCTTCACCGAGCCCAGCGTCGAGGCCGACGTGGACTGCATCCTCTGCGGCGGCAAAGGCTGCGCGGTCTGCAAATACACCGGCTGGCTGGAGATCATGGGCGCGGGCATGGTGCATCCCACCGTGCTGCGCAACGGCGGCTACGGCCCGGCCGAGTGGTCCGGCTTTGCCTTCGGCATGGGCCCCGAACGCATCACCATGCTCAAACAGGGCATCACGGACATCCGCTACTTCTTCGGCAACGATCTGCGCTTCCTGGAGCAGTTCGGGTGAGAGCGTCAGGGGGCCGTGTCACGGTATCACGCGCGGCGCCGCATCGCTACGGCCTGGCGCCTGACCCATGAGCTCCTGACGTCTGACACTTCCTTACGAGGCAACACATGACTGTCATACGCGTTCCCATCTCCTGGTTGAACGATTTCGTCGATATTCGCGACCTGGACCCGGCCGAGCTGGCCGAGCGGCTGACGCTGGCCGGGCTGGAGGTCGAGCACATCCGCTGGGTCGGGCTGAACCCGTCGCCCAGCTACCACGTCCCGCCGGAGCGCATGGACGAGAGCGATGGTCTGGGCTGGGAGCGGGACAAGCTCTTCGTGGGCGAGATCACCCGCACCGAACGGCATCCCGACGCCGACCGCCTGTTGCTGGCCACCGTCGAGTACGGCGGCGCCAAGCCGATGACCATCATCACCGGCGCGCCCAACCTGCGGCCGGGCGACAGCGGACTCAAGATCGCCTTTGCGACCATCGGCGCGCGGCTGGTAGACCCCTACGCCGAAGACTACAAACTGATGACGCTCAAGGCCGGCAAGATCCGCGGCATTCAGTCCGAGGGCATGGCCTGTTCCGAGAAGGAACTGGGCATCAGCGAGGAGCACGAGGGGATCATCATCCTGCCGGCCGATGCGCCCGTGGGCATGCCGCTGGCCGATTATCTGGGCGATGCGGTGCTGGAGATGGACCTGACCCCCAATCTGGCCCGCAACCTGAACATCATCGGCGTGGCGCGAGAGGTGGCCGCGCTCTACAGCCGGCCGCTGAAGCGCGTCCAGCCGGAGCTGGCCGGCATCGCCGGCATCGTCCGGCCGGAGGCCATGCCGCGGCCGGCTGCGCCGGTCGAGCCCTTCGCCACGATCGTCATCGAGGATCCTGAGATCTGCCCCCGCTACAGCGCCACCCTGATTCGCGATGTGAAGATCGGCCCCTCCCCCCACTGGGTGCAGGATCGTCTGCGCAAGGCCGGCGTGCGCCCCATCAGCAACGTCGTCGATGTCACCAACTACGTCATGCTGGAATGGGGCCAGCCGACGCACGCCTTCGACTATGACCTGTTGGTGGAGCGGGCCCAGCGGGCTGCTTCGGGCTCTGGCCCATCTTCGGCCGAGCCAGTCCTGCCCACCATCATCATGCGCCGGGCCAAAGCGGGCGAAAAAATCACCACGCTGGACGGCGTCGAGCGGCAGTTGACCCCTGACATGCTGATGATCGCCGACACGCTGGGGCCGGTGGCCATCGGCGGCGTCATGGGTGGGCTGGAGACCGAGGTGAACGAGCACACCCGCAACGTGCTGCTGGAGGCCGCGAACTTCGACTACATCAACAACCGGCGCACCTCGCAGACCCTGCGTCTGGCCAGCGAGGCCACCGCGCGCTTCAGCAAGGGCATCTCGCCGGAGATGCCGATTCCCGCCGCCAGCCGCTGCGCCCGCATGATGGTTGAGCTGGCCGGCGGCGCGGTGAGCCAGGGCGTCGAGGATTGCTATCCCCTGCCGCAGGCCGCGGTGCAGGTGGAGATCACCCCGGCCGAGCTGCAGCGCATCCTGGGCATGGACGTGCCCGCGGCGCAGATGCGGGAGATCCTGGAGCGGCTGGAGTTCGCCGTCGAAGATGTCGCATCTTCCGCAGGACAGACCGCGCAGCACGCCGGGGCCCTGGCCGTCACCGCGCCCTGGTTCCGCCTGGATGTGAGCATCCCGGCCGATCTGATCGAGGAGATCGCGCGGGTCATCGGCTATGACCGGATCCCCACCACGCTGATGGATGACGCGCTGCCGCCGCAGTGGCGCAACTGGACGCTGGAGGGCAAGGAGCAGGTGCGCGATCTGCTGATCGGCGCGGGCCTGCAGGACAGCATCAGCTACGCCCTGATTGGCGCGGAGCTGAACCGCAAGCTGCTGGCCGGCCAGGGCGAGCCGGTCTACGATGCGCTGGGCAGCCGCGCCCCGGCCGATGCGCCCTTGCCCCTGGTCCTGGATCCAGAGGCGCTGCTGCGGCTGGAAAACCCGCTGACGCCGGTCGCCGACCGTCTGCGCTCGACCCTGCTGGGCAGCATGCTCAACGCGCTGGCCGCCAACCTGCGCACAGTGGGCCGGGTGGCGCTCTTCGAGATCGGCAAGGTCTACTGGCCTCAGCCGGGCGAGCTGCTGCCGGCCGAGCCGGAGCACGTCGCCATCGCCCTGGCCGGCCCGCGCGAGGCCGGCGCCTGGCTGAACCGCGATGACAGGCCCATGGACTTCTTCGACCTCAAGGGCGTCGTGGAGGAGCTGTTGGATCGGCTGGGCCTGTTGGCCGAGGCGCGTTTCGAGCCGGCTCTCCATCCGCTGTTTGGCCCCAAGGCTGCCCATGTGCTGCTCAAAGGCCGGCCCATCGGCGTGCTGGGCGAGCTGCACCCGGCCGTGCGGCGGGCCTTCGACTTGCCCGCCGGCGCGCAGCAGGCGGCCGTGGCCGAGCTGCAACTGGCCCCGCTGGCCGCGGCCATCAGCGCCCGCCACAAGCTGCAGTGGTCGCCCATCAGCAGCTTCCCCGCGGTCAAGGAGGACCTGGCGCTGCTGGTGGACGACGATGTCACCGCCGAGCAGGTGGAGACGACCATCCGCCAGGCCGGCGGCAGCTTGCTGCGCGACCTGGTGCTGTTCGACCTCTACCGCGGCAAGCAGGTGCCGGCTGGCAAGAAGAGCCTGGCCTACGCGCTGACCTTCCAGGCCGACGACAAGACCCTCAAGGACGCCGACGTGGAGAAGGTGCGCCGCCGCATCATGGCCCGGCTGAAGCAGACCATCGGCGCGGAGCTGCGAGGGTAGGAATGCCGGCGGCGGGCGCGGGCAGTAAATCGTAACACGTAATGCGTAACTCGTAACCCGTAACTCGTAACCCGGAGCCAGAGTGCGCGCGCCAACCTCCGGGTTACGGGTTACGAGTTACGTGTTACCGGTTGGTGAGCGGTCGCCATTGGTGAATTCGTGAATGGTGAATGGTGAAAGGAAGCAGTGTCTGATGAAGAATTCGCATGCGGCGTTGGCGGGGGCGGCGCTGGTTGGTGTGGGTGGGCTGACCTATGCCCGCGGCGTGGAACGGCTGTGGATCGATGTGCGCCGTCTGTGGGTGACGACCCCATCGGCCGGCCTGCCGCCGGAGGGGCTGCGCATCTTGCATCTTTCCGACATGCACTTCTCCGGCCGCGGCGCGGTGGAGCGCCTGAAGATCGAACGCACCGTCAGCCTGCTGGCCGGCGAGACCATCGACCTGCTGTTGGTCACCGGCGACATGATCCACGATGACCGCGGCATGGACGCGGCCCTGGAGCTGATCGACCGGCTGCCGCGGCCGCGGCTGGGAACCTACGCCTGTCTGGGCAACCATGATTATTTCTGCTATAGCTGGCTGGGGCCGGCGCGCACGGCCTGGCGCACGGCCCCGCCCGGCCAGCGGCTGGCCAGCTCCGTCCGCTACACGGCCGATATGGTGCGCCGCGTGGTCGTCAACGATCGGCTCTACCTGGGCGAACACAACAACGACATGGCCGAGTTTCGCCAGCGCCTGGCCGCCGCCGGCATTCACCTGCTGATCAACGACAGCCGGCGGGTGCAGACGGCGCAGTTCGATCTGTGGCTGGCCGGCATCGACGATCTGATGGAGGGCTGGCCCGATGTGCGGCGCACTCTGGAGGGCATGCCCGACCAGGGCAGCTTGCGCATTCTGCTGGCCCACAACCCTGACCTGATGCTGGCGCCGGCCCTTCAGCAGGTGGATCTGGCCCTGTGCGGCCACGTACACGGCGGCCAGATCCGGCTGCCGCTGCTGGGTTCGCCGCACACCCAGGGCACCCACCTTTCCCGGCGCCGCTCATCGGGGTGGTTCCAGTATGGCCACGCGGCCACCTACATCAGCCGCGGCCTGGGCGAGGGCATCCGCCTGCGCTTCAACTGCCGGCCTGAGGTGGCAGTGATCCACGTGCTGCCGGCCTGAGCGTCAGGCGTGCGGGGTGGGATCAGGCGCGCACGGCGAAAAAGGGCGGCGCCTGTCGTTTAACTTGCTAACTGCTCAGACTGCGGAAGCTGCCTCCCCAGGAGCCGCCCCGTCCAGTCGATTTCCTCGATCCAACATCATCATCGCCGCCGAGGAGACGCCCATGACCCCCTCCCCCGCCCCCCATCTCCAGAGAGTTCGCCCGACGTTGCGGCTGATTGCCCTGTGCGCTGCGGCGGCCATCGTCCTGATCGCTGTGGCCGCGTGCCGGTCGGGCGGCGAACCGCCGCCGGTCATCGTGGTGGAGCCGACGCCCTTCGCCTGGTCGGTGGCTGAGCTGCTGCCCGAAACCGACGCAGGTCAGGTCGATCTGACCACGCCCGGCTTCTACTGCGCCAGTTGCGGCAGCGATGCCTGCCGGCAGCGCTGTCTCCTCTCGGACGCGGCCGTGGGCATGCAGAACCGTTTTCTGATCTGCGAGCTGATGCCGGCGCCCAACGTCTACAACCTCTCCCAGGTCCGTCGCTGGGTGGAGGCCAACGCGGCCGCCGGCCTGCGTTCGATCATCGGCTTCGTCCCTAAGACCGATCGCGGCTATGCCGCGCCGGCCGGCGGTTCCTGCACGCCGGACAGCGGCGCCTCCCCTGCCTGGATGCTTCAGCCGGGCTCCGTCTATCAGCCGCTGCGCAACGGCCTTGGCGCTGAGACCACCTACCACATCAACTACCGCAGTCCGGCCGTGCAGAGCCAACTGCGCGGCCTGCTGCGGGCGCTGCGCCAGGAATTCGCGGCCATGCCCCCCGACTTGCTGGCCACGGTGGACTCCATCGAAGTGAACATCGGCCACGACGGGGAGATGGACCCGGCGCGCAACTACAACGATTTCCCGTCCGGCGCGCCGTTGGGGTGGATGGACCGCAACATGTATCGCTGCATCTATGCCGGCTACACCTGGAATCCGGGGCGGAACCAGCAGTACTGCACCGACGCCAAGGGACGCGTCGTGGATACGGCCACCGCCTATGGCGCGGCCGCGGTCTGGCGGGACGAGGTCCTCAAGCCGATGATCGACATCTACGGGCAGGAACTTTCCCTGGCCGCCCAGCCCGCGCCCTTGGGCAAACCCACCGTGTTGCTGGCTGTGGGCCAGATCATCTCGACCGACGAGCGCGCCGCCCCCTGCGCAGGCTGCGGCGAGCGCAACATCGTCGATTATGCCTTCGAGAGCTATGGCATGGGGGTCAAGACCACCGGCATCAACCCCGACCTGGGCAACGGCAACGGCCCCGACGTGCAGGGCCTGGAATATCGCAACTGGCCCAACATCTTCAAGCTGAACTGGCCCAGCCGGACGACGGCCGGCGAGCATGGCGTCAACGCCATCGGCAGCGGCCATTGCTGCGACGACCCCAAGGAGCTCTATTGGGCGGTGCTGAACGCGCTGGACAAGCACATCTCCCAGCTCCATTTCCTGGGCTCCGACATCGGCCAGAGCGGGAGCGGCGCGGCCGAGGCCCGGGCGTTGTTCGCCCGCTACGCCGGCCGGCTGCCGGCTGACACCCCCGATGTTTGGATCGTCTTGCGCGACACGGCGGGCAGCTATTATCCCGACGGCGACAACAACGGCTCGCGCGGCAATCCGCCCGGCCGGGCGCCCTGCTGCCGCTTCCTGCCCAACTACGAGTGGTTCATCTACCAGCGCAACCCCGCGGTCAGCCAGGTGGTGCGCACCGGCCTGCCCAATTCCTACCAGAGCCTCTCGGCCCGCAGCGACAGCGGCGGCCCGCTGCGGCTGGACGTGGAGGACCTCTGGCCAGGGGCCGGTCAGCAGCCCCAAGCGGCCGGCGGCTGCGTCGCCTACGACGTGCAGATCGAGTTTCAGGACAAGGGCAGCGACAGCTTCGCGCTGCGCTATGCCCGTGCAGACGGCAGCGAGGCCACGGCCAGCGTGCGCAAGACGGGAACCGGCCAGTGGCGCTCCGTCACCCTGCGGCTGGAGGACGCGTTTCTGAACAACAACCTGGCCGGCGGCGCGGATTTGGAGCTCTTCAGCCCCGATGGCAGCGCCGACGTCTTTCACCGGCTGCGCGTCGAGGCTGTGGGCGTCTGCACCCCCACGGCTACCGCCACGCCGACGGTCTCGCGAACCTCCACCCGCACGGCTACTGCTACGGCAACCCGCACGGCAACTGCTACGGCAACCCGCACGGCCACGGCCACGCCATCGCCCACCGACACGGCTACCGCCACCCGCACGGCCACGGCCACGGCATCGCCCACCGGCACGGCCACCGCCACCCGCACGGCCACAGCCACGCCATCGCCCACCGGCACGGCCACGGCCACCCGCACGGCCACGGCCACCCACACGGCTACTGTATCGCCTACCGACACGGCCACGCCATCGCCTACCGGCACGACCACGGCCACGCCATCGGCTACGTTCACGCCAGTGGCCACAGCCACACCAGCGGCCACGGCCACGGCCACGGCCACGCCCGACCCGCTGGCCTGCCTGCCTGTGCCGGTGGGAACCATCCCCCTGCCGGCCGATGACCAGCCCAAGGGCATGGCGGCCGACGCCGGCAACGTCTACGTCGCGCTCTACCATCAGCCGCGGCTGGCCATCATCGACGCGGCCAGCGACGCGCTGCAGACGCTGCAGCCGCTGGCGCCGGGCGGCGTCAACGCGGTGGCCGCGGTGGGCAACCGGCTCTACACCAGCAACCGCGACAGCGCCCAGCTCTCCATCAGCCAGGCGGGCAGCGGCCAGTTGTTGCGCACCTTGCCGGTGGGAGCGTTGCCCTGGGGGGTGGGAGGCAGCGGCGACCGGGTGTTCGTGGCCAACTTCGCCGACGACACGGTGACCACGGTCAACACGACCAGCGACACGGTGCTGCGCACCACCAGCGTGGCCGACATGCCAGCCTTCGTGGCGGCCGGGCCGACGCAGGTCTACGTGACCCACATCAGCGGCCGGCTCTCCATCCTCTCCCGCAACGGCTCGCTGCTGGCCGATCTGCATCCCGCCCAGGCCGGCCAGCTCTGGGGCGCAGCCCTCAGCCCCGATGGGTCCCGGCTCTACCTGGCCGACCGGCCCAATCACCGCATCTTGATGTTGTCCGTGGCCAACAACCAGGTGACGGATGTGATCGCGCTGCCGGGGCCGCCCACCGCGTTGGCGCTGAACCCCAACACCGGCCACCTGTTCGCGGTCGATGCTGAGGCCGACCGGGTGTATGTGGTGGACACGCGCGCCGCCAACCTGGTTATGGGCGCCGTGCCGGTGGGACGCCAGGGCGCCGCCGACGGGGGCCAGGGCATCGCCGTCACCCGGGACAAGGTCTACGTGGCCAACTGGTTGGATCGCACGGTGAGCGTGCTGAACGACGCCGTCTGTCCGGTCCAGCCGACGCCTGTTCCGCGCTGAGTAAGGGGAATGGGGAAGAAAGAGGGGGGAGACTAGTACACGTCGGCCTAAATCGGTCTTCACTCACTGCTCAAGCCGTTCCGTGAACCGGCGGCGTTGTGGGCGCAAACCCGGCGGATCACGGATCCGCCGGGAGCAGGTAAACTGAAGAGTTATTTACGCCAACTCGTACTAGCAGTTCGGAGTCGAGGCTTTAGCCGGTGGGCCACCGGCGGGTGCGAGCACGTGGATTGAGTAGGCTGCCGTATCGAGATCCCGTGCTTGCACCCGCCAGCCAAGCGGCTTTCAGGTTCGTGGCTTAGCGCCGCCAGCCCCAGTGGCCCACGGCCATCACGATGTCGGGCAGGTCGATGACGCCGGAGCCGTCCAGATCCAGGCTGGCCGGGCAGGCCGCGCCAATTGCCTGCTGCCAGCAGCCGGCGATGCGCTGCACATCGGCGATGTCCACGTCGCCATCGCAGGCCGCCACATTGCCATGATCAGGGTTGGGCTGGACATCGGCCCGGTGGCAGCCCGCCTCCAGCACCAGTTGGCCGAAGTCCTGCGCCTGGGCATTGGTCGCCGCGCCCTGCCAGATCAGATAGTGATCCCAGTTGCCGCCGTCGTCGTCGTCGTGCAGGCCGATGTTGAAGCCGGCCACCCAGCCCGCGCCCCAGCCCGGCGGCTGCAAGAGGGTCAACGGGATCGCCATCTCCACCTGGTAGCCGTCCACCTGCGTCTCCACTGAGCGCAACACGTTGCTCAACGGCGGCATCATCCCCCGGTCGGTCACGGTCCCGTCCAGGTTGATGGTGATTTGGTGGTCGTCCGGCCCGTTGAACAGGCCATCCCGCGCGCCGTCGAAGGCGAACTCCAGCTCATCATCCTGCCACACGTCGTTGCTGTCCCGCACCAGCTCATCGTCCCAGACGCGCGCGGCCACGTAGAGATAGTCGTCATCCCACGCGGCCCAGATGCGGGCGCTCAGATCGGCCGCGTCGGGGGGTGGCGCGGAGGTGGGCCGCACCGTGCTGGCCGTGGTCGCATCCAGCAACACCCCGTCGTTGAGCACCCAGTCGTCCAGAAAGCCATCGATGATCGGCGGCTGCGTCATGTAGGTTCCCGTGATGGTCCGGTTCGGGTCGATGGGTCGCGGGGTCGCGGTGGCGGTGGCCGTGGGCGAAGGGGAGGGCGACGCCGTGGCCGTGGGCGTCGGCGTTGGCCCGGCCGTGGGCGTATGCGAGGCTGTCGGCGTCGCGGTCGGGGTGCGGGTCGGCGTCGCCGTGGGGCCAGTGGTCGGCGTCGGCGTGCGGGTGGGGGTGCGGGTAGGGGTGGGCGTGGGGGGCGCCATCGAGACGGCATAGGTGAAGACCAGCCGCGGCCGGATCGCTGGGTCCGCGTGCTCGCTGGAGGCGAAATCGTAGTTGACGCCGCCGCTGCCGCTGCTCCCCTTGATCGCCAGGCCATGGTTGGTCTGGCTGCCTGCGTTCCACTCCGCCAGCGCCTGGGTCACGTCGAAACGTTCCCAGACCTTGACCTCGTCCAGCCGTTGTTGGGAGAGCAAGACGCCGCTGCGGTCCGATGGGATGCCGTTGGCGCCGGCCGTCGTCCACAGAACCGAGTTGGTCGCCCGATTCCAGGTCGCCTGTTCCTCGCCCCAGTTGCGGCGCAGTGCATAGGCGCCGGCATCGACCCAGTTGGTTTCGTTGGAGCGCGAGTTGACATAGAGCTCCAGATAGCCCGCGACGATGGTCGCCTGGCTGGGAATGACGCCGGTCAGGTCGAACTTGAGCAGCGACGCCCATTCGTCGTTGGGCCGCACCGAGACGCGCGTCAACGTGCCGTAGTTGGCGTCGGCGCTCCAACTGCTGAGATAGGTGTCGGTGACGCCGTTGTAGCCGTTGCTGCCCGGCTGCAAGACGACGCGCACCTGCTGGACGGTGTTGAGGCGTTTGAGGTTGACGAAGTGGAAGGTGTCGTCGCCGTCGCCGTTGTTGTAGATGCGGAAATCGCTGCCGCCCGGCTGGCGATTGCCGAAATAGGCGTTGTTCAGCACCTGCGTCACCGTGCGCCACTGGCCGCTGTTCTGCTTCTGCACCGTGAAGCCCAGCGCATAGGGGTCGTTGAGCGCGTCATATTCCAGCCGCCAGCTCCCTGTGCCCTGGTCCAGGTAGGTCACGGTGATGCTGATCGCGTTGCTGCCGCCCATCACATAGGCATCGTCCACGTTGAAATACATGTAGGGGTTGCTGGCGCCGTTGGTGCGCCGGGCGTAGCGCCCCCGCATGTCGCCGGTCACATTCCAGAGCGGCACGGTCGCGCCGCCGGGGACGCTGTTGTTCTGGTAGAGCCAGAAGTTGAAGTTGCCCCGCTGCGGATACCAGGTGGAGACCGGCTCGCGCAGCGCGGTCCAGACCGACGGGGTGTTCTGCACCGTGCGACCCAGATAGAGGTTGGAGAAATTCCACAGGCTTTTCTCGAAGGGGGTTGCGCCGGTCAGCAGATCCCATTTGGCCACGAAATAGGCCGGGTGCTTGTCCAGCGCGTTGAGGATCGCCCAGTAGACATCCGATTCGGTCTCCAGCCCGCTGCGGTAGATCTCCCAGGCCAGCGGGCCGGCGGTGTTGGGGAAGGAGAGCATGGCATCGTACTGGCCGGCGCGGTAGTCGTTGTGGCTGGGATTGTCGATCACCTGGTCATCGTGATCCACCAGCAGGCGGTTGTGCTTGAAGCCAACGCCCTGGTTGCCGGCATAGTCGGTGAACTCGCGGCGTTCCCAGCGCTGGGTGAAGAAGGGCGCGTGCTGCAGCATCAGCGGCTTGTTGCGCCAGGCCGAGGTGTAGATATCGGTGATCGCGTTGACCGTCTGCACCCAGCCGTTGGCGGTCAGCCCGTTGGCGGTCAGGCAGGCGTCCACCTCGTTGTCCGCGGGGATCGTCTCGCCGTACATGCCGGAGCTGATCTCCACAAAGGCGACGCGCGGATCGTTGCCGTAGCGCGCGGCCGCGGCGTGGATAAAGCTCGACCAGGCCGTCTGGTAGCTGGTCGACCAGTATTTGGGCACGATATGGCTTTGGCCGTTGATGGTGCAGGTGACGTAGCCATTGGGGTGCTGCTGCATGTACCACTGCGGCAGCCAGGCGCCGCCGCAGCAGAGACCATCGTAGCTGTTGAAGCGAATCCCCGTCGGCTTGCCCAGCGCCGCCTCCGCCTGCAGCCAGCTATCGACCAGCTGCCAGTCGTAGGTTCCCTGGGCGGTGGTTTCGATGCGGCTCCATTGGAAATTCATCTGGCCGCCCACCACGTAGGGGTATTCCGCCGGGTCGGTGTGCCGCCAGTCCAGGAAGACGTAGACGCCGGGCTGGGGCCAGGGAGGGGTGAGCTCCGGGCTGGCTTCCGGCTGGGCCGGCGCGGCGGCCGGCGCCGGTGTGACGGCCGCTTCGGCCTGGCCAGGGGGTGTGGAGGAGGAACGGGCCGAGGCCACGGTCCATCCGGTGAGGAGGAGCAGGGGAATGGCCAGCGCCAGGCCGGCCAACGCCAGCGATCGTCGCCGTGAGTTCATTGTTCATTTACCTCGTTGTGGCCAGATGAGCCGCTGGCGCCTGTGGGCGACCATATCGCGACTCATCCGGGCGGCGATCTTGTCAGGATCGGGATGGAAATTTAAGACTGTGCGGCGACCGCCTGCCGGGCCGACGCGTCGGGCCCAACCGGGCGACTCGGCCGCCAAGGGCGATTTCTAAAGTCACGGGCCGAACAGTCACTGCGATTCTAGCTAACTTCCGGCGATAAGTCAATGGGAAATCAGTACTAAAGCCGGCATACGTGGTATAATCGCGTCATGACCGAGCTGGCCATCGAGACCGAGCAACTGAGCAAGCAATTCATCCTGCCGCGCGGGTGGGCTGAGCTGCTGCGGCCTGGCAAGCGGCGCCGCACGGAGGCCGACCGCAGCGTCGTCGCCGTGGACGGCGTCACCCTGACGGTAAACGCAGGGGAACTGTACGGGCTGCTGGGGCCCAACGGCGCCGGCAAGACGACGTTGATCCGGCTGCTCTGCACCATGATCGTGCCCAGCAGCGGCCGCGGCAGCATCTTCGGCATCGATCTGGGGGAAAGCAACCAGATCCGCCAGTTGATCGGCATGGCCTCGGGCGACGAACGCAGCTTCTACTGGCGGCTCAGCGGGCGACACAACCTGGAATTCTTCGGCGTGCTCTGCGGGCTGAGCGAAGCCCAGGCCAGCCGGCGCGCCGGCGAGCTGCTGGAACAGGTCGATCTGGCCAGCCACGCCGACCGCCCGTTTCGCACCTACTCCAGTGGCCAGAAGCAGCGGCTGAGCATCGCGCGGGCGCTGCTGCACCGCCCGCGCCTGCTCTTTTTGGACGAGCCAACCCGCAGCCTGGACCCGACCGCCACCCTGCGCCTGCACGAGTTCATCGAGCAGGAGCTGCTGGCGGGCCAGGGGATGACCATTCTGCTGACCACCCATCGCCTGGACGAGGCCGCCCGCCTCAGCCAGCGCATCGGCATCATGGCCGGCGGGCGCCTGCAGGCGCAGGGGACGCCCGACGAGCTGCGGGCCAGGCTGGGGCCAACGGCCAGCTATCACGTGCAGGTTGGCCAGCTTGCCGGCGATGCGGCCGGCCTGGCCGAGAATCTGCCCGGACGCCTGCACGTCCAGCCTGGCGGCCAGCCCGGTCGGTGGCTGTTGGAGCTGGAGGATGTCGGCGACGAGGCCGGGCTGGCCGAGCTGCTGCGCCGCATCGTGCTGGCCGGCGGCCAGATATACGACGTGCAGCGCCAGCAAGCCACGCTGGAGCAGGTCTTCACCCGCTTCACAGGCCGATAAACCAGCGCACACCTCACATCACGCCTCACGATCACGCACCACGCATCACGCATCACGCATCACAATCACACACCACACATCTCAATCACGCATCACGCATCACGCATTACGCATCACGCATCACGCATCACAATCACGCACCGCACATCTCAATCACGCATCACGCCCTACGCATCACAATCACGCACCGCACATCTCAATCACGCATTACGCATTACGCATCACGCATTACGCATCACAATCACACACCACACATCTCAATCACACATCACGCATCACGCATCACGCATCATGACTCGCGCCCTGGCCTTCCTGCGCCGCGATCTGCGGCTTCAACTGAGCTACCGCTTCGCGTTCCTCTTGCAGATTTCCGGCATCTTCTTCAATCTGCTGGTCTTCTATTTCCTCAGCAAGCTGGTGGGGCCGTCGGCTGCGCCCTATCTGGAGCCTTACGGCGGCGACTATTTCGCCTTTGTCCTGATCGGCCTGGCCTTTTCCGGCTACTTCGGCGTGGGCTTGCAGGGCTTCGCCGGCACCATCCGCGAGGCGCAGACCACGGGCACGCTGGAGGCCATGCTGCTGACGCCGACGCGCCTCAGCACCATCGTCCTCTCCAGCAGCATCTATGACTACGGCTTTGTCACCTTTCAGGTGATGGTCTACCTGGTGCTGGGGGCGCTCCTCTTCGGCGTGCAGCTTCGCGGCAACGTGCCGGCCGCGCTGGTGATCCTGATCCTGACCATCGTGGCCATGACCGCGGTGGGCATCATCGCGGCCAGCTTCATCATGGTGCTCAAACGGGGCGATCCGGTGACCTGGCTCTTCAACTCGCTGGGGCTGCTGCTGGGCGGCGTCTACTACCCGGTCAGCCTGATGCCTGAGTGGCTGCAGACCCTTTCCTGGCTGCTGCCCATCACCTACTCGCTGGATGGCATGCGCCGCGCCCTGCTGACCGATGCCTCCTTCCAGGAACTGCTGCCCAACATCGTGGCCTTGTCGATCTTCTCGATCATCCTGGTGCCGGTCAGCTTGGCCATCTTCCGCCGCGCTGTGCATCGCGCCAAGGTCGACGGCAGCCTGGCGCACTTCTGAGCGGTCTGCGGAGGCAACAAAAGACGGCGCTGCGGCGACGCGTTTGCAAACGCGTCGCCGCAGCGCCGTGCTCTCTCAGGACGACGCTCAGTTGGGTCGCTGCAGCCGTAGGGCAGGGTCGCCCAGCAGGGTGAAGGTCTCGATCAGGTCCTGCATCAGATCGCGCTCGGCGCTCAGATCCTGCTTGCCCAGCATGATCGCCTCGCCCACCGTGGGCGCATCGCCGAAGAGATGGGTGTAGATGTTGCCGGCCAACTGGCTTTGGTCCGTGGCCAGCGATTCGCTGGTGGGCACAAAGGCCGCCACCACGCCGCCATCCCGGTTGAAGAGCAGCTCTTCTCCCATGCTGGCGGCCTGTGGATGGTGGAAATAGCCCACCAGACAGGTCATGGTCATCAGGAAGGGCTGGGTGGCATTGTGCAGGCTGACCGCGTCGGTGATGCTCAGGATCTTCTCCTGCGCCCAGACATTCATGCTGCCGTGGCCCACATAAGTCACCATGCCGACCCCTTGGTTGAGCTGGTCGATCACCGCCCCGTTGGGGTCGGCGCTCTGGCCCAGATAGACCTTCTCAGCCTCATAGCTGGCCGGCAGGTAATTGGTCGCCAGGTCGTCGCTGATCTCCTGGAAGGAGGTCTGCTTGTCGTCGGCCACGAAGAGCGCCCGCCCGGCCCAGTTGGCCGCGTTCGGATCCTGCTCATAGGCCAGCGTCTTGGCTACCACCGTGGCCACCTGTTCAGCCGTCTGCGCCGGGATGCGTCCCACGGCCATGTCCGGCCGGTCATCCTGCTCGTCCAGGCTGACAAACCAGTTGTCGCTGGCCGTCTCGCCCACGAAATGCGTCTGCAACAGATAGGTCGGGATCAGGTTGGGCGTTCCATCCGCCAGAAAGCCCCGGTAGTCGTAGCTGGCGTCGCCCACCAACAGCAAAAAGCGCGGGGCCGGGCCGGGCCAGTTGTCGCGGGCATAGCGCATGTAGTCGCGAACGGCCGCGGGATCGACCATGCCGCCGCTGAAGGTGTCATACACATCCTGAATCTCGGCCACGGTTACGCGCAAACCCTGCTCGCGGCGATAGTCGACCAATGGCTGCAAGGCCGCGGCGAAGTCAGATGGGGTGATGACGATGTAGTCGGCGCCCTCGCTGTTCTGGCGCAGGTCTGCGCTGTTGGCCGGCAGGATCGCCTGCGGCGTCAGGCGCGCGCCAGCCGTGGCCAGGGCATAGCGCCGCAGGCCCTCGCCCTCGTCGTCCTGGAAGCTCAGCCCCTCGGCTGAAGTCGTCGCCCCAGTCAACGGCGTGGCCGCGGCCGGATCGGTCACCTCCCACAGCAGCGCCTGGGCCGCATCGGCCTCAGCCACCGCCACGGGCGCGCCCGCCTCGATGCCGAAGAGCAACTGCTGGTCAGGCGCCGCGGCCAGTTGGCGCTCATAGGCCAGGTCGACGCGGTCCAGGTAGAGCATGTCCACCGTGGCCCCGGTGTCGCCGGGGGCGGAGAGGGTGAGGGTGTTGCCGGCGGCCTGCACCACATCGGCCGGCAGGGTGGCCGTCACCGTGCGCGTGCCCTGGCCATCCCAGGCCGCCTCCGCCACCTGCTGGCCGTTGACCAGCAGCAGGGCGCGGTGGTCAGGATCCGCCGCCGCGTCCTGGGTGTTGCCCCACAGCGTCACACTCAGTTCCACATCGCCGCCGGCCCAGCCGGGCAGGTCGAAGGGCAGGTCGAAGGTGGCCGGCGCAAAGAGCGACTGCCAGAGCCAGTGATCGCTGTCGGCCGGAAGCTGCGACAGATAGGTGATGTTCTCTTCCAGCGTCTGGCGGTCGGTGAAGCTTGTTCGGAGCTGCGCCGAAGCCGTCGCCGCCGGCGTCAGCGTGCGGCCCACCTCGCTCCGGGGTTGGTCGCCCCAGCTCAGCCAATAGACATTTTCCCAGCCATAGCGGCTGGCGCGCGGCGCGCCGTAGAAGGTCAGATCCAGCGTGTCGCCGCTGCCCTGGCTGATCAGCGTCACCGGCTCGCCGTCCAGGGTCAGGGTCAGCCGGCTGGGGTCGCCGGCCGCCGGATCGAAGCCGGCAGCGGTCAGGTCGGCCGCGGTGACGCCGTAGAGGCCAGGCTCGCTCACCACGAACTTGACCGCGTCCACCGGCTGGACCGTGGCCGGTGCGGTGGACGCGGCCACGGCCGGCGCGGTCGGCGTGGCGCTGGGTGTGGCCGCCTTGCGGCTACACCCAGCCAGCAGAAGGGCGATCACAAGGAACAGCGCCAGCCGGGCGGCCTGCCTGGCTCCATGCGAACGAAGGTGCGGAAAAGGCATGAGCTGTCGCTACTCCTGATTTACCGGCGCCGCCAGACGAAGAAGACCACCAGCGCCAGCAGTCCTGCGCCGCAGACAGCCCCGCCGCCGACGACCGCCAGCAGGCCGGAGGCGCCGGCGCCCCCGCTCGCCGAATCAGAGGGGCGAGGGGTGGCGGTGGGGCGCAGCAGCTGCGCCTGCGGCGCGGCCTCCTGGGCCGGCGCGGCCTCGGCCACCGTCTGCGGCGTGGCTGTGGCGTCCGGCGCGGCCGCGCCGCTGGTCGGCTCGGCCGTGGCCGCGGCCTGATCTGCGACCGCGGGGGTCGTGGCGGTATCCTGCAACACGCCGGTCTGGCTCTCGCTCCGCTCCGCGGCGGCCGCGGCCGCCACGGTGGCATCTTTCGCCGCGGCATCCTGTCCGTCAGTGGTCACGGCCGCCGTGGCCGGCGTCGTGAGCGCCGGATTGACCGGCGCGCTGGTCGGCGCGGCGGCTGGCGGGATGGTTGGCGCGCTGGTGGTGGTTGGCGGCGCGGTGTTGGTGGCTGCCGGGGTATCCTGCACCAACGGCTGCGAGGTGGCGGTGGGCGGCGGGGTGTTCTGCACCAACGGCTGCGTCGTGGCGGTGGGCAGCGGGGTATTCTGCGCTAACGGCTGCGTCGTGGCGGTGGGTGGCGGGGTGGCGGTCGGCTGCGTCGTTGGCGTCGCCGTGGAACCGGCCGCGGCCTGCTGCACCGTGCCCAGCGGGTTGCGCTCCCCGCCGCGCGTGAATTCGATCAGCCAATAGTAATAAACCTGCCCGGCTGTCACGCCGTTATCGACGTATTCGTAATCCTTGCCGGCGACGGCTGTACCGGTAGCCTGCACCGTTGCGATGTCCGCGGCCTGCGCCGGGTCGTTGGTGGTTCCGCGTTGAATGATGAAAGCGGCTGTGTCCGTTTCGGTCTCTGTGCCCCATAAGACGACCAACTGGCTGGAAGATGCTCCCTGGTCGATGCGGAAGTAGCTGAGGTTGACGTTGGCGTGGACGGGAAGCGCGACCAGCAATGATGAGAGCAGAATGATCAGGAGAGGAACGATGCGCAGGGCAGAACGATTCATGGAATGTCTCTTTACTCCTTCAGCCAGGTTGAAATGAATGCACATATCTCGAGGAGTTGGGCAGCACGGCAGCCAGCGATGTTAGCACAGGGCTGCGCGCATGTCAAAACTGCGACGGCGGAACGGCTACGGCAGGTTGATGCGCAAAGCCGGATCGCCCAGCAGGTCAAAGGTGTCCAGCAGATCCAGGTTGCTGCCGCTGCCCCACAGGGCTTGCTTGCCGGCCGCGGTGGCCAGCCCCAGGACGCGCTGGCCGCCGAAGACTGACTGGTAGAAGCCGCGATGGAGCTGATCATGACCGGTGGCCACGCCGAAGCCAGTGGCAGCCCAGCCAGCCACCGATCCGCCGCCGGACCGGCCCAGCATCATCACCTCCAGGCCGGTTTGCAGCGGGTCAGCGAAGTTGCCGCTGGCGCAGGCCATGTCCAGCACGATGGGCAGGCGACCGCCGTTGTTGAGCAGGGTCACATCGTTGCGTCCCACATCGCGCATGCGCAGGAGCGCTTCGTGGGCCCAGGTGGTGACGCCGGCATGCCCGATATAGTTGAGAAAGACTGTGCCGGTGTTGACCGCGGTCACAATGGCGGTGGTGGCGGCGGCGGCGGTGCGGTAGCGGTAGGGCTCGCCCCCGTCGTCGTTGGGATAGGGATCGTAGAAGATGCGGTTGCTGACATACTGCGGGGGAACCAGGGCAATCGTCCCGTTGCTCAGCGCCTCGAAGTTGCCGGCCGGATCTGGCGTGCCATCGGCCGCGCGGTAGTTGTCGGCCACAAAGGTCAGGGTGCTGCGCCATGCCCCGGTCGGCGGCGCGGTCTCGTAGCTGATAGCCTTGTTGACCATCAACGTCGCTTCGGCCAGGTTGCGGGCCGGCAGCCGTCCCAGCGCCAGGTCGGGCATGCGATCGCTGCCGCTGATGGCCACGAACTCATTCTCCACCGCCACCTCACAGGTGAAGGGGTCGGCGCAACCGAAATAGGTCGGCACAAGAATCGGCTGCGACGCCAGACCGGTGCGCATGCGGTAGTCGTAGTGCGCGCTGCCCAACAGCATCAGATAGGCCGGCGCGGGCCGCTGCCAGTTGGCGTAGGCGTAGGCCGTGAAATCGCGAATCGCACGCGGGTCCATCCGGCCATTGCTGAACTCGTCGTAGATGTCCTGGATCTCTACCAGGGTCACCGTCAGGCCGCGGGCGCGGCGATGGCTGGCCAGCGCCTCGGCGGCCGGCCAGAGGCTGCTGTGGCTGACCAGCAGATAGTCGGCCCGGTTGCCCGTGCTGTGCAGGTTCGAGCCAACGTCGCGGCTGAGCGCCGCGATGGGGGGTGTGGCTGCCAGCCGGGTCAGCGCATAGCGGCGGGGAGTGGCGCTGGCGACGCCGAAACGCACCTGATAGCTGGCGCTGCCGGCCGAACCCGGCGCGCCGGCGATGGGCAGATAGACCTGGTATTGGCTGGTCGCGCTGGCCGCGGCCGGCGCCGCGCCCTCCGGCGCTGCATCAGGGGCATCCATGGGGGTCGCCTGCCAGCCGGTCAGACGTGTAACCGCGGCCGGATTGGTCACGTCGAAGGCCAGCACATCCTGACCGCTGAAGCCCTGCACCTGGAACTCCCGCTGTCCGCCGGCTGCGGCCGCGAAGAGCGCCTGGTCGTTGACTGTCTGCAAGGCGTGTTGATAGTCGATCTCGACCCAGTCCAGGAGGGAGCCATCGTTTGCCACCCCGGAGATGGCCTCCAGAGTCAACGTGACGCTGTTCAGGCCGCGCCGCAGCAGGGCGCTGGATACCTGGAACTCGCTTTGGGCCGGGATCAATCCATCCCAGGTCATCACGCCGATGGCTTGGCCGTTCAATTCAACGCGCACCCGATGATCGGGGTTGACCGCAGCGACGAAGCTGGAGCCCTGCATACGAACCCGCACCCGCGCGGTGTAGCCGCTGGTGTTGGCCGTGGGCAGCGTCTGATAGACCGTGTAGGAGGGGGTGAAGAGCGTGCTGAGCTCTTTCCAATACCAGCGGGGATAGGAGGTGGCGATGCCGTAGCCCGGCAGATCGCCTTTGTAGATGTAGTCCTCCTCCAGGCGGGCGGTGGCCCAGGCCGCGGTGTCGGTCGCCGCGCCGGCCGGCGCCGCGTTGCTGGGGGCCATGCGCAGACCGGGCGTGTTGCCCACGCTGAGCCAATAGACGTCGGTCTCGCTGTAGATGGTCGGCTGGATGTCGGCGTAGAAGAGCAGCGCCTCGCCCGGCTCGAACTGAGCGTCGCCGTCGCCCACGAAATGCGCCGCCACCTGCTGTCCGTGGGTCCAGACCTGCAAATAGGCGGGGTTGGCCGCGGCCAGCGGCGCCAGCCCGGCGCCTTGCAGCTCGGCCAGGGTGATCTTGTACAGCCCGCTGGCGCGCAGGGCGGTCTTGAACCAGGTGCGCGAGGTGTCGCCGGGGTAGACGCTCTCCGGCGCGTGGCCGCTGCTCAGCGGTTCGCCGCGCCCGGTGCGCCAGGCTTGGGCCTGGTCGAAGTTGAGCAGTTGCGCTTGCAGCAGGGCGTCGAAGGGGCTGGCTGCCGCGCTGGCGTCGGCCGGGGCATCGCTGGTCGCGCCGTCGAAGGTCGCTTCCACCCGCAACCAGCGATAGACCTTCAGCGTGCCCTGGGCCGGATTGTACTGCACCGGCTGGATCAACACCCGGGCCACCCGCTGATCGCGCATGAAGGCGGTCTCGTCCAGGGAAACGACGGCCTCAGGCTGGAACTGATCGTTGGCGTAGGCGGTGCGATCCCAGGTGAACTGCTCCTGAACGCCGGCCACCGCGTCGGCCTCGCCGCTCTGCGGGTCACGTTGCACCACCTGTTGGGGAGCGGGATAGAGGGTGTAGCTGCCCGGCAGCGTTTCGACCTGGGCGTCGAGGATGCGCAGTTGGACGCTGCCCTCGGCTGGCATGCCCAGCAGTACGCCGGTTTGCAGCAGCTCAGGCTGGCCGGCCGCGCCGCCGGCCGTGTATCCGGGCAGGCTCAGCCGCTGAAAAGTCTGGCCATCGACTTGAACTTCCTCCAGCTTCGGCGACGCCACATCCAACTCGAAGATCAGGCCGGTAGGGCTCATCTCCACCAAGCGCGGGGCGGCGTCCTGCGACTCGCCCTCTTGGCCGGAGACGCTGGCAGGCGCCATCAGCCCCAACACCATGATCACAATCATGCCGATTCTGCTCAACCGATCCATTCGTCGTCACCTCATCAGGCGCTTTGGTCGTCACGGGCTGCGCCGGTGCGGCATGCCGCGTCCGGCGTCTGAGACTGCGTGCGGGATGCGACACGCCAAGGGCCGTCCCCAGAAGTCCAAGGGGAACGTTTTTTCAGACGCCCCCCTCCGGTGAATGGTTCCCAGAAAAACCTGGGCTGGAAGTTGACCTTTGGTCGGTCAAATGGCTTGACAAATGGTTAATGGCTATGCTATAATCTTCCCGTTCTTGTGGTTCGCAGTACGCTTCACGTCCCAACACACCCATGTCCCGTTTCTCCCTGGATAGTTCGTTTGCCAAAGACAGCGATCAGATCATCGAGCGCGTGGTCGCCGGAGAGGCCTTGTTGATCAACCTGGCCAACGGCGACTACTACAGTCTTGATGGCGTGGGCACGGTCATTTGGGAGAACATCGATGGGCGCCGAACCGTCGATGATCTGGCGAACATTGTCACCGAAGAGTACAATGCGGACAAAGATCAGGTGGTGGCCGATGTCCTGCGTCTTGTCGGGCAACTGACCGATGAAGGGCTTCTCGTTGCACTGTAGATCGTCTACCCTTTGGCATTGAGCCCGCTGTGTTGCCACAGCGTGTAACCGTCGTCCTGTGAACAGCGCTCCCAGCGCAATCAACCCAACACGGAGGTATCATTGTGAATCAGAGCACGCCCGCCAAGAAGACCTACCAGACCCCGACCCTGACCAAGCACCAGCGGCTTCAGAAGGTGACGTTGGGTACTGTTAGCCGCCCTGGAAATGGCGACTGGCTGTTGCCAGGCAATTAATACGACAGTCACAACGCTGTGGCCTTAAGACCCGGCGCATTTGCGTTGGGCGCTATTCTGTCGGTTTGCGAGAAGGAAAGTTGGTCTCCAGCTTTCCTTCGTTGCATTTTTCCAGCCTGATGCCCTTTTCGCCGCCAACTGCTGCCCAGTTCTTCGACAGACTGGCGGCATCCTACGAAGCATACACCGCCGCCCATCCCACCCCAGAGGCGATCCTCCAGATCGGCCCTTGCCTGGTCAGGGCACGCGCCAGCACCGCAGCCTTGCAGCGTCAATGGCTGCGCCCGCTGGCCTGCCCCCTCCTCGCGCCGCAGGGCCAGGCGGTGGATTTCGCCATCGATCTGCTGGATCTGGGCGAGCAGCCGCTGCCCGATCTGCCCTGGCCCCCGCAGGCCAGTTCCTCCGAACAAGAAACCAGTGAATATCGCGAGGGGCCTTTTCTTTTCACCCGCCATGGCGACGTGATGCTGACCGCGCTGAACCAGGAGGAGGGGCGCACGGTGGGCTTGGTGCATGATCCCGCCCGCTGGCCGCTGCGCCACTACCGGCAGGCGATCTTCATCACCCTCTACCAGCATCTGCGCCGCCGGGGGCTGCACCTGATCCATGCCTCAGCCATCGGCAGCCAGGGCCGGGCCGCGCTGATTGCCGGACGGTCGGGCGCAGGCAAGACCACCACCATGCTCACCTCGGTGAGCGCCGGCCTGGATTTTCTGGGAGACGACACCACCCTGGTGCAGCGCACGGCCGGCGGCGCGCTGGAGGTCATCACCCTGTTGAGCACCCTGGATGTGACCGATGCCACGGCCGCCTGGTTCCCCGAGCTGACGCCCCACCTCTCACCCCAGCGCAGCCACACCGCCAAGCGCCAGATCATCCTCTCCGAAGCCTACCCGGAACGCATGGCGGCCAGCGGGCAGGTGGCTGCCATCCTGGCGCCGGAGATCACCGACCAGGCGCACACCGCTCTGGCGCCGGCCAGCCGGGCCGCGCTGCTCAGCGAGCTGCTCTTTTTCAGCGTGGACCTGCACGAGGCCGCGCTGGCCCGGGAGCATGTGGAGTTTCTGGCGCAGGCGGTGGAGAGTACCCCGGTCTACCGGCTGCTGCTGGGCAACGACAAAGAACAGATTCCCCCCGTCATTGCGGATTTGTTGCACAGATCGCCCGAACCCCTCTGAGGTGCGGCGACAGGGGATCAGGGGGCCCGCGGCAGCAGGAGCTGAACCCGGCTGCTGACCTCGGCCAGCTCGGCCTCGGCCCTGGACAGCAGCTCTGGCTGCCCGGCCAGATGTTGACCCCGCGCCGCCAGATCCAGCCCGTCGCGCAGCAGTTGATAGGGGATGCGGGTCAGGGCGAAGAACTCCAGCTTGAGCTGCGCCAGACGACGCGGGTCGAGGGAGAGGGCGGCCGGGACCTGTTCCTGCTGCAGACTGATCTCCAGCGCCGGCAGGCCATCCAGCAGCCTGAAGGCCAGCTCATACCAGCGATCGCCCAGCCGGCTCCGGAACTCGTCCAGCAGTTGAAAAACCTCTGTGACCTGGGGATCGATGAACTCATAGGGCAGGACCTGGTGGATGTTGCCGCTCAAGCCCCGCTCCAGTTCCATCTGGCTGCGCGCCGGCGTGCCAGGCATCAACAGCAAACAAGTGAAAACCAGCGGCGGGAAATAGCCAAACAGCCCCTGTTGCTCGATGAAGTGCAGGTTGGCCTGCAGGTCCTCCAACAGGCTGCCCGGCTCGAACATGATGAACTCCACCTGGGCGGCGACGTCGTTGTTGTGCAGGATCTCCAGCGCCCGGCGGTTGATCTCTACCCCCGTCTGCTTGACCATGCGCACCAGCGAGGCGTCGCTGCCGCTTTCGATGCCGACGCTGACATAGCGCAGCCCGGCCTGGCGCAGGGCGGGGAAATAGCGTTCTCCCTTGACCACCTGGTCGGGGCGGGTCAAAAAGGCAAAGGAGAAGTCCCGGCCGGTGGCGGCGTACTGCTGCACGATGGCCAGGGCGCGCTTGGGCTGCACGAAGAAGTTGTCGTCCTGAAACTCGAAGTGGCTGGCGCCGTCGCGCTCGGCCAGCTCGATCATCTCGGCCACCACGTTGTCCACGCTGCGGCCGCGCCAGGCCATGCCGCCCGCGTCGCCGTAGAAGGCGATGATGGCGCAGAAATTGCAGTGGAAGGGACAGCCGCGGCTGGAGATCATGGAGGCCTTGAGGCGCATCTTGCCAGCCACCGTGTCGGCATAGGGGGCATAGGCCTGCAGCGGCGGCAGGAGATCGCGCGCCGGGAAGGGCAGCGCGTCCAGGGCGGTGTTGTTGGGCCGGCTGGGATTGACGACGATCTCCGCGCCCTGGCGCCACGTGACGCCCAAAATGTGGCCCCAGTCGATGCTGGCGACGCCTTGGCGGCCGAGATCGGCCGGGCCAGCCGCAGCCTCTTGCCAGTGCTGCATCAGCTCGACGATGGTCTGCTCCCCCTCGCCGCGCACGCAGAGATCGATGGCCGGGAAATCCTCCAGAATCTCGCGGTCGGCAAAGGTCGGGTGATAGCCGCCCACGATCACCAACGTCTCAGGGTCTGCGCGCTTGATGCGTTCGGCCAGCTCGGCGACGGTGGCCGTCACCTGCGAGACCATGGAGATGCCCACCACCGGCCGGCCGCCGGCCTGCCTGACGCCGGCCACGAAGCGGTTCAGTTGCTGCGTCAGCGGCTCCAGCGGCGTCGGGCCGCCCAGGTTGGCGTCCAGCAGTTGGCTGGCGATGCCGGCCGCCCGCAGCGCCGCCGCCAGATAGGCAATGCCCAGCGGCTGGGCGCCGCGAAACTCGCGCGTTTGATAGTCAGGTGGGCTGATCAGCAGCAGTTCAGGAGGAGTCATGGCAGATCACCCGATGGCGCGCCGGTTGGGCGCCGGCGGCGACCGGTCAACACCATGCCGGCGCTGAGGCTCAGAAGCAGCCCCAGCCCGCTGGCGCACTGCAAGCCGGAGAGCGGACCGGCCCGCTGGGCTGTGGCGGTGGTGCGCTCCAGGCGGGTGGCCTGGCCGCTCAGCTCGACCTCTTCCAGCTCGTACCAGTAGGTGACGCCCGCGATGACCTGGGTGTCGGTGAAGACGTAGCTGCCGCCGCGCAGCGGATCGGGCGAGCCGGGGATCAGACGGGAGTTGATCTGTTCCCAGGGGCCCTCCTCGGCCAGGGCGCGGTAGACGTTGAAGCCTGCGGTGTTGACCTCGGTCTCGGTGGACCAGCGGATGATGATCGGATCGCCGGTCGGTTGGTCAGGCTGCTGCGGCGCGCGCGAGCTGGCCGCGGCCGGGCTGCCGACTGCCAGGGCCAGCCCGGCCAGCAGCGCCACGCCTGTCAGCCATGCCAGGAAAAATCGTCTGCGCACGATGCTTGATTCTCCTCGTAACTGTTCGTCCAGACTCTGGGTCGTCAGGGCTGTCGCTGCATGACGACCTCGGTGTCCTGGCTGAGCTCGAAGAAGACCCGCACGCCCTCTTCGGTCTGCTGGCCGCCGGGCGCCACGGGCTGCCAGACCTCGCCAGGCGGGGCCAGCAGCGTGACCTTGACCGGCAAGGCCGGCGTGCCGGGCTGTTTTTGCACCCGCAGCCGGTAGACGTCGTCGCTCAGCAGGCCGCTGGGCAGGCGATAGCTCAGGCGCACGCTGCGCGTGGCGCCGGAGGGGGTGATCAGGCTGCCGGCCAACTGCGTGGTATCCCGTTCGCCCGACTTGACGGTGACCTGATCCTGCTCGAAGCCTTCGGCGCTGAGCAGCTCAGCCCCGGCGGGAACCAGAACCCGGATGTAGTTGAAATAGCAGCGGCGCATCATCTCCTCGTAGGAGTCGCCGTAGCGGGCCACATGTTCACACGGCTGGTCGCTGGCCTCCCCCTGGTGGCGGTAGACCAGCTCCAGATCGGCCAACAGGCTGCCGTCAGCCTGCGGCGCCACGCTGTAGTTGGTGGTGCGCTGCACCAGGCTGTTGACCTTGTTCCAGCCGACGTTGCTGTCCACCACCAGCAGATAGTCGCCGTCGCCCGGCGTCACCGCGCCGCTCCAGCCGGCCTCAGCCAGCAGGGTCGCGGTGGCCGGATCGTTGACCGTCACCAGCACATGTTTCTCTTGCAGACTGGTGTAGAGGGCGCGCGCCAACTGGCCGAAGTCCACCTGGCCCGATTCGAGCCGGGCGCGGGCGGCGCCGGCCAGGTCGCCCATGAAATCCTTGCGGTAAAGCCACCAGTCGGACTTGCCAGCCTCGGCCACGGTGTTCTCGGTGGCCAGCGGGTCAGCCCAGATCTGGCGCATGGCCGTCAGCACGTTGGCCGCGGTTATCGGCTCCGGATAGCCAGGCAGCGTCAGCGGCTCCAGCGCGGCCACGATGCGCTGGGTCGCCTCCAGATCGAAGGCGATGACCCCATCGGTGGCTGCGCCGGTGTCCAACTGGTAGAGCGCCTGCGCCACGCGGGCCGAGGTGGGATAGTCAGCCGACCAGTTGGCGTCGCGGAAGAGCAGGATCTGCGCGTCCATGGCTTGCTCCAGATCGGGCGGCGCCAGTGGATGGTCGATGTCAGGGTTGAAGATGGTGTAGCTGTCGGTGAAATCCATCTCGCCCAGTTGCCCCTGGTCGACCTGCACCAGGCCCGCGCCGCTGATGAAACCGCCGGTGGCCCGCAGCTCGTCGCTGTTCTGGGCCAGCAACAGGTAGGTGCGGGCGCCCTCCACCCCCAGCAGCTCCGGCGCCAAACGCGCCAGCGCCGAGCCGGTCTGCATCAACGGCAGGTAGCGGTCCAGGCGTTCCAACTGGCCGGCGATGCGCGGGTCGAGCTGGGTCAGGTCCAGTTGGCTGCGCGCCGCGGCCATGGCGGCCAGCGCGGCCTCGGCCTCCTGCCAACTGGACTGGGTCTGTTGCAGCGCCGGGGCCAGGCGGGCCAGCGCGCTCCCCTGGCCGGCGGGGTCGTTCAGGGCCGTGGCCAGCGGCAGCGCGCCGTCCATGCTGGCCCGGCCGGCCGTGGCCGCGCTTTGGGCCATCTGCAGCAGGGCCGGGGCCGCCTCTCCCTCGGCCGGATACCCGGCCAGCCGGCCTACTGGCCCGGCCAGGGGCAGAAATGGGCCGGCCTCGCGGCTGATGACGGCGAAATCGGCCTCCAAGCGGGCGAAACGGCCCTGCATGTCGGCCAGCGCGGCGGGATCCAGCGTGGTCAACGCGTTCATGTCCAGCGCCTGCAGCGCCCGCAGCTCGCTCAGGGCGGAGCGGGCCGCGCTGGCTGCCCGCAGGCCGCGCAGCGCCAGCAGCGCTGTGACCACCAGCAGCGCCAGGAGGATCACGACCAGCACCAGCTTCCACGGCCGCCGGCGGGATGGGGAGGATGAGACAGGGCTTGCAGTCATAGATGTTCAAGCTACCACAGGGTGATGGTTCTGGCAAGTGCCGCGGCCCACAGTTGGTCAACCGTTGGTTGAGTTGCCGCCGCTGCGGGGCGGCGCATCGAAACCAGTCGTTGACCGGCCAACTTTCACGGCGTCAGCCGCCACAGGCTCCAGCCGGCGCCTTGCAGCTCCGGCGTCGCGCTCCAGTTGTCCACGGCCGGCGGCAGGGTGTTCCCCTCGCCGCTGGCCTGCGCCAGGTAGAGGGGGCGACGCTGGCCGGCGGCCTGCAGCAGATCGGGCCAGGCGGCCGGCGGCTGGGGTCCGGCCAGCTCAGGGTGCTGGCGGGCCACCACAGCCCGGTAGCCGGGCAGCGCCCACAGCTCCCGGCTGACCGGCGTGACATCAGGCCGCAGCGCCAGGCCGTAGCGGCCATACCAGAGGGCGAAGGTGGCGCGGTCGCCGGCCGTCAGCACCACGGCGTTCTCGGCCACCTGCTGCAAGACCTGGCTGTAAAATTGCTCGGCGACCTGGTCGTGGCGCAGGGTCTGCTGCTGCCAGTGGATGGCCGCGGGCGCAGCCGCCAGGGCGATGCTGAGCAGCGCGGCCAGCAGGGCCGCGTTGCGCCGCCAGCCGGCCAGCCAATCCAGCAGCATGGCCAGGCCGACGCCCAGGGTCAGCGCCAGGATGACCCAGCCGGGCAGCAGCGTCCACTGCGAGTCGCTGGTGTTGTAGCCGATGGCCCAGACCAGGCCCAACAGCAGGCTGCTGCTCAGCGCCGCGGCCAGCGCGACCTGGCGTTGCCACAGCGTGACCAGGCCCAGCAGGCTGACCGCCAGCCCCCACGGCCAGAAGCTGCGCCACAGCTCGGCCGACCAGACGGCCAAACGACCGGGCGCGGCCGTCCACGGCGCGGCGAAGGCATAGCCCCGATAGAGCACGCCCGAGACCAGCCACCAGAGCCGATCCATGCTGCCGGGCGCGGCCCAGTTGATCGGGCTGTCGCCGCTGGCCGCCCAGGGCAGGTAGAGGTAGACCAGCAGACCGGCGGCCAGGCCGGCGCCGCCCGCGGCCAGGGTGCGCATCCGTTCGCGCCGGCGGGCGGCCCCTGTCCAGAGCAGGATGGCGGCCGCGGGCAGCAGCCAGGCGGTGGTCAGGTGGTTGCCCAGTCCCAGGCCGAGGAAGAGCCCGGCGGCCGCGGCCCAGCGGCGACCGCCGCCGGCATGGCCGCGCACCGAAGCCCACAGCGCGCCGGCCGCCAGGGCAGCGTGCAGGGCGTAGACCTCAGCCACCGTGGCCTGGCCCCAGAGCAGGGGGGAAAAGGCCAGGGTCAGCCCGGCCGCCAGGCTCGGTGCAGTGGACAACAAGAGCACGACAGGAGACCAGCCTCGGGCGCTTGTCTCGCCTGCCGTGCGCTTGTGGTCAGATGTCCGTGCGCGTTGTGCGCTGTCGTCGTCGAAAAGGACGGGCTCGGTCGGAGACCGGCCCGAGCGGGGGAGGTCTGCCGTGCGCTTGTGGTCAGATGTTCGTGCGCGTTGTGCGCTGTCGTCGTCGAAAAGGACGGGCTCGGTCGGAGACCGGCCCGAGCGGGGGAGGTCTGCCGTGCGCTTGTGGTCAGCGCCGAGCGCCGGCTGCGGGAGACCGGCCAGCCGCGCCAGCCGGGGCGTGGTGGCCGCGACCAGCGCGCCGGCTGTGGCGGCGCTGAGCATGGAGAGCAGCGTGACCCGCCAGGCAGCGGTCCCCAGCGGCAGGCGGCTGAACAGCGCAGCCAGCAGCGTCCAGGTGGGGTAGCCGCTGGGGTGGGGCACGCCCAGCGTCAGCGCGGCGCTGATCAGATCGCCGCCGTCGGCGCTGTCATGGGCCCAGGTCAGCCCCGGCGGCGCAGTCAGGAGATAGACTGCCAGCGCCAGGCCGAAGACCAGGCCGGGGGCCAGCCAGGAGGGGGGCGCAGCGGCCGCTTTGCTCGGCATGACGGCGTGTTCGACGGCCTGAGACTGCCCGCCGCGCCGGCCTCAGCGGCCCGTGGGGGGCAGGTAGGCCGGCGGCAAGGCCCAGGTCAACAGCTCGCTGCTGGCGCGCTGGCCGGCGTCCCACAGCAGCCAGGCCTGGCTCTCGATGACGCCGCCCAGCGGGTAATCGGCCGGGATGGTGAGATCCAGCGTGACCTCGGCGCTCTTGCCGGCCGCCAGGCTGCCCAGCTCCACCAGCAGGCCCTCCGGCTCAATGCGCGCCTGCCCCTGCGTCGTCTGCGGCGCGCCGGCGACCAGCGCCGGGTTGAGCGGGTTGCAGATCACCACGTTGGACAGCGTGCTGGCGCCGGTGTTGCGCACCAGCAGGCGCTGGGTGACGGTCTGGCCTGGGGTCGTCAGGAACTGGGCGCTTTCGGCGCGCCACTCCAGCGCCGATGTGGTTTCAGGGGCAAAGCCAGGGGTGGGCGCGGCCCAGCAGGGGGCAGCGCCAGGGCGCACGGGCAAGGTGGCAACCGGCGCGGCGCGGGTGGCGGTAGGGGTGGCGGTGGCGGTAGGGGTGGCGGCGCCGGTGGGTGTGGCGGTGGCGCCGGGCGGCGGCGTGGCGGTGGCCGTGGCGCCCGGCGGCGGCGTATCGGTCGGCGCGGGCGTGTCCGTGGCGCCGGGGGGCGGCGTGTTGGTGGCCGCGGGCGTGCTGGTCGCTCCGCTGCCGGGCCGGGTGGGCGTGGGCGTGATCGTCGGCACCGTCTGGAAATCGGGCGTTTGTTCGGGCAGCGCCCAGGCGCCAGGCATGATGGCCAGCGCCGCCAGGATGCACAGGCCGACGACCACCCAGGCCGCGGTGCGGGACCAGCGGGGCGACCGCGCAGAGTTGGCAGAAGATCGTGAGGGCATGGCTATTGTCCGTTGGCAGGCAGGATTTCTGCTGGCAGCAGCGCAGGCCACATCAGCCGCTGCTCGGAGCGCAGTGCTGTGTTGGAGCGCGGCGTGGTGTAGCGTATGCCAGCTATCGGCAACTGGACGACGCTGCCGGGTACCAGCAGGGTCGTCTGCACGGTGTTGTTCTGCGTGTTGGTCTCTTCCGGCGCCGGCTCGACGCGGGCGTAGATGGTGTAGCGGCCCGGGCCGACGTTGGACCACGGCAGGGCGACGCTGGCGGGCAAGGTGACGTTGCCGGGGGTCAGCGTGTGCGTACCGATGAGCGTTCCAGCGGCGTTGGGATCGCCGTTCCAGAACTTGACCTCGACCTGGGAGGCGGCTGTGCCGACGGAGCCCAGGTTGCGCAGGTCCACTTGCAGCGTCACCGTGGAGCCGGGCGGGATCGGGGGCAACGGGGTTGGATCGGTGCGCAGATTGCTCAGCGCCAGATCGGTGCCCTGGGGCGGCGTCACCTGAACGGAGAGTTCATTGTTGGTCTGGCAGGGCTCGACGACCTGATTGCTTTCGTCGACGATGATGCCCACGCTGCGCGGGCCGGTCATCACCACCTGCCAGTCATATGAAACGATGGTCTGGAAGCCGGGGTCGTAGCGTTTGGGCAGGCCGGTGAAGGGCTGGGTGGCCAGCAGCGTGCCGTTGCCCGCCCGGAAGGTGACGTCGAAGGGGCCGCTGGCCAGGTTACCCAGGTTGCGCAGCCAGGATTCGACGTGCAACACGCTGGGCGCACCGGCGAAGATCGGCCAGTACGGGGTGACCGTCGCGTTGTCCAGCGTCAGATCGGTGTAGTTCACCTGGCGCGGCCGGACATAGTTGGCGAAGTCGTTGCCCAGCGGCTTGATGGCGTGCGTCACGCTGTCATACAGCCCGGTGCTTGTGGCGCGACCCTCGAAATCGTTGATGGCCAGGGCGAACCAGAACCACTCTTGCAGCATGCGGTTGTCGTCGGCCGGATACCCCAGATTGGGATCGACCAGGCCGTTGAGGAAGCGATCGAAGCTGGAGAGCATGAAAGTGCGCACGCGCGGGTAGTCAAAGCCGATGTCCTCGGTCATCAGGATGCCATATTCGGTGTTGATCAATGGCTTGTCCCGCAGGCCGCGATCGCGCATCCACTGCCGGAAGACGCGGATCTGCTGGGTGACCAGGTCGATGTTGTCATGGTCATCCACCGTGGTGACGATCATGGCCCGCAGCGGGTCATTGTCCTCGAAACGCCCGCCGGGCAGGCTGGCCGTCGAGGACGCCTGCATGGCATCGACCCGCACCCAGGTGTCGCTGGAGGCGGCGTTGCGGCGTCCGGTTACCCGCACGCGGATGTTGTGGCGATCCTGCAGAATCCCGCCGGCCGGCGGCAGATTGCTAAAGGTGCGGCTGACCGTGCCGGCCGTCGGGGCGTACAGATCGATCTCGGCCGCCGGGGTGGTGGACTGGTCGAGGAAAAGCTGGGCGATGCCGGCGTCAGGCCCGCTGCGCAGGAAGATCGTGACGTTGTCGCCGCGAAACGCGAAATAGGCCCGGGTGTCCCGCACCCGGCTCTGATGCACCGTGCCGCCGCTGGCGCCTGGCGCGTTGAGCTGGGTCCACTGGGTGCCCAGATGAACGGTGTAGCCGACGGCGTTGTCGATGCCGGGCGGTATCTCGAAGCCCCATTCCTGATGCATCTCATTGGCGACGTAGGTGTGGATATTCCAGACGTCCACCGGAATCTCGACGCCGTACAGGCTGCGATAGCTGCTCAAGACCCGGTCCAGCCAGGCCAGGCGCAGCGGCGAGACCTGGACGATGCCGTTCATCACAAAGCGCGCCGTCGGGTCGGCCGATTTGATCTCCGTGTAGGCGCTGTGAAAGGCCTGGGCATAGGCCTCAGGGGTGGTGTTGTCCTGCCAGATGACATCGGCCTCGTTGCCGATGATCCAGGTGGAACCTGGATTTTGCAGCGCCACCTGGCGCAGGTCGGCTGCTTTTGGTGAATGGGTGACGCCGTTTACGCGCACCATGAAGTAATAGCTCATGGCTTGCGGGTGTGCGGGGTTCTCGTCGGCGCGCCAGTTGAGATAACGACCGGCGCCCAGCGGCGACAGATCGTAGTCGGTGATCTCCTGATTGGCATAGACCGTGACGCCGAAGCGATCAGCAGTCGATGGATAGAGGCAATTGGTTGTTTCGGGGTCGGCATGCACTACAGCGGGCGATATGAGGAGGGTTGAGAGCACGATGATCGCCAGGCAAATTCGACTCATGGGTCTGAACACGGTCATACTCCTTTCTGTCCGCTACTGCCCCTCTGCCAGTCCGGCCGCATAGTCGGCAAAGGTCTGGCCTAGCAGGGTAAGCTCCCCGGTTTTTGGGTCTACCAGGTTGCTGGCCGGGTATACGGTGTCGCTCAAGCTGTACCAGGTCAGCCGCTGCACCAGCCGGTTGTCATCGGCCGGGTAGCCGATGTCAGGATCAGCGGCGCTGAGCAGGAAATCAAAGGTCTCGGTCATGAACCGGGCGATCCGCTCTGGCGGGAAGCCATACTCGGCAGGCATCAAGATGCCATATTCGCTCACGATCAGGGGCTTGTCACGCTGGCCCTGTTTGACCATCCAGCGGCGGAAATCGACGATCTGCTGGCGGAAGAGGTCGAGATCGTCGTGATCCTCGATCTCCCACAACATGCCCTGATCGACGTCGATGCCGGGCGGGATTGACACGCCCCACGAGTCGCGCTCCTCGCGCAGGATGAAGGCGTGGATGTTCCAGACATCCACCGGCATCTCCTGGCCGTACAGCCGCTCATAGGCCGCCAGGACCTCTTCCAGATACTGAAGACGCAGCGGCGTCACCTGGGTCACGCCGGCAATGGCCACCTGCGCGCTGGGATCCAGCGTTTTGACGAAGGTGTAGAACTCGTGATAGAGCTGGGCGTATTGCTCAGGGGTCTGGTTGTCCTGCCAGATCACATCGGGCTCGTTGCCGGCCAGCCAGAGCGCGCCCGGATTGGCGGCCAAGGCCTCGGCGATGAGATCGCGCCGCAGCGGCAGATTGAAGCGGCGCATGGCGTAAAGCTGGGCGAATTCCAGCCCATCGGTGATCACCGGCGTCGCGTCGATGTGCCAGTCCAGATACCAGCCCATGCCCAGTTCCCGGGCCAGGGCGGCGTCGAACTGGAAGTCGGTCACGTTGAGCGGCACGCCCACTCCGAGACGGCTGCGCGCTTTGTCCGGTTCCAGCGGGGCGGCGACCGGGGCGGTGGACGCGCTGACCACGACCGAGGGGACCGGCAGGGCCAGCGTCGCGGTCAGCGGCGGCTGGCCGGGCTGCAAGCCCTCCAGCGTGGCTGTGGGGGTCAGGCTGGAGGTCAGCGGCGTGCTGAACACGATCGAGGTGGCCAGCGGCGTCGGCACCAGCGGATCGAGCACGCGCGCGTCGAAGGGGGTGGCCGTGGGCGTGGCCGGCGGCGCTGTGGGCCAGGCCGGGTCGGGGCTGGTGGCCGGGCGGCAGGCGGCCAGCAGGGCTACTGCCAGGAGCAGCGCCAGCGTCAACAGCCAGCGCCGGCGTATACCGGGGCGACGTGGCAGACCGATTTCATTCATCATGCCAGAGCTCCATGGGCTATGTCCGGCGCGGCCGGGCCAGGAGACCGCGCAGGACGCCAGCGGCAAAGGCCAGGGAGCGCAGCCACAGGCCCCAGGGCGACACGGCCGCGGCGGCCGGATCGCGCCAGAGGGCAAAGCGGACGAAGGGCAGGGTGGTGAGCAGAAAGGGCGCCATCAACACCAGCGGTTCGGCCCGCCGGCGGCCCAATGCCCCCAACAGCCCCAGCAGCACCAGCGGCGCCAGCAGAATCTGCAGCTTGAGCACCTGCGGCGTGTAGCTGTCCTTGAGCGCCTTGCTGGGATAGCGCCGGTAGACCACCGTGCGCCAGTAGCCGCGGCCCAGCTTGGTGCGCACATAGCCCAGCCAGCTTGCCGCGTGATGATGATAGACCTGCGCTTCCGGCGCAAAATGCATGCGGTGGCCGGCCTGGCTCAGTCGATAGGAGAACTCGACATCCTCGTTGTTGGCCTCAGGAAAGCTGGGATCGAAGCCGCCGGCCTGGATGAACACGTCGCGGCGAAAGGCGGCCGAATAGGTGGCCACCACGTCGAGCTCCGGCTGATGCCGCATGCGGCGGTAGCGGTCCTCGAACTCCAACTGGGCAAAGCGCGCCGCCAGCGACCGCTGCCGCGAGCGGTAGGCGCCCATCAGGCCGGCCGGCGATTCCGGCCCGGCAAAGCCGGCCAGCAGCGCCTCGGCCCAGGCCGGGGCCGGCTGGCAGTCGGCGTCGGTGAAGAAGAGGAGCGGCGCACGGGCGATGGCGGCGCCGTGGTTGCGGGCCGCGGCCGGCCCGGTGTGGGCCTGGCTGGCAACGCGCACCTGGAAGCCGTCATGCAGGGCAGCCCACCGCTCCACGGCGCCGGCGCTGTCGTCGGTCGAGCCGTCGTCGATGACGACGATCTCGAACTGATCCGCCGCCAACGTCTGGCCGGCCAGCGCGTCCAGGCAGCGCCCGATCACCGCGGCGCCGTTGTAAACCGGTACGATCACCGAGCAGCGCAGCGTCGCGCCAGGGTTGGCGGAGGATCGGGAGGTGTCATCAAGCATGGCTATCGGTTCAGGGCCCACTTCTGCGAAAGAGCGCCGTGTCCAGTTCAGCCGGCAGGCGGCCGATGCGCCAGCTCTCGATGCCCAGCGCGGCCGCGCCCAGCACCATCAGCAAGAGCGGCGCGGCCACGTAAAGCAGCACGCCGTAGGCCAGCCCCAGCGCCTCGGCGATGCCGAACACACCCAGCGCCCAGCGACAGAGGACCTGAAAGATGCCGATCTTGCCAGGGGTCGAAGGCACAGCCACGCCGATCTGCAAGACCACCAGGACGAAGACGCTTTGCACCCAGGAGGGGGGCAGGCCCAGGGCCAGGAAAATCAGGTAGTTGGTGAGCACCGAAACGAACCAGATGCCCACCGTCAGCCCCGCCAGCCCCAGCAGCCGGCCGGGCTGGCGCAGCGCAATCAGGCCGGCCAGGCCGCGCTCCAGGCTGCCGACTGCCCGCTCGCCGTGGGGGATGTGGCGTAAGAGGCGGCTGGCCAGCGCCACGACCCGTTCACGCTGCCAAAGCACCAGCGCTACCGCCAGCGTCAGAGCCAACGCCACGCCGACGGTGGAGAACTGGCGCTGGGCCAGCTCCTGCGGCATGGCCACGAAGAGGAGCAGGCCGAGAAAGCAGATGGCCAGCATCACCATGTCCAGCAGCTTTTCGGCGGCGATGGTGCCCAGCACCAGCGATTTGCTGGCCTGGCCGGCCTCACCTGCCAGGTAGACCCGCAGCAGGTCGCCGGCGCGCGGCAGGGGCAGCGCCAGATTGACCCCTGTGCCGGCCGTCCAGATGTTGATCAGCCGGGGCCGACCGATGGGTTGAGCGGCCGGCGGCCGGTGCGAGGCCGAGGGCGCAGGGTAGAGCAGCAGATGCCAGCGCCATCCCTTGGCCGCGGCTGTGACCATCACCGTCAGGCCGGCCAGCGCCACCCAGGCCAGGTTGGCTGAGCGCAGCGCAGCGGCCATCTCGCCGAAGTCGATGTCGAACAGGGCCAGGGCGAGCGAGCCCAGGCTGAGCACCAGCACCAGCCAGAGGCGTCGGTTCAGCCACCAGGGACGTTGTCGCCCCGGCTGGCGGGGGGCTGGCGCGGGGGCCTCTGGCGCTATGTCCGGGTTGCTGGCCATGCCGGCGTCTCGCCTCGCTGGTTGTGGGATGGTCGCCGTGGGAAGGGCTGGGTCGGCTGGCTCGGTCGGAGACCGGCCAGAGCGCCAGGCTGGCTCGGTCGGAGACCGGCCAGAGCGCCAGGCTGGCTCGGTCGGAGACCGGCCAGAGCGCCACCTCGACCAGCCAGAGTTGAGGGCGCCAGCCGATTGCGGGCCAGGTGCTCAGGCATCCTGGGCCGATGAGCCTGGCTGGCGCAGTTGGCTGGCCACGAAGCCGCCGGCCGCGGCCGGCTGGGCGGCGGCTTCGGCTGGGCGATCCTTGCCCTTGCGGCGTTTCTTGCTCTCGCCGCCCTGATCGGAGTCGTCTTTGTCGCCCTTGTTCTCGTAGTAGTCGTAATAGTAGTAGTGAGAGCCGGCCATGCGGTAGGGGATGCGGTTGACGGCCACGCCCAGCACGTTGGCGTTGACCTTGAGCAGCCCCTGGGCGGCGCGCCGGGCGGCCACCTCGCGCGTCGAGGCCGATTCCACCACCAGCAACACGCCGTCCATCTGCCGCGCCAGCACGGCTGCATCGGTGACGGCCAGCGTGGGCGGGCTGTCGAAGACCAGCATGTCGGCATATTGGCGCAGCTCGTCGATCAGCTCGCCCATGCGGTGCGAACCCAGCAGCTCCGATGGGTTGGGCGGCGTCGGCCCGCTGCTCAGAAGCCACAGATTTTCGACATCGGTCTGCTGCAGGTAGGGGGTCAGATCGCCGCCGGCCGGCAGCAGCAGCGCATTGGTCACGCCCACGGCGTTGGGCAGGCCAAAGACCTGGTGCAGGACGGGCCGGCGCAGGTCGGTGTCCACCAGGATGGTGCGCTTGCCTCCCTGAGCGATGACCACGGCCAGGTTGGCGGCGGTGGTGCTCTTGCCCTCGCCAGGGCTGGCGCTGGTGAGCATCAGCTTGTCGATGGGCTTGTCCAGGCTGGAGAACTGAATGTTGGTGCGCAGGGTGCGGTAGGATTCGGTGAAGGGGGACTGGGGATTGGTGGCCGCGATCAGGCGCCGCTCCTTGTCGCCGGCGCGGAACTGCACCAGGGAGCCCAGCGCGGGCAGGCCGGTGACGCGGGCGGCGTCCTCAGGCAGCTTGACGGTGTCGTCCAGATATTCGATCAGGAAGGCCACGGCGGCCAGCAGCAGGGCCCCCAGCGCGGCGGCGATCAGGGTGTTGACCAACACCTTCGGCCGGATGGGCTGGGTCGGTTCGATGGCCGGCTCCACCACGGTGATGGTGTCGCCGCGGTTGGCCTCGGCCCGCTTGACGTCGTCGCGGTTGCGCAGCAGCTCTGCCAGCGAGCTGCGATATTGGGCCAGGCTGGCCTCCAGGCGGGCGCGCTGCGCGGCCTGCTCCAGGGTCAGCTCATCGCCGTTGTCCTCCAACGACTGGAAGAGCTGAAGCTGGGTCTGGGCCTGTTCGATGTCGGCCTGCACTCCGTCGATCTGGGTCTGGTAGACCTCCAGCGTGCTGTTGATGCGCTGTTGCTGCTGCTTCTCGTTCTGGCCAATGAAGACCGCCGGCAGGTCATTGGCCACAGCCGTGGCCAGGGCCGGGTTGGGATCCTCCACATGCAGCACGATGATCTGCGTCTCTCGCACCGGGTCGACGATGATGGCGGAGCTGACCTCCGGCAGGCGCAGGTTGGCTGCCACCTGGTTCAGCACCGGGCGTGTGGTCAGCAGGCGGGCGTAGTTGGCCGCCAGGCGTTCGCTGGTCAGCACTTCGGTCCACTGGAGTCCGGAAGGGTTGGCCGCCTGCTGGATCAAAAGCTGTGAAGATGCCCGATAGATGGGGGTGCTGCGGCTGCTGATCAGATAGGTGATGCCGCCGGCGATCGCCGCGCCCACGATGATCAACCAAAGCCACTTCCAAATGGTCCGACCGTACTGCCGTAATTCCATAACCTTGCCTTCCGGGACTGATCTCAGCAGCCGTCACGCAATCAGAGGCTGGGCAGGCTCGGCCAGAAGACCGGCCGGAGCGCCCACTCGATCCTGGACAGCTGCTATTGCATCAGTTTTGCCACCACCACGACGCGGTGGGTGTTTGTCCAATAGGGCCAGCAGGTGACCAGCGTCACCCGTGCGTCGCTGGTGGGCTGGATATAGCCCGCGTTGGCCAGGCGCTGCGCCTCGCTGGCGCCGACCTCCAACAGCGGTTCGGTGACTTCTGTCACCTGATAGTCGAAGCGGCGGCCCTGGTCATCGTAGAGATAGACCATGTCGCCCAGAGCCAGCTCCTGGTCGCTGATGCGCCGGAAGACCTCGCCCTTGGTGTTGTGATGTCCGGAGAGCACCACGTTGCCCAGCTCGCCCGGCTGCGCGCTGTTGATGTGCCGGCCGGCCGCGTTGTCGGCGGTCTGCCATTCAGTGGTGCGCTGTGCGCCGCGCTCCACCACCTCCCAGCCCACGTCGACGATGGCGGTGTCCAGTTCAATGGCTGGGATCACCAGGCGGTCGGGCGCCCCCTGAGCGGGCGGCGTGGGGAGCTGGGCGTCAGCGGTCGGCAGCGGGGCCGCGGCCGCGGTCGGCGCGACCTGCGTGGCGGCGGCCGGCGGCTGTGTGACGCCTGGCGCCGGCAGCTCGGTCGGCGGCGCGGCGGTAGCCGTGGGCTGCGGGCCGGACGGGGGCGCGGAGCAGGCGGCCAGAAGCATGACCGCAGTCAGCAGGCCCAGGACGAGCATCTGTTTGGCAACACGACGTGATGGTTGAGGCATATTTTGATCCTGTCAGCCCAAGCCGGTCGCGAGATCGGCGTGGGGCCAGCCAATACCGGGGTGTCGCATGACAACTGCCAGGAGCGGGCAGCCTGGCAGATCAGCAATTGTAGCCCAAGGCAAGAGAAATAGCAAGACTTGACGCCGAGCTACAGCAACTCCACCTCTGCCTCGGAGTCAAGGCTTCAGCCGGGGACGCCTCTGACGCGGAGTCGAGGCTTCAGCCGGGGCCACCTCTGCCTCGGAGTCAAGGCTTCAGCCGGGGCCACCTCTGACGCGGAGTCAAGGCTTCAGCCGGGGACGCCTCTGACGCGGAGTCGAGGCTTCAGCCGGGGCCACCTCTGACTCGGAGTCGAGGCTTCAGCCGGGGTCGCCTCTGACGCGGAGTCGAGGCTTCAGCCGGGTCGCCTCTGACGCGGAGTCGAGGCTTCAGCCGGGGTCACCTCTGACGCGGAGTCGAGGCTTTAGCCGGGTCGCCTCTGGCGCGGAGTCGAGGCTTCAGCCGGGTCTGGTCGATGTGAGTCGAGCGCGCCGTCCCGCCTGAAGGCTCGACTCCCTGTCCCACGTCTCTCAACATGAGAATGGCTGTGATTTTCCATGTGCGCTTGACGTCTCCGGCAGTCAGCAAGTTCCCCTCACCCCCTCACCCTCTCACCCCTTCACCCCCTCATCCTGCCGACGCTTCCAGGGCATGAAATCCTCCATGTTGGAGCCGCCGATGAATTCCCGCAGGATCGAGTTGTCGGGCACCAGATCGCCTGGCACGGGGGTGAACCAGCGCAGCAGGCTCAGCAGCCGGTCTGCCTCGACCCGCTGCGGCGCGTCCGGCTCCACAGCCAGCAGCAGCGGCTCGGCCAGCGGGCGCAGCACGGCCAGCTCGTAGGCCAGGGCGGAGTTGAACATCACGTCGGCGTGTTCCTGGAAGGGGAAGATCCACTGCCATTCGCCGCGCTGCACGCTGGGCCAGCGGTCGATGGTGTCGGCGGCCGAATAGCCGCGGCGGGCTGCGTCGCGCACGATGCGCCGGATCATGCGCGTGTCGGTGGTGGAGACGCGGTTGTGGCGATCCAGGTTGAGCTGCGTCAGCGCCGAGATGTAGATGCGGAAGATGCGCTGGCTGGGCAGTTGCGGCGCCAGCGCTGGGTTCAGGCCGTGGATGCCTTCGATCAGGATCACATGCTGGGGGGTGATGCGCAGCGTCTCCCCCTGCTGGCGCTGGCCGGTGTAGAAGTTGAAGTGGGGCAGCGTCACCGTCTCGCCGGCCATCAATTGGTTGAGCTGCTGGTTGAAAAGCGCCAAATCGATGGCGCCCAGCGCCTCGAAGTCCGGGTTGCCGTCGGCGTCGCGCGGGGTGTGTTGGCGATCGACGAACCAGTTATCCAGCCCCAGCGCCACCGGCTGCAGGCCGTTGGCCAACAGCTGCACGGCCAGCCGGCGGGCGAAGGTCGTCTTGCCGGAGGAGGAGGGCCCGGCGATCAGCGCCATGCCGATCTCGCCGCTGTGCAGGGCGATGGCGCTGGCGATGGCCGCGATGCGCTGTTCGTGCAGCGCCTCGGCCACCAGCACCACCTCGCGGATGCGGCCATCGTCGATGGTGCGGTTGAGCGCGGGCAGGTTCTCCACGCCGATGCGCTCCAGCCACTCGCGGTATTCCTGAAAGACCTGGGCCAGGCGGGGCACATCGCGAAAGGGGCTGAGCAGCGTCGGATCCTGGCGGCGGGGATAGTGCAGCACAAAGCCAGCGCCGGCAGCCGAATATGGCACCAGATCGAACCAGCGCAGATAGCCGGTGCTGGGGGTCATGTAGCCGTGGAAATGGTTGCGATAGGCGCGCAGTTGGTAGATGGCCACCCCCTGTTTGCCGCTGGCCGCGGCCCCGATCATCAGGTTGGCCTTCTCCTGGTCGCCGCGCGCCTGAAATTCAGCGATGGCCTGCTCGATGGGGACCTCGAAACGTTGGATGGGCAGATCGGCGGCGGCCAGCTCATGCATGCGCGCCTCCAGCATGGCCAGCTCCTCCGATGTCACCGGCGTTGCCCGTCCCAGGCGACAGAAGAGGCCGCCAAAGGTCATGGAATAATCGACATAAAGCCGCACGCCGGGGAAAAGCTCGCTCACCGCCGTCGCCATCAGAAAGGTCAGCGAGCGGCGGTAGATGCGCATGCCGTCCTGGGAGCTCATGTCGATCCAGGCCACGTCCAGGTCGCGCGTGACGCGCAGCCCCAGCTCTTGCAGCTCCCCCTCCACCAGGGCGGCGACGATGGGCACGGCCGGGTCGGGGTTGGCGACGCGGGCGAACTCCTCCAGGGTCGCGCCGGGCGGCCCCTGCAAGATGGCGCCGTCGGGGAAGCGCACCTGCACCTCGGCGCGCGGCGCGGCCGGGGTGATCTGAGCCATGCGCGCGGCGCTGGGCCAGCCGAAGCCAGCCGGCGCGGCGGGAGCGCCGTTGTTGACACGTATCGTCATGGGAGAGCGCTATTGCAGACTGGCGATAAAGGAGTCGATGTCCACCGCGGGCAGGGTCAACATGCGCACGCTGCCGCGCGAGGAGAGCTCGATGGAGATGCGGGCGATGGCCGCGTTGTCGGGCGCCTCGACGATGTTGACGAAATCATAGGGGCCCAGGGTGGCGTACTGGGCCTTGACCTCGGCGCCCAGGGCCCTGATCTCTTCGTTGACCTCTTTGAGCCGCTCCGGGCGATATTTCAGCGTGGCCGCGCCTTCGTCGGTGAGGGTGCTGAGGAGGATGTAGGTTGGCATGGGATGCTCCGGGGAGGACGGGGCGACTCCGCGCGGGCCGGTCTGGGGCTAGGGGCGGAGCTCGCCGCTGATGGGATCGACGCCGGTGTCCAGCTCGCCGCTGGCCAGCGCCTGCCACGTTTCTTGCAGTTTCGTCTGGATCGCCGCGGGCACGGCGGCCGCATCCCGCAAGGGCATCAGGCTGATGCCGCCGCTGGCGGCGTCGAGCTGGCGCAGGCCGCCCGGCGGGCGACCCATGACCGCGTCGGCGACCGCGGCGTAGACGGCCACATCCGCGGCCTTGAGCGCGCTGGTCAACAGCCGGTCGGCGCCCTCCACCGCGCCGCCGTCGAAGGCGGTCTGGTAGGCGTCGCGGTCGGCGCCGATGACCCACGCGCCATCCTGGGCCGCGCCTTGCAGCGCGCCGGAGCCGGTGGCGCCGCCCAGGCCAAAGATCAGGTCAGCGCCCTGGACAGTCAGGCTCAAGGCTGCGGCCCGGCCGCGGGAGGGATCGTCCGCGCTGTCGATGGTCAGGGTGAGCACCTCGCAGGTGGGGCAGACCGAGGCGACGCCCTGGGCAAAACCGGCGCTGTAGCGGCGCACCGCGGGCGTCTCCGGGCCGCTCACCACGCCCACGGTCTGGCTTTGGCTGAGCTGACCGGCCAGCGCGCCGGCCAGAAAGCCGGCCTGATCCTCGCGAAAGAGGATGCGCTGCAAGTTGGCGGGGCCCGCTTCGCCGGCGGCATCCAGCGCGACGAAGCGGATGGCCGGGTGTTGTTCGGCCGCCTGCTGCGTCGCCTGGGCCATGGCCGGCCCCACGGTGATGATCAAATCGTAGCCGGCGTTGGCAAAGGCGGCGATGTTGCGCTCGAAGTCGTCCGGCGCCACCGTCTCGATGAAGTTAAGGTCCAGGTCGAAGTCGGCCGCGGCCTGCAGCAGACCCTGATACGCGCCCTGGTTCAGGCTGCCGTCGTCGATCCGTCCGCCGTCGGTCACCAGCCCCACACGCAGCGGCTGGCTGACCCCGCGCCAGGCGACCAGGTCGGCCACGCCGGCGGCCCCGATGGCGGCCCGCAGCGGATCGAAGAGGCCATCCTCGGCCGCGCGCACCTCGCCCCAGCCGCCGATGGCCTGCAGCGCGGCGCGTCCTTCATCGCTGGCCGCGACCGCGCTCAGCGCGGCCTGGTAGTCCCGCACCGCGTCGGGCGCAACTGCGGCGCTGGCCGCCACAACGCCGCCGGGCGTCGTAGCTTCCTGCGGGCCCGCGGCGGCGTTGACGCGCTCCACGGCGAAGAGAAGCTGCAGATCGGGGCAGCGCGCCTGCGCCGCCAGGTAGCCGTGCGCGGTCAGCCAGACGAAGCTGGCCTCGTCGTTGCACAGCGCCTCGATAGCCGCGCCGTGGCTGGTCGCGAGGCGGGAGTGCAGCGCGGCCCCCTGGTCGGCCAGCAACTGATCCAGTTGGCTGGCGCCCAACAGGCTCTGCCCGGCCGCCGGCGCCGGCGCAAACAGTTGGCGCAACGGCTCAGGCCCCGCGGTGGGGCTGGCTGCTGCGGCGACTTCCGTGGGGGCCGCGGCTGCGGTGGGCACGGGGGAAGGGGTGGGCGTGGCCGACTGGCCCTGCGAGCAGGCGGCCATGGCCAGCGCCAGCAGCAGCAGGAGAAAAAACCGTAATGGGCGAATCATGCGATCTGTCACCGCTGGCCGCGCCGTGCGGCCAGCCTGCTCAGGCGATGGGATAGCGGCCAAACTCCTCCACCGCATCCACCATGGCCAGGATGTTCTCGGCCGGCACGTCGTTCATCAGCGTGTGTACCGAGGCCAGCATATAGCCGCCGCCGGGGCCCAGGATGCTGATGACGCGGCGCACCTCCTGGCGCACCTCCTCGGCTGTGCCGAAGGGGAGGACGCGGTGGGTGTCGATGGCGCCGCAGAAGGCGATGTTCTGGCCATAGCGCTGCTTCAGCCCGGCCAGATCGGACATGCGGCCGGCCGAGGTCTGAATCGGGTTGAGGATATCGACGCCGATTTCGATGAAGTCATTGACCAGGTCGAAGACATCGCCGTCGGTGTGGAAGAAGACCTTGGCGGCGGTGCGCTCCTTGACGAAGGCGATCAGCTCGGCGTGCAGCGGCTTGAGCATACGGCGGTACATGCGGGGCGAGATCAGTAGGCCGCTCTGCATTCCCAGGTCGTCGCCGATCTTGATGATGTCCAGCAGGTCGCCGCACTCCCGCAGAAAGCTCTCCATCAGCGCCTTGCAGCTATCGGTGATGCGGCGCATCAGCGCCACGGCCAGGTCGGGATCCTCGGCCATCTTGAGCAGAAAGACGTCCATGCCCTGCATGGCGTGGGCGCGTTCGAAGGGAAAGAGCAGCCAAGGGGTGCCCATGATGGCGTATTCGCCCTGCTCTTTCAGGCGCAGCGCCTGTTGTCGCACATGGGCCACGCGCGAGGGGTCGCCCATGTCCGGCCAGCCGGCGTAGTTCAGCACCTCGTCGATGGTGGCCGCCTCGCGCAGGGGGTTGACGCCGGGCAGCCACTCGCCGGGCGCCAGCTCGATCTGGCCGCTGCCCCAGGAATCGACAAAGGGGGTGTGGGGCGGGCGGGCGCGGGCGCGCTCCAGCACGTAGGCCGGTTCCAGGTCCAGCACGCCGCGCACATCGCTGTGCAGCCGCTGCAAGGTGGCCTCGTCGGGCAGCGCCGTGCCCAGCTCCGGCCATTGGTAGAGGAACTCGTCGGGCGCCTCGATGCCCGCCAACTGTTTGATGGCCCGGTAGGGCTTCATCTTCATGCTGGTGGCGTTGCTGACGCCGACGCAGATCGGCACGCGGTCGGGCTCTTCGTGGTTGAGCGCCGCCAAGACACGGTCACGCGGTTTCATGCCTAATCCTTCGTGTAGGGCTTGCCATCGGCCGCCGGCGCCACGGTCTTGCCTACCACGCCGGCCAGCACGATCATGGTCACCAGATAGGGCAGGATCAGCAGCCACTCCGAGGGGATCGGCACCTGGGTCTTGCCCAATACCTGCAAGCGCGCCTGCAGGGCGTCGGAAAAGCCGAAGATCAGCGATGCGCCATAGGCGCCCAGGGGGGTCCAGCGGCCGAAGATCATGGCGGCCAGGCCGATGAAGCCTTTGCCGGCGGTGATGGCCTCGTCGAAGCGTCCCACGGAGCCGATGGTGAAGTAGGCGCCGCCGACGCCGGCGATCATGCCGCCGATGATCACGTTGAGGTAGCGGATCTTGAAGACGTTGACGCCCAGTGTGTCGGCCGCGCGCGGATGCTCGCCCACGGCGCGGGTGCGCAGGCCCCAACGGGTGTAGAAGAGCATGAAGTGGATCGCGATGACGGTGGCGAAGAGGATGTAGATGATGATCGACTGGTTGAAGAAGACCGGCCCGATGATCGGGATCTGCGACAGCCCGGGGATGGCGATCTTGGCAAAGACGCCGCCGGAGTTCAGCGCAGGGGTCGGCTGAAGGAAGCGCTGGCTGATGAAGCTGGTGATGCCCAGGGCGAAGATGTTGATGGCTGTGCCGGCGATGATCTGATCCACCCGGAAATGAATGGCCAGGATGGCCAGGAAGACGCCCAGCAGGCCGGCGGAGATGACGGCGCCCACCAATCCCAGCCACAGGCTGCCGCTGATGCTGGCAAAGACCACCGCCACCATGGCGCCGGTGAGCATCATGCCCTCGATGGCGATGTTGACCACGCCTGAGCGTTCGCACATCACGCCGCTCATCGCGCCGAAGGCGATGGGGGTCGCGGCTGCCACGGTGAAGGTGAGAATGCCCAGCAGGTTGATGGACTTGCCGCGCACTGCCCAGATCAGGAAGGCGAAGACGAAGAGCAGCGCCACCACGCCCAGCACGATCACGACCCGCTTGAAGCCCTTGACCAGTTGATAGAGCCCGATCACGCTGATGATCCCGGCCAGGACGATCAGCGCGGCCTGGGTGGGCAGGATCAGATCGTTCAGCGTGATGACCTTCTCCTTGGTGGTGGGGTTCAGCTTGAAGGTGCTCTCCATGCCCGGCGCGCTGTTGCGCACGAAGAGGAGGGCGATGGCCAGCGCCACCAAGAGGAAGAAGATGCCGTAGGCGATCGTCTTGCGGCGTTCCCGGCGGGCAGCATACGCGCCCAGAGATGTGGTTGCAGGAGCTGTGGTTACGGCCATAGTGCATTACCTCTCTGCAATTGACAATCGTCAGTGGGCAATTGTCAATTGGCAATTGTCAATTGCTACGACCCCCAGCCCTTGGTGAAGACCGGGCCTTCTTCGGCCGAGGTCTTGGGCAGGCGGTAGAGGGCGCGGATGATCTCCGGCGCCGCGATGAAGACGATCACCAGGGCGATGACGATGGTGATGATATCCACCGGTATCTGCGCCACCGACTGCATGCGGGTGGCGCCGTTTTTCAGGGTGCCGAAGAGCAGGGCGGCCAGCAGGACGCCGACTGGATGGTTGCGGCCCAGCAGCGCCAGCGCGATGGCGTCGAAGCCCATGCCGGCGGAGAAGCCAACGCCCACCCAGCGGTCCACGGCCAGCGTCTGCACCATGCCGGCCGTGCCGGCCAGGCTGCCGCTGATGGCCATGATGATGATCCACAGGCGTTTGACGTTGACGCCGCTGTAGCGGGCTGCCTTGGCGTTGGCGCCCACCATGCGGATTTGAAAGCCGAGGGTGGATTTATAGAGGAGCCACCAGACCAGCCAGACTGCAAAGAGCGCCAGGAAGAAGCCGGCGTGAAAACGGTTGCCGGGGGTGTCGAAGAGGCGCGGGATCCAGGCGGTCGGCAGCACCGGCGGGGTCACCGGCACGTCGGGGCGCGCCATGGGGCCGCCCACCTTGAGCAGCCAGGAGCTGAGGATGATGGCGATCCAGTTCATCATGATGCTGTTGATGACCTCGTGGGCGCCGGTGTAGGCCTTCAGCGCGCCCACGATGCCGGCCCAGATCGCGCCTCCTGCCATGCCGGCCATCATGGCCAGCGGCAGGTGGACGAACCAGGGGAGGCCGGTCAGCTTGAAGCCGATGTAGACGGAGCAGAGCGCGCCCACCAGCATTTGCCCTTCGCCGCCGATGTTGAACAGACCGCCCTGAAAGGCAAAGGCCACGGCCAGGCCGGCGAAGATGTAGGGCACCGCCTGGGTCAGGCTTTCGGAGATGGGCACCAACGCGATGGCGAGCTGCCGGGTCCCTTCGCCGCGCAGGGCCGCGCCGATGCCGCGGATGATGCCGCCGATGTTCAGCGAGCCCTCGAACATCGCGCCGTAGGCCTTGCCCACGGTCTGCGCGGTCAGTCGCAGGGTGCCCATGGGGTCGTCGAAGAAGTTCAACCAGGCGTTGACCACCGCCTTGTCGGTCACCAGGATCAGGATCGCGCCGATGACCAGGGCGGTGAAGACCGCCAGGATGGGGTAGAGGATGGCAGTGCGCAGCCGCGTTGATTTCACTTCGGGCGGCGCGCCCTTGGTTTCGGGAAGCGTGGCAGAGGAAGTCGCTTCAGACATGAGGGGGTGCTCCTTGGTCCAGCGCAACGCGTGGCAGATGATCAGTTACGTGACGATGGCCCGTTCTTTGGACGTGCGTTTGGGCGCGTTGGCCAGCGCCTCTTCCAGGCTGTTGCCGGCCATCATCAGACCCACCTGCTCTTTGGAGACATCGTCGGCATCGACCACGGCGGTGAACTTGCCCTTGAAGATGACGGCGATGCGGTCGGCCAGGCCCATGATCTCGTCCAATTCAGCCGATACCAGCAAGACGGCCGCGCCGTCATCGCGTTTGTGCACCAACTGCTGATGGATGAACTCGATGGAGCCCACGTCCAGGCCGCGCGTCGGCTGATTGGCGATCAGCAGCTTGATGGGCCGGTTCAACTCGCGCGCCACGATCACCTTCTGCTGGTTGCCGCCGGAGAGATTGGAGACAGGCACGGCTGCGCTGGGGGTGCGGATGTCGAACTTTTCGATCAGCCCGTCGGCCTGTCCCACGATGGCCTGCTCGTTGACCACCATGCCCTTGGCAAAGGGGGGGCGATAGTAGGTGTTGATGATCAGGTTGTCGTAGACCGGGAAGGAGAGCACCAGCCCATCCTCCTGGCGATCTTCGGGGATATGCGACACGCCGCATTCGGTGATCTTGCGCGGCGACGCGTTGGTCACCTCCTGGCCGGCGATGAAGACCTTGCCATCCTGCACCGGGCGCAGGCCGGTCAGCGCCTCCACCAGCTCGGTCTGGCCATTGCCCTGCACGCCGGCCACGCCCAGAATCTCGCCCGCGCGCACCTCCAGGCTGGCGCTGTCCACGGCCACGTGCAGGCGATTGTCCAGCACCTTCAGGTTCTCGAAGCTCAGGACGGTCTCGCCCGCGCTGGCCGTCTCCTTGTCCACGGTCAGGGCCACCTCGCGGCCGACCATCATCTCGGCCAGCATGGCCTGGCTGGCGCCGGCCGTCTGCATCTCGCCCACCACGCGGCCCCGGCGGATCACCGTCACCCGGTCAGCCAGGTCCAGCACCTCGCGCAGCTTGTGGCTGATGAAAATGATGCTGACCCCTTGATCGCGCAGCGAGCGCAGGATGCCGAACAGGTCGTCGGCCTCCTGGGGGGTCAGCACGGCGGTCGGCTCGTCCAAAATGAGGATGTTGGCGCTGCGATAGAGCACCTTGATGATCTCGACGCGCTGGCGCACCCCCACCGACAGGTTCTCGATCTTGATACCTGGGTCCACCTCCAGGCCATGGCGCTGGGAGAGATCGCGGATCTTGCTGGCCACCTTTTTGCGGTCGAGCACCAAACCCCTGGTGCTCTCCTCGCCCAGCATGACGTTTTCGGCGACGGTCAGCACCGGCACCAACATGAAGTGTTGGTGTACCATGCCGATGCCCTGGCGAATGGCGTCGGTGGGGCCGGTGATCTTGGTGACCTGGCCGCGGATCAAAATCTCACCCTCGTCAGGACTGTAGAGTCCATAGAGGATGTTCATCAGCGTGCTCTTGCCAGCGCCATTCTCACCCAGCAGGGCGTGGATCTCGCCCTGCTCCAAGGTAAGGTTGATGTGGTCGTTGGCCAGCACGCCGGGAAACTGCTTGGTGATATTGCGCAGCTCAAGAACTGGGGCCATGAGCAACTCCCGCGGGTAGCTGTGGGAGACCGGCCGATATCCGGGTGGATATCAATCTGCAAGGGGGCCAAATCTCTGAGGGTGGGACAAACCGTGAGACTTCAGCCGTGAAGAAATGGCTGTGGGCCAGCTCTTGGCGGCTCAAGTCTCACGAGTTGCTGGCGAGGAGGAAAGGGTGCGCCTGGGTGGCCGTTGCCGGCCAGGCTGTGTGGATCGAAGGGGGCGAAGCATCCCGCACTGGGGTGCAGTGGGGATGCTTCGCCAGTTCAGACGTTCTTGCTTGACGGTTACTCGGTGGCCTTGGCGTCGATCTTGCCGTCGATGATGTCCTGGATCACCTGCTCGATCTGGGCGGTGAGCTCAGCCGGCACCCGATCCTCGAAGTCGTGGTAGGAGGCCAGGCCCACGCCGCCGTTGGCCAGCGTGCCCAGGTAGTTGTCGCCCAGGGTCAGGCTGCCATCCACCAGGGCCGAGATGGTGTCGAACACCGCCGCGTCCATGTTCTTCAGCACGGAGCTGAGGAAGACATCGCCGAACTCCGGCGCCGAGACATACTGATCGCTGTCCACGCCGATCATCATCAGGCCCCGCTCCTGCGCGGCGGCCGCGCTGCCCAGGCCCACCGGGCCGGCCACGGGGAAGATCACGTCGCAGCCCTCGTCGAAGAAGACCTCGGCCAGGCGGCGGCCATCGTCGGTGGACTCGAAGTTGCCGGCGAAGACGCCGTCCTGCGCGGCATTGTCCCAGCCCAACAGCTCGACTGCGGCGCTGTTCTGCGTGTTGTAGTAGTTCACGCCGTTCTGGTAGCCGATCATGAACTCAACCACGGGCGGGATGTTGATGCCGCCATAGGTGCAGACCACGCCCGTCTCGCTCATGCCTGCGGCCAGATAGCCGGCCAGGAAGGAGGGCTGGGCCACGTCGAAGAGCAGGCCCTTGACGTTGGCCGCGCTGCTGGGCGAGTCGATGATGGCGAACTTGGCCTCAGGGTTGGCCTCGGCCGCGGCCTTGGTGGCATCAGCCAGCAGGAAGCCAACGGTGATGATCAGGTCCTTGTTCTGGGCGATGAGCTCGTTCAGGTTCTTCTCGTAGTCGGTCTGCTGCTGGCTCTCCAGGAAGACCGCCTTGACCGGCAGCTCCTCCATGGCGCGCTGGGCGCCGGCCCAGGCGGTCTGGTTGAAGGACTTGTCGTCGATGCCGCCCACGTCGGTCACCTGGCCGACGGTGAAGATCTGCTCCGGCGCGGGCATGGCCACGCCGCCCACCTCGCCGGTGCGGCTGTTGATGGCGCCGGCGATGATCTGTTCGGAAACAGCCGCCAGCTCGTCGCGCAGCTCCTGCGGCACCCGGTCGTCCCAGTTGTGGAAGTCGGCCAGGCCCACGCCGCCGTTCTTCAGCGTGCCCAGATAGTCGTCGCCCAGGGTCAGGCTGCCATCCATGGCGGCCTTGATGGTGTCGAACACGGCCACGTCCATCTTTTTCACCACGGAGGTCAGCCAGACATCGGCGAACTCCGGCGCGGAGACGAAGGAGTCGGTGTCCACGCCGATCACGGCCAGACCGCGCTCCTGGGCGGCAGCCGCGCTGCCCAGGCCCACCGGGCCGGCCACCGGCATGATGATGTCGCAGCCCTCATCGAAGAAGACCTCGGCCAGGCGGCGGCCATCGTCGGTGGACTCGAAGTTGCCGGCGAAGACGCCATCCTGTGCGGCGTTGTCCCAGCCCAGCACCTCAACGTTGGCGTCCTTCTCCTGGTTGTAGTAGTTGGCGCCGTGGGTGAAGCCGACCATGAAATCGGTGACCGGCGGGATGTTGAGGCCGCCGAAGGTGCAGACGACGCCCGTCTCGGTCATGCCTGCGGCCAGGTAGCCGGCCAGGAAGCCAGGCTGGCTGGTGTCGAAGAGCAGGCCCTTGACGTTGGGGGCGCTGGTGCCCGAGTCGATGATCGCGAACTTGGCATCAGGATTGGCCTCGGCCGCGGCCTTGGTGGCATCAGCCAGCAGGAAGCCGACGGTGACGATCAGGTCCTTGCCCTGCGAGATGAACTCGTTCAGGTTCTTCTCGTAGTCGGTCTGCTGCTGGCTCTCCAGAAAGACGCCCTCAACGCCCAGTTCCTTCACCGCGCGCTCGACGCCGGCCCAGGCGGTCTGGTTGAAGGACTTGTCGTCGATGCCGCCCACGTCGGTCACCTGGCCGACGCTGAACGCGGCTTCCTCGACCACCGGCGCAGCAGTGGGCTGCTCGACGACGGCAGGAGCCTCAGTCGCCACAGGCGCCGTGGTTGGCGCTGGGGTCGCCTTGCCGCCACAGGCGGCCACAAGCAGGGAGATGACCACCAGGGCCATCAGGACAACATAGAAACGCTTTTGCATGGTAGGGTTCTCCTCCTGAGAACAGTAGAATGGACCAACAGGATCGAAACACGAAACACGGAGCGACGGGGGGCGGGCGCATTGCGGCTGCGAGGGGCAAGGAAGGTCGTTTTGCTGGTCGCCAAACTGTGCGGCGTCCTCCGCTGCTCGTGCTTACACACAAACATCAACTCGCGTCGTTGCGATTACCTCCTTGATCAGGATCATCAGCGCAGGTCAGACTGTGAACCGGGCTTGTTCAGGCTTGGCGCATTATAACGCACATCGCGCCCGGAGGCAACAAAACGATAGGTTCTGTTCAACTCAGGACTTTTGGGAGGTTGTCGCCGTGCATAAAGCGACTGCTGTACGCCCTTCCTGCGCTATGGCGCCGACGGCAGGTCCCGCAAAAAGCGATCGATGACCTGATGAATATGCGACAGGGGCGGCTGATAGGGGGTGAACTGGCTGCGCCGCGCCCGCTCGATGGCCGCGGGCAGGTCGGCCAGGTCGCGGCACCAGACCAGATGGCCCGCCTCCTCGAAGGCCTGCAGGATCTGATCCTGATGGCGGTCGAAGCGGTCTGGGTTGGAGACGCCCACCAGCCGCAGGCCGCGGCCCAGCACCTCGGTCACCGTGCCCAGGCCGCCGTGGGTGACGACCAGATCGGCCTGGGCGTAGTAGGAATCCAGGCTGGGCGCAAAGCGCAGCCATTGGGCGTGCTGCGGCTCTACCTGGCCGTGGCCGATCTGGATGATGACGGTCTCGTCGGTGGTTGCGGCCAAGTGGTCGGCGGCGGCGACCAGGGCGTCGAAGTCGGTGGTGCCTACGGTGATGAAGATCATGGCAGTAGGTAATGGGGGAATGGGGGAATGGGGAATGGAGGCAACTGCTCAGCCGGCGGGTGCGAACACGTTGATTTCGATACGGCGGCCTACTCAATCAACGTGTTCGCACCCGCCGGCATTGGTGTCGGGGGGTTAGAGGAGCCGGCCGGCGTAGATGGCTTTGCGGTGTTTGGCCTGCAACTGCGGCCATTGGACGATGAACAGGTCGGCGAAGGGGTAGACCAGGCGGCCGCTGGTGCTCATGCGCTGGACGCGCGAGGCGCTTTCGACGTAGATGATGGCCGCGCCAAACAGCTTGCCCAGCAGCGCAGCCGGCACGGCCAGCGCCGGGCCGTTGGCCAACACGGCCTGGGGGTGGATGCGCCAGAGCAGCGGCGCCAACTGCCCCAGGCTGCGCAGGGTGTTCCAGGCAGCCACGGGCAGCGAATCGGTGCGCCCTTGGACCTTGCTGCGCGGCCGGCCGGCGCGATAGACCGGCCCAGGCAGGCGGATCTTGCCCTCGGACAGCCGGTCCTCGGCCGCGATCAGGTAGTGATACTCGTGGTGCGGCCCCAGTTGGTCCAGCAATTGCAGCATCTGCCGGGTATGGCCCCCCTCGCCCAGCACGACCAAGACACGCGTCATGGGCTTTCGTCGCTTTCCTGGCTGCGCCGACGCGCCGGCCCGCGGCCGCGAGCCGGCGGGGGCGGGCTGGCCTCCGGCTGGCGGGCGTTGGGATCGGACCAGAGGAATTCCGTCTGGCCCAGCACATCGTCGTGGCCCTCGTCGTCATGGTCGGGGTGCTCATCCGGGTCCACCCGACCGGCGGCCGCGGCGCTCAGGCCGTAGAGCTTGGCATAGGCGGCGCGATGGCGGCGCCAGGTGAAGCGCTCGGCCGAAATTCGGGCGTTGGTGGCCAGGCTTTCGGCCAGAAAGGCCCGGCTCAGCACCCGCTCGGTGGCCTGGGCCAGCGCGTCAGCGTCGCCCACCGGCGCCAACATGCCATCCACGCCGTCGTCCAGCAGCTCCGGAATGCCTCCCACCGCAGTGGCCACCACCACCGCGCCGCTGGCGGCCGCCTCCAGCAGCACCTGCGGCAGGCTATCCTCGTCGGCGGTGCGCCAGACGACGCTGGCCTCGCGGATGGCATCCCGGCGCTGGCGTTCGGTCAGGGCCGGGCGGTAGGCGATGGCGTCGGCCACCCCCAGGGCGCGGGCCAGCGCGAAGACCTCGGCCGCCAGCGAGCCGCTGCCCACCAGCATCAGCCGCGCCTCCGGCACGCGTTGGCGCAGCCGCGCCAAGGCCTGCAGCGCCAACTGCGGCTGGGCGCGCGGCTCCAGCTCGTCCAGCCAGAGCAACAGCGGCGGCCAACTGGCCCGGGCCAGCAGCGGGTGCTCATCCAGCGAAAGCAGGTTGGGGGTCGTCGCGGCCCGCAGCCCATAGCGCGCCAAGATCTCCTGGCCATAGGCCGTGGTCACGGCCAGCCCGTCGGCGCGGCGCAGCAGCCAGGTGACGCTGCGCCAGGAGCGCGTCACGAAGGAGCGCGCCAGGCCGCCGGAGTAGGTGATGACCACCCGCCGCCGGCCCAGCTTGCCGAAGAGCAGGGTTAACACCACCGGCAGATAGAAGCCCCAATGGCTGGCCGCGTGGACGTGGAACAGGTCGCTGCGCGGCAACGCCGTCAACAGGCGCCAGCAGACCAACAGCACCTGGGCAATGGGCAGCAGGTGAATGCCGATGCCGGGCAGCCGACGCACGCCGGGCGCATCGGTGTTGACCCGCTGCACCCAGACGCCTTCCTCCTGCAACAGCCGGCAGAGCAGCTCCGTCTGGCTGCTCAGCTCGCCGGCGCGCGGCGGAAAGGGGCCGACCACCGCGATGCGCGCTTGACGGAAGCCAAGGTCGGGCGCGCTCATGGCGTTTCCTCCGAAGAAGTCCGGCTGTTCGGAAAAAGCCGAACTTCTTGCCCGCTCTCCTGCCATTCAGCGATGAAGAAGCGCCGCTTGCCGGCCGGGCCGGAAGGAATCTGCGGAACCAGCAGCAGCTCGACGACGGCCTCGCCGCGCACCTCGCCCTCGATGCGTTCCCGCAGATAGGCCAGCGCCTGCTCCGCGCCCACGAACGCGCCCAGACGCTGCGCCCCGCCCGCCGCGCCCTGCCCATTGGCCGGCAGGTGGCCAAAATCCCGTCCGGGCGCCAGGCTGATGACGATGCGGTCGGGCGCGGTCTGGCGCACCTGGAAGGCGTCGATGCCGGGGGTCTGGCGGAAGAGGGTCGTGAAAAACCACATCAGCAGGGCGCGGCCGCTGGGCAGCGTCAACTGATCGCTGCTGCGGCCGGCCACGTGGCCCAGCAAGGGCAGGCCGCGGCCGCAAGGGCATTGTTCGCCGCTCAGGCTGCCCAGGTCGCCGATGGCATAGCGCACGAAGGGCATGGCCAGGTTGTTGAGATTGGTCAACACGATCTGGCCCTCCTGCCCAGGCGGCGCAGGCTGGCCGGCCTCGTCCAGCACCTCCACCAACACCGCTTCGGCGTTGATGTGATAGCCGGTCGAGTGGCCGCACTGAAAGGCCACATCCATGCCGTCGCCGCCGTAGGCGTCGAAGACCTGGCAGCGGAACTGGGCCTCGATCGCGGCCCGCTGGAAGGGGTGCAGCACCTCGCCAGTGGTCAGCACCGCGGCCAGCGGCAGGTCGATCTGCCGCTGGGCCAGCGCCAGGGCCAGGCGATGGGCGGTGGCCGGATAGCTGCGCAGCAGGCGGGGGCGGTAGCGGACGATCTGTTCGATCACGTCGTCCAGCCGTTCATCGTGTACGGCAAAGGCGGGGATGTGCAGCATCTGCGTCAGCCGCTGCTCCAGCGATTGGCGGGCGCCCCCTTGCAGCGAGCCGTGGGCATGTTCGCCCATCAGATTGACGTAGCGCACCCCCTGGCGCAGCCCGGCCCAGGCCCAGCAGCGAAACATCACCGCCCAGCGCAGCCCCTTTTCGGCGCGCGTCATGGTGAAGCGGAAGGGTTCGCCGGTGGAGCCGCTGCTGGTGTAGGGGATCAATTCGGCCCGGTCTGCGTCGCGTGCCAGCACCTGATCAGGAAAGGCGGCGCGCAGGGTGGCCTTGTTCACCACCGGCAGGCGGCGCAGATCCTCCAGGCCGCGAATCTCCTCCGGCCGGACGCCGGCCTCGCGCCAGAGGCGGCCATAGAGCGGGGACTGGGCGAAGCTGTGGGCCGTCAGCCGGCGCAGCTTCTCCAGTTGCAGCGCCTGGAGCTGCTCCAGCGACCACCATTGGCTGCGTTCCAGCGCGGCCAGCGGCCCACTCACCGGCGTGCGCTGGGCGCGCTCGACCAGCGGCATGGCGCCGCGGCGCAGCAACAGGCTGTAGAGCTGCTCGGTGGTAGGGGTCAAGGTGGTGTTGGTCCTTGGACGGGGGTTGCTCGGGCGCTCCCCGGTGCGATTGACGGCGGCGCCTCGCGGCTATTGTACCACGGCCTGGCAGCCGCGCCAAAAGGCTTCGGAAGCGCCCAGCAATTCCAAACATGGCGCGGAGTCGAGGCTTTAGCATGGCGCGGAGTCGAGGCTTCAGCCGGGTCTGGCCGGCGCATGGCGCGGAGTCGAGGCTTCAGCCGGGTCTGGCCGACGCATGGCGCGGAGTCGAGGCTTTAGCCGGG
>JAKQCW010000146.1 GCA_029558955.1 Chloroflexota bacterium
GGCATCCTGCTGGGCGGGCTGGCCGCGGCCGGCCTGCTGCTCACCGGCCGCGCTGGGCGGCGTGATCCCTTTGCCTACGGCCCCTGGCTGGCGCTGGGCGGCTGGCTGGTATACACTCGGCTACTGGGGTTATGGCCGCAATAGGAGCGCGGCTAACCTGACGCAGGCGTCAGGTTGTGTTATAATGGCGGCGCGCAGAACATACGCCCAATATCGTCTGCGCCAGGCGTCCTGACCGGTGAAAGCATTGGGTGCGCCGTCGGCCCACGTCAGGTTTAGCGCAACCACCGGCCAAAGCGATCATTTCCAGGGCGGCAAGCATCGATCCGAAAGGCAATCATGACCATCACCGAACGCTTAGGCTCGTTCTATCTTGGCAAGGAATACGATCTGGCCGCGGCCAAGCTGGGCGACGTCCCCATCATGTACGACGCCCGCGATCTGACCACGCACGCCGTCTGCGTCGGCATGACCGGCAGCGGCAAGACGGGGCTGTGCATCGATTTGATGGAGGAAGCAGCCATCGACCAGGTGCCGATGATCATCATCGACCCCAAGGGCGATATCACCAACCTGCTGCTGACCTTCCCGGACCTGCGGCCGGAGGATTTTCAGCCCTGGGTCAACCCGGACGACGCCCGACGCAAGGATATGACCGTCGAGGCCTACGCCGCCAGCCAGGCCGAAAGCTGGAGCAAGGGGCTGGCCAGTTGGGACCAGGGGCCAGAGCGCATCCGGCTGCTCAAGGAGAGCGCCGATTTCGTCATCTACACCCCCGGCTCCGATTCTGGCGTGCCGGTGAGCATCCTCAGCTCCTTTGCCGCGCCTCAGCTCAACTGGGACGACGAGCAGGAGGCGCTGCGCGAGCGGATCAGCGGCACAGTCAGCGCATTGCTGGGATTGATCGGCGTTCAGGCTGACCCGGTGCGCAGCCGCGAGCACATCCTGTTGGCCACGCTCTTCGAGCATTACTGGCGCGCCGGCCAGGACCTGGACCTGGCCACCTTGATCAACGCCATCCAAAACCCGCCCGTGCGCCAACTGGGCGTGTTCGACGTGGACACCTTCTATCCACAGAAGGATCGCTTCGGCCTGGCCATGGCGCTGAACAACATCATCGCTGCCCCCTCCTTTGCCGCCTGGATCCAGGGCGCGCCGATGGATATCGACCACATGCTCTACGGCGGCGACGCCAAACCCAACGTCAGCATCTTCTACATCGCCCACCTGAGCGACGCCGAGCGCATGTTCTTCGTCACGCTGCTGCTGGAGCAGGTGATCACCTGGATGCGCGCCCAGGGGGGCACCACCAGCCTGCGCGCCCTGCTCTACATGGATGAGGTGTTCGGCTATTTTCCCCCCACAGGCAACCCGCCCAGCAAGCGACCGATGCTGACCCTGCTCAAGCAGGCGCGCGCCTTCGGCTTGGGCGTCATGCTGACCACACAGAACCCGGTGGACCTGGACTACAAGGGCCTGACCAACGCCGGCACCTGGTTCATCGGCAAGCTGCAGGCCGACCGCGACAAGCAGCGCCTGCTGGATGGCCTGGAGGGTCTGCCCACCGACGGCGGCAACCGGCCCAACCGTCAGGAGCTGGACAAGATCATCTCGGCGCTGGGCAACCGCGTCTTTCTGCTGCACAACGTCAACCAGAGCAAGCCGATCATCTTCCAAACCCGTTGGGCCATGAGCTACCTGCGCGGGCCGTTGACCCGCAGCCAGGTGCGCGAGCTGGTCAAGGATCAGCGGGCGGCGCTGTTGGGCCAGCCTGCACCGGCAGCGCCGGCGACAGCCGCGGCCGCGCCGACCGTCGCGGCCGTCGCGCCGCAGCCGGCCGGCCGGGCCGCCATGGCGCCGGGGCTGCCGCCGGACGTGCCGCAGGTCTACCTGCCGACGCGACGCAGCAAGTATCAGGCGCTGGGCGATCTGGAAAGCCGCCTGGGCTTCAAACTGAACGTGACCGGCTCCACCCTGCGCTACGACGCCCAGATATTGGGCATGGCCGCGATCAACTTCGTGGACGACAAGCGCAACGTCCGAGAGCAGCAAGAGCTCGCCATGCTGGTGGCGGCGCCCAGCGGCAGCGGCCTGGTGCGTTGGGACCAGGCCAGCCCACTGGACCTTGGCCACGACGATCTGGCCAGCCAGCCGGAGGAGGAAGCGACCTTCGGTGAAACGCCGGCGACCATCAACACCGCCCGCAAGCTGACGGCCCTGTCCAGCGATCTGGCCGACTATCTCTTCCGCAATCAGAGCTATCCCCTGTTCTTCAGCCCATCGCTCAAGGTCTATTCGGAGCCGGGCGAGGACGAGCGCGCCTTCAAGATTCGCTTGCAGCAGGTGGCCCGCGAGCAGCGCGACGGCGAGGTGGACAAGCTGGCTGGCAAGTACGAAACCAAGCTCAAGAGCCTGCAAGAGAAGCTGCGCCGGGAAGAGATCGAGCTGCAGAAGGATCAGACAGCCTACGACGCGCGCAAGCAGCAGGAGATGCTGTCGGCCGGCGATTCGCTGCTCAGTTTGTTCGGCGGACGCCGGCGCGTCACCAGCGCCCTGGGCTCCGCGTCGCAGAAACGCCAGATGACCGCGCGCGCCAAGCAGGAAGTTATCGAATCGCAGGAGACCATCGCCCGCCTGAACCAAGAGATCGCCGACCTGCAGGCGGAGCTGGAGGGCATCAGCCAAAGCGCCGCCGACCGCTGGAACGACGCGTTGAACCAGATCGAACCCTATGCCGTGCGCCCGCGCAAGAGCGATGTGAGCGTGCAGCGCCTGGCGGTGGCCTGGACGCCGCAGTGGCTGGTGACTTTCCAGGACCCGTTCGGCCAGGAGCGCACTGAAGCTGTGAGCGCCATCTAGCCAACCGTTCAGAATCGATTGACCGCAGACCTTTCTCAAACCACGTATGAGCACCGTGCAAGCAACGCCGCAAGCCGTGTCCCGGCCACGGCCTATCGAATCGAAGAGATCCTTCTCCTGGGGCCGCCTGCTGCTGGCCCTGTTGGCGCTGGCCATCTGGCTGGCCGCCCTGGCCGCGGTGGCCGGGGTGGTCTGGTTCCAGCAGCGACATGCGGGGCGCATTTTCCCCGGCGTGTCGGTGCGCGGCATCGATCTGAGCGGCATGACGCTGGCCGAAGCTGAGACGGTGCTGGCCGCGGCCTTCGATCCCTACCCGCTGGCGCCGGTGACGGTGCGCTATGACGACCAGAGCTGGGTTCTGACCGCCAAGGACCTGGGGGTGAACTTCGATGCGGCCAGCGCGGCCGCGGCGGCCTACCGGCTGGGCCGCAGCCCCCTCACGGCGTCGCAACCGCTGCATGTGGCGGCCCAGCTTCAGAGCAACCTGCAACAGCAACTGGCAACCTACCGCTTCGGCCACGAGGTGCTGGCCGACGAGGCCATCGATCGCTCGGCCGGGCTGGCCTGGCTGGAAGAGCGCGCCCGCGCCATCAATCAGCCGACATCAGAGGCCACCCTGCGCATCGACGGCTTGCAGGTCACCTCGACCCCCAGCCAGGTGGGCTATTCCCTGGATGTGGCCGCCAGCCTGGATGCGATCTACACGGCCCTGCTGAGCAACGAAGGGGGCGCGGTGGACCTGACGGTGAAGGAGACCCGCCCGCTGCTGGCTGATGTCAGCCAGGCGGAGGTGTTCGTGCGCCAGGTGCTGGGCGGCCCCATCACGCTGACCGCGGCCGAGCCTGACCGGGACAACGACGCGCCGCCCCCCAGCTTCACGATCCCGGCCGAGACGCTGGCCCAACTGGTCAGCACCGAGATGACGCCGCAGCTCGACGGCGCGCTGCAAGTGGTGGCCTCGTTCGACGTGACGCCGCTGCTGCCGCAGGTGCAAACCTGGGCGGCCGAGCTGGCGCGTGAGCCGCGCGACGCCGAGATCGCCTTCGACGCCCAGAGCGGCGAGATCAGTATCGTCTCCCCCAGCCAGACCGGCCGCACGCTGGATGCGCCGGCCACGCTGGAGGCCATCCGCCGGGCCGCGCTCAGCCCTGACCGCCAGGCCGAGTTGCCGCTCAGCCTGGTCGAGCCGGCGGTCAACATGCACACCATCGAGCAGTTGGGCGCGCTGACGGTGGTGGCCGAGGGCACGTCCAACTTCAAGGGCTCCAGCGCCGACCGCGTGCACAACATCGCAGTGGCGGCCGCCGCGGTGGACAACACCGTGATCCCGCCGGGCGGGGTCTTCTCCTTCAACCAGGTCATCGGCGATGTCAGCGCGGAGTATGGCTACAAGGATTCGCTGATCATCTGGGGCGACCGCACCGCGGTGGGCATCGGCGGCGGCGTCTGCCAGGTCAGCACGACGGTCTTCCGCGCGGCCTATTACGGCGGCTTTCCCATCGAGGAGCGCTGGAATCACGGCTATGTGGTGGGTTGGTATGGCGAGCCGGGGCTGGACGCCACCATCTACACCCCCGATGTGGACTTCAAGTTCCGTAACACCACCGACAGCTATCTGATCATCAAATCAGAGCTGAACGAGGCCAAGGGCACGCTGACCTTCAAGTTCTACGGCATCCAGCCGCCATGGACGGTGGATGTGACCGGGCCGGAGATTCTTAAGGAGACGCCGCCGCCGCCGGCCATCTACCAGCGCGACGCCAGCCTGGCGCCGGGGGAGGTGCGCCAGGTGGACTGGGCCGCCCGGGGCATGGATGTGGCCTGGCATCGCGTGATCCGCGATCTGACGGGCAATGTTTTGAGCGACGAGACGCTCAAGAGCACCTACACCCCCTGGGCCGCCTACTATCTGGTGGGGCCTGATGCGGCGGCCGAAAGCGACGCGCCGGCGGCGACCGCCACGCCGTAGCCGGCGGCGCCCTGGCCGCAGAGGACGGGGCATGATTTCAGGCGCGCCGTCGCCACTCAGCTATCGATTCAAAGCAGACCCTTCGGATTGCTGAAATCCGAAGGGTCTTGCGCGCTGAATGCACGCCACTCAAAGCACGCTGAGCAGCCAGGAAAGCGCCGGCGCCACGCCCTCCTGGCCGGTGCTGATGGCCCGTTCGGTGATGAAGAACAGCCAGAGGCAGACCAACGCATAGACCATGTTCTCGTTGCGGGTGTCCTTGCCGCCGCTGTAGACGTAGGCGGCGGGCAGGGAGAGGAGCAGCGTCGCGCCGTAGAGCCCATGCACGACGGGACGCAACAACTGGCCCCCGTCGAGGGTGACAAAGACGATCCCGCCGATCACCGCCTGCGCCACGGCCAGGATCTGCAGGATCACCAGGGCGCCCCAATAGCCGCTGGTCACCGGCTGTTTGCGCAGGTAGTTGAGGAGGCCCCAGGCCACGCAGATGGCGCTGAAGAGCAGCGTGGTCATGGCCAGGCGGTCGTGAATGACGAGAATAGACATTGGGGTGCTCCTGGGAGAATTTCAGGCGACGGCTGCGCGCTGGCATGTATCATGCGTGAGTCGGTGTGATCTGGGTTTACAGCATGGACGCGCCAGCGCCACATCATCAGCCACAGCACGAGTCTAATCCGGCCAGCACGGTGTGTCAAGTCTGACCTGCGACGGGCAGCACTTCCCAACATGATGGCTGCAAAGCTGGAGTCGAGCCTTCAGGCGGGTCAGCGCGCACGACTTACGTCGGCCAGACCCGGCTAAAGCCTTGACTCCGCCCCTGCCAGACCCGGCTAAAGCCTCGACTCCTTGCCATGTTTGATGGCTGCAAAGCTGGAGTCGAGCCTTCAGGCGGGTCAGCGCGCTCGACTCACGTCGGCCAGACCCGGCTAAAGCCTCGACTCCGCCCCTGCCAGACCCGGCTAAAGCCTCGACTCCTTACCCCGTTTGGACTTGCAACAAGACTGGTCGTTCATTTGCCTCTGGGGGGCTGTTGCGCTAAGATAGTCCCGCTTGCTGACTTTCCACAACATTGAATCTCCGGAGGTTGTTATGCTCAATCTTGCCATGCTGCTGGAATCCAGCGCCAAGGCTCACCCTGGCCACCTGGCCGTCATTTTCAACGACACCAAGCTGACCTATGCTCAGCTCAACGGCGCCGCGAACCAGTTGGCCAACGGTCTGCGCAAGCTGGGCGTCCAGCGCGGCGACAAGGTGGCGCTCTCCTGCCCCAACCTGCCTTACTTCCCCATCGCCTACTACGCCATTCTCAAGGTCGGCGCTGCCGTGGTGCCCTTCAACGTCCTCTTCAAGGGCCGCGAGGTGGCCTACCACCTCAAGGACAGCGACGCGGTGGCCATGATCGCCTTCCAGGGCACGCCAGAGCTGCCCATGGCCCAGATGGCTTTTGACGGCTATCAGCAGGCGCCTGGCTGCCGCAACCTGATCGTGGCCACGGTGGATCCCACGGCCGCGCCGCCGGTGGAGGGGGAAGGAGTCACCACGTTGGGCCGGGTCATGGCAGGCCAGCCGCCGGTATTCGACACGGTGCAGACCATGCCCGACGAAACCGCGGTGATTCTCTACACCTCCGGCACCACGGGCAACCCCAAGGGGGCCGAGCTGACCCATGCCAACATGGCCATGAACGCCGTGGCAACGCGTGACGTAGTGACGATCAACGGAGATGACATCGCGCTGGCCGTCTTGCCTCTTTTCCACTCCTTTGGCCAAACGGTGATCATGAATGCCGCCTTCGCCTCGGGCGCAACCATGACGCTGCTGCCCCGCTTCACGCCCGATGCCGCGCTGGGGATCATGCAGCGCGATGGCGTGACCATCTTCGCCGGCGTGCCGACCATGTATTGGGCGATGATGGGCTACCCGGAGGCTGACAAGTTCGACCTGGCCAAGATCGCCGCCACGCTGCGCATCGCGGTGAGCGGCGGCGCGGCCCTGCCGCTGGAGGTGATCAAGGGCTTCGAGTCCAGGTTCGGTGTGCCGATTCTGGAAGGCTACGGCCTGAGCGAGACCTCGCCGGTGGCCTCCTTCAACCATCTCGACCGGCCGCGCAAGGCCGGCTCCATTGGCCAGCCCATCTGGCTGACCGACATGCGCGTCGTCGATCCCATGGACGACAGTCACACGCCGCTGCCGGCTGGCGAGGTGGGCGAGGTGGTGATCCGCGGCCATCAACTGATGAAGGGCTACTACAAGAAGCCAGAGGCCACGGCCGAGGTGATCCGCCACGACTGGTTCCACAGCGGCGACATGGGCAAGACCGACGAAGAGGGCTACTTCTACATCGTGGATCGGCTGAAGGAGATGATCATCCGCGGCGGCTTCAACGTCTACCCGCGCGAGCTGGAGGAGTACTTCATGACCCATCCCAAGGTGTCGTTGGTGGCTGTCAAGGGAGTGCCCGATGCCAAGCTGGGCGAGGAGATCAAGGCTTACATCGTGCTCAAGCCCAACCAGGCCGCGACGGTGGATGAGATGATGGAGTTCGCCAAGGTCGGCCTGGCCTCCTACAAATATCCCCGCTACATCGAGTTCCGCACCGCCCTGCCCATGACCGCGACCGGCAAGATTCTGAAGCGGGAACTGGTGGACGAGGAATAAGGAAGGACCATGACGAAACACGTCAACGTCACCTGGCTACAGAAGAAGCAGTTCGTCGGCATCGGTGGATCGAAGCGCTCGGTGGTGATGTCGGGGCAGGATGAAGAGAATGCCATCGGCGTCTCCCCCTCGGAGATGTTGCTGCTGGGCCTGGCTGGCTGCTCAGCTTACGACGTGGTCGGCATTCTGGAGAAGAAGAAGGCCACGCTGACCGGGCTGGAGGTGAAGGTCACAGCCGAACAGGAGGCCGATCCCCCCTGGCCCTACCGCCAGATCCACCTGGAATACATCGTGCGCGGCCGCGGGCTGACCGACAAGAACGTGGGCGACGCCATTCACCTGTCAGAGTCCAAGTACTGCTCGGTAGCCGCCACCGTCCGGCCAACTGCCGAGATCACCACCAGCTTCCAGATCATCCCCGAAGAGTAAGGGGGCGTCTGCCAGGGGCCAGAGTTGTCGATTCTTCGGAGAATCGACAACTCTGGCGCACCCTGCCGGGCGTCCTGTCACCCTCTGCCCGTTGTGTAGGATCCCCGCACCATGACTCCATCCTTCGACGCGATCATCATCGGCGGCGGCATCAACGGCGCGGCCTCGGCCTTTTTCCTGGCCCGGGCGGGCCTGCGCTGCGTGATCGTCGAGCGTCTGCCCGCGCTGGCGCGGCTGACCACCTCACGCTCCATGGAGGCCATGCGCGCCCAGTTCGTGGAGCCGGAGAACGTGGCCATGATGCGGGAGAGCATCGCCTTCTACCAGGACTTCGCGGCCCGCACTGGCCTGGAGGGCTACGATATCGGCGTCCATCAGCAGGGCTATCTCTTCCTGACCACCGAGGCGGATGGGCTGCAACGCTTCGGGGCGCGCGTCGCGCTGCAGCACAGCCTCGGTTTGACCGATGTGGAGCTGCTCAGCGGCGACCAGGTGCGGCGTCGCTTCCCCTACGCCGCGGCCGAGGAGATCACAGCCGGCGCTTTTCGCCAGGGGGACGGCTGGCTGTCGGCCCACGAGGCCTGCTTCGGCTTTGCCCGCGCCTCAGGCGCGGCGCTGCGGCTGAACACCACAGTGTCTGGCCTGATGATCGAGGCTGGCCGCGTGCATGGCGTGGAGACCGACCGCGGCCCGTTGGCTGCGCCGCAGGTGATCATCGCGGCCGGGCCTTATTCTGGCCGTGTGGCCAGCCTAGCCGGGGTCGAGCTGCCGCTGCGCATCGTGCGCCGCCATCGGGTCACCATCGGCCAACACCCGCTGATCCCCCAGGATGCGCCGATGGTGATCGACCAGGAGAGCGGGGCGCACTGGCGGCCGGAGAAACCGGGGGCAGCGCTGGCCTGGGCGCAGGCGCACGAGCCGCCCGGCGAGCCGTTGGACGAGGTGCCGGTCAACCCGCACTTCGTCCACCAGGTGCTGGAAGGGGCCTACCGCCTCTGCCCCTTTTGGCTGGATGTGGCCGAAACGCTGCGCCGCGATCAGGTCTTCGTGCAGGCCGGCCAGTACACCATCACCCCCGATGACAAGCCGATCATCGGGCCGCACCCGCAGATCGCCGGGCTGCACTTCAACACCGGCTACAGCGGCCATGGCATCATGGCCGCGCCCGGCGGCGGCCGTCTGCTGGCCGATCTGGTCACTGGCGCCGTCAGCGACGAGACCAACCCGTTCAGCTTCCGCCGGCTGAGCAGCTTGGATGCGGCCTCTGGCCACCAGCGCTTGCTCTAGCCCAACCAAACTATGCACCGTATTCCTGTCGCCATCAAAGAAGACGCCGTCGAGGTCGATCGTTATCGCCGTCTGATGGGGACTGGTCTGGGCGCCCTCCTGGGCCTGGTCTATCTCCTGATCTCCCAGGGGATCAACCTGATTTTTCTGCCGGGCGTGCCTCTCTACCAGCCGCCGCTGGGCTTCTGGGGCAACATCGCGCTGGGGGCGCTGTGGGGCGGGCTGCTGGGGCTGATCTGCGCCTGGCCCTACAGCACCGCCATCGGCGTGACGCTGGCCAGCCTGGCCAGCATCACCGTGACAGTGGCCCGCGGCCTGGCTGGCATCGACGAGAGACTGGGACGGCTGGTCGTCATTGCCGTGGTGCTGGGCATACCGGCCGCGCTGTTGATGGCGCCGGCCATGGCAGCGTTGCGCTGGGCCATCAACGGCCTGGTGGATCTGCGCCGCCACCCCACCGCCCGCGATCAGCGTTGGCGCGGGCCGTTGATCCTGCTGGCGTTGGTGGCTGTGATCGCGGCCTTTTCGCTTTTCAACGCCAAGGCGCGCGCGTTGCTGGTGCGCATGGACGATACCTTGCAGGCCGGTCTGGCCGCCGAAAGCTTCGACGCCCTGCCGGTTGAGCTGCAAGCCCTGCGCAGCGGCGACTATTTGACCGACGCCAGCAGCGGCTACACGCTGCAATGGACCGAGACCGACCTGGATCGTTTCATCGATCTGCGGCCATCCAACAACTACAGCGCCCACTCGGCCATCCTGGTGCGCTTCGACAACGGCAACAGCCTGATCTGTCTCTATCCTGACGTGGGCATCCGCCCCAACTGCGCCTTCCGCGCCATTCCCAGCGTCATCCCGCTGCGACCCTACGTGTCAGAGGACTGGTAACACCCGCTCCCGCTCCGATCCGCACCCCTCCGCGCTCATCCGCGTCCCCACCCCTCCGATCCGCGTCCCTCCGCGTTCATCCGCGTCCCCACCCCTCCGATCCCCACCCCTCCCCCTCCGATCTGCGTCCATCAGGATTCCTCCGCGTCCCACACTGCCCCCCAACATCCGGCCACCGCTGTCAGATCGGCCACGTCGATCACGCCGTTGATCACCACGTCATAGCGGGGATCCCAGCCCGGATCGCCCGCGACCAGACCCCAACGGGCCGTCACCAGGCCGATATCGACGATATCCACCTGCTGATCCTCGTTCACATCCGCAAACGCGCAGGCCGCCGGTGGAACAACCCCGCTCACCACCACGCTGACCAGCGTATTGGCCGTGTTGCCGAAGTCATCCTGCACGGTGTAGCCGAAAGTGTCCACCAGGCTGTGGTTCACCGGCAGCGTCGCCAGCACCGCCGAGAGGGTAGGATCATAGCTCAGCCCGCCGTCTGGGGCGATGACCACGCCCGCCCCCAGCGTGCTGGGATGATCGAAGGCGACAACGCTCAGCCCGTCGCCGTCCAGGTCGCTGTCGTTGGCCAGAACGCCCGGCGCCGCTATCGCCAACACCTGGTTAGCCAGAGTCGCGTAGCCGTCGGGCAGCGCCTGCGGCGGCCGATTAGTCACGGTCAGCCGGAAGTCGCCGATCGAGGCGACGTTGCCAGCCCGGTCCACAGCGGTGACGCGAATCACATAGTCGCCCAGTTGATCCAGCGTGGGGACAAAGCGCCACAGGCCGCCGGCGAAGGAAACCGGCTCGACCCGCACCGTCCCATCGGGCAGCTCGACCAGCCCATCCATGCGCGCCACGCCGCCGCCGTCGCTGACCGTTCCGCTGAACTGCGGCGTCTGGTCGGGCGCGGCCGGCTGGCTTTCACCCAGCGGCTGGTCCGCGGTGAGGGCCGGGGGAACCGTGTCCACGATAAAGGTGCGGGTCAGCGGATTCAGCGAGCGGTTGCCCGCGCCGTCGAAGCCGTGCAGCGACACCGTTTCCGTGACGCCGTCGCCCGTCAGCAGCGCGCTGAAGTCATGTTGCCAATCCACCGTCGCCGCGGGCAGCGACGTGCTGGCCCGGCCGCAGCCGGTGGCATAGCCTGCGCCCAGGCAGACCGCGACCTGATCCACCCGCTGATCGTCGTGGGCCTGTCCATTCCACAGCCGTTCGGCCGCGTTGATATATCCATCGGCCAGGTAGCCATCCACCAGTGGGTCCAGGGTGACGGTGGGCGACGTGGTATCCACCAGCAGGGAATGCACCGGGCTCCAGGCGCTGGTGTTGCCGTGGCGGTCGCTGGCCCGCGCCCGCAGATCGAAGCCGGTCAGCCCAGCCAGGTCGCCCGGCTCCCACAGACAGGTCCACGCGCCATCCTCCGGCGTGGGATCGAGGCAGGTCAGGGTGGTGGTCGCCTGCGTCGGCAGCGCGGTGATCTCGATCTCGATCTCCGTGGCGCCCGAGGCATCGGCCACGCGGCCCAGGATGAAGTTCACCCCTGGCCGGGCGTAGTCGGTGGGCGCGTCGATGACCACATCGATGGGGGGTTGGCTGTCCACCGGGTGCAGCACCCACAGCCAGTCGAAGTCGCGTCCGTGCAACCCATCGGCCACCGCCACGTTCAGCTCGGCCGACTGTCCGTTGAGACTGACATTGACCAGCGCGTCGACCTGCACCGTAACCGTGACGCCGGCCGCCACATCGCCCAACTGAATGATGCGCGAGCTGCTGCCGTCGGTCAGTCGCAGCGCGCCGCGCGTCGAGACCGTCAGTTGCACATCCTTGGCGGTCGCGCTGCCGCTGTTGGCATAGCGCACGGTGTAGCTGACCGCCTCCCCGTCGCCCACCGGCAGCGGATTGCCCGCCGCCGGCAGCGGCTGATCTGGCTGGCCATCCAGGTCTGCGTCCAGCGACGCGCCGGGGGTCAGCAGATCCAGCAGATCATCGGCCAGATAGCCGGCGCCGTAGCCGCCCGGCGCGCTGACGATGTCGAAGTGCAGGTCGCTGGCCGCGGCGCGCTGGCCGTTGGGCAGAACGCCCGCGCCCAGCGAGGGGAAGGCGACAAACTGGGTCAGGCGGAAAGTGCGCAGATCGCGGCCCTGAGCCACCGGACTGATCACGCGTGGACTGTTGAGCGGGTTCTTGTTGGGCGCCGCGGCCCACAGGCTCAATGCACCCTCCTCCGTCGCCACAGCCAACAGCTTCAGCGAGGAGGCCGGCGTCAGATTCAGGCGGGCAAAGGGCAGCAGCAGGTCGGTCTGCAGTGCATCGCGCCGGAAATTCGGCGCGGGCAGGTTCTGCGGCGCGGTCCAGGCGCTGCCGTTCCATTCCAGCAGCGTGGCCAGCGTGTCATCCTGCACCCAGATCAGGTAGTCGGGAGCAAAGCCGGCCGGGAAGGCAATGGCGCCGCCGGCTGCAAAGGGATCGTACAGCCCCGCGGCCCCGCCGGCGGCCGTGTCCAGATAGATGAACAGGTCGCCGTTCAGCGCCCAGCTCGCGCCCGACCAGACCAGGCGCAGCGCGTCGCCGTTCCACGAGGTGTGCAGCGTTTGGAGCGCCGCGGCCGAGTCGTTGAGGCGCAGCTCGGCGTCGACCGAGATCAGCGAAGCGCCGCTGGCCATCCAGGCGCGGTAGCCCAGATCGTCGATCAGATCGGGGGTGGTGGGCGCATCCACATAGACCGGGCCGACGGTGGCCAGGCGTTGATTGCCGTTGACATCGCGCGCGACCACGTGCGCGTAGTAGATCTGCGCCTCGTCGGGGAGGAACTCATGGCGTCGCGGCCCGGCCGGCGGCACGCTGACCGCCGCGCCCAGGTTGGGGGTGATGGTGTGAGTCCAGCTCACCAGGTACTCGTCCAGGCCGGCGCCGTCGAAGCTCTCGCTCCACGCCACCGCCAGCGTCGGGTTGGTGGCGCTGATGGTCTGGCCGGGGACGATGGGGGTCGCCGGGCCGCCGCCCACCAGCACGCTCAGAGTTGGGGTGAAGGGCGACGGCGGAATCAGGTCCACCGTGACGACCTGGATGTCGGTGGCTATCTGACCGGCCGCGTCGGTGATGCGGGCGGTGACGGTGTAGCTCTGACCGTCGGCGCCGTTCTGCGGCAGCCAGTCGAGGCTCCAGCGGCTGCCGTCGAAGAGCGCCGGGACAAAGCCGGCCCCGCTGTCGGTCTCCACCGCCACCGCGGCGGTCGAGGCTGCGCTGGCCGGCCCTTCCAGCCGCACCTGGTTGGCGGCGATCTCGTCAGCCTCGTTGAAGATTGCGGCGTCGATGGCAATGGCCGGCGGCGCCGTGCTGACGGTCAGCGTGATGGGCGCGCTGTCGCTCTGGATGCTGCCGTCCCAGGCCTCGGCCAACGCGTCCAGCACATAGACGCCCGCGGCCGGCGGCGTCCACTGCCAGATCCAGGCGGCGTCGCTGGTCGCGCCGTCGGGCCAGTTGAAGAGCTGCGCCGGCGCGCCGTTCACAGTCACCGTCACCTGTTTGAGGAAGTCGCTGGCGCTGGCCGCGCCCTGCACAGTGACCGCGTCCAGGGTGGGGAGCAGCGCGCCGTTGGTGGGGGTCAGAATCAGCGAATCCACCAGCGACGGGGTGAAGTCGATGGGAGTGCCCGGCGGCGCACTGGGCGGCGCAGCAAAGTCGGGCCGCATTCCTGCCGACCAACTGCGATCCACCTGCCCGCCCAACAGGGCGAAAGCGACCGTGCGGCCGCTGATCGGGTCGGCGTCGCTGTCCAGCTCAGCGTTGTCGCCCTGGTTCTGTAGGCTGAAGAGGAAGCCGGGAACCAGGTCGAAGCCCAGCGCATAGCTCCCTGGCGCCGCGGTGAGGGTGTAGAGGCCGGTGGGGCTGATGGTCAGAGTCGAGGTGATTTCAGCGCCCAGCCCGTCGTAGAGGGTGATCGCCAGCAGGCCCAGGCCCGGCTCGTGGTCCTGGCGCACGCCGTCGTCGTTGAGGTCGTCCCAGACCATGCCGCCCACCTGCGCCGCCGGCTCAGGGGTCGCCGTGGGCGTGGCGGTAGGCGTGGCCGTGGGGCTGGCGGTGGCCGTGGGGGTGGGGGTCGGCTGCGTGACGAGGCCAGCGTCCCAGCTCAGATCCTCCTGCCCAGCCGCGACGGTGAAAAGCGCGCTCAGACCGGTGGCCGGGTCGGCGTCGCTGTCCAGCAGCGGGTCGCTCCCCTGGTTGGGCGGGCTGAAGATGTAGCCGTCGGGCGTGACGAAGCCAACGCGGTAGATGCCGGGCGGTGCGCTGAAGCTATAGAAGCCCAGGGCGTCAGTCACCGTCAGCGCCACGTCCTGTCCTGCGCTGTCCAGCAGCGCCACCATGACCGCCGCCATGCCCAGCTCGCCGGCATCCTGGATGCCGTTGGCGTTGAGGTCTTCCCAGACGCGGTCGCCGATGATGGCCGGCAGCGGCGTGGCCGTCGGCGTAGCCGTCGCGGTGGCGCTGGCCGTCGGCGTGGCGGTCGCGGTCTCCGTGGCGGTTGGCGTGGCCGTGGCCGTGGCCGTCGGCGTGGCGGTGGCGCCGCTGAGGGGCGTGGCCGTGGGGGTGGCGGTCTGCGTCGCCGTGGCGGTAGGCGTGGGAAAAGCGGTAGCGGTAGGGGTCGGCGTGGGCGCCAGGGTGAACCCCGCATCCCAGCTCAGGTCGGTCTGGCCCGCGCCCAGGGTGACAAGCGCCGTCACGCCGCTGCCGGCGTCAGGGTCGCTGTCCAGCTCCGGATCGCCGCCCTGATTCTGGGGGCTGAAGAGGTAGCCGGGCGGCGCGCCGAAGTTCAGCAGATAGTCGCCGGGCTGCACGCTGAAGGTGTAAGCGCCGTTGGCGTCGGTCAGCGCGCTGCCGGCCAGCGCGCCGTCGGCCGTGAAGAGCAGCACCGCGACGCCGGCCAGCCCCGGCTCGCCCGCGTCCTGAATGCCATCCGCGTTCAGGTCATGCCAGGCCCGGTCGCCGATGACAGCCGGCGGCAACAGCGTGGCCGTGGGCGTCGGCGAGGCGGTGGGCGTCGGCGTCGGCGTGTCGCCAGGGGTGGGGGTCGGCGTGGGCGTGTCGGTCGCGGTGGGCGTTGCCGTCGGCGTAGCGCTGGGTGAAGCCGTGGGCGTCACAGTGGGGGTCGGCGTCCAGGTGTTGGTGGGGGTGAAGGTGGACGTCGCCGTCTCGGTGGGGGTAGCCGTGGCCGTGGGCGTGTCGGTCGGCGCCGGCGGAGGGGTCGGCGTGGCCACCTGCGGATGCTCGAAGGCGCCGCTGTCGCAGAGGGCCGAACCGTTGCCGTCGCCATCCAGCGGGCGGGCGAGGCCCCGTTGATCGACTGCCTGGCAGGCATCGCCGCCGCTGCCCGGCGCGGCCGGGTTGCCCGCGTCGATGGCCGGGCTGCCCAGCAGCAGGGCGTGGGTCAGCGTGTCGCCGCCGTTGTCGCTCAGCAGGCCCAGCAGCGGATCGATGGGTGCGGCGATGCTGCCCACCTGGTCGCCGGTCGCGGCGTTCCAGTCGCAGCCGTCGGCCCGGCTGATCAGGTTGTAGCCGCCAGAGATGACTGGAACGAACTCGTCGAACCGGGCGCAGTCCGGCGCGGCGTCCGACAGGTCCAAGTTATCGGCGACCAGGCTGTTTCGCAGCGTCGTCTGGCCCGAGTAGGCGAAGAAGCCGCCGCCGGCGCCGTAGTCGTCGTCATTGCCGTCGGCCGTGTTGCCGGTGATGGTCAGGTTGTTGATCGTCGTCTCGCCCGACTGCACGAAGAGGCCGCCGCCGTTGTCGCCTGCCGTGTTGCCCGACAAGGTTACATTGTCGATGAATATGGGCAGCTCGCTCTCGCCGCCGCCGCTGACCACCAGCCCGCCGCCATCATACCCGGCCGAGTTGCCGTAGATCACGCTGTTGGCGATGGAGACCGGCCGGTTGGCGTAGGAGAAAACGTACACGCCGCCGCCAGCGCCGTTCTCGACGGTGTTGCTGTAGATGGAACTGTTCTCCAGCGTGAGGCTGTTTTGCCAGGCGCGCAGCCCGCCGCCTTCGTTACCGCCGCCGCCGGTGATGGTGTTGGAGAAGATAGCCGAGCCGCTGATCTGAAGGTTCACCGCGCCGCTGCCGTAGACGCCCGCACCCAGGCCGCGCGCCGCAGGCTGGACCGCGATGGTGTTGTGGCTGACCGTGACATGCTCCAGGATCAGCGTTCCCGACCAGGCGGCGATGCCCGCGCCGCCGTCGTAGTAGGAGTTCGACAGTTGCAGCGTGTTGTCCCGCACCGTCAGATCGCGCAGGGTCAGGGCGCCCTCACTGAGGATGCCCGCGCCGCTGGTCTCGCTGGCCAGTCCGCCGGCCACCGTCAACCCGCCGATCTGCACGGGCACATCGTAGGCGACCTGGAAGACCCGGCTGGCGTTGTTGCCATGGATCGTCAGCGCCGACGCGCCGGGGCCGACAATGTCCAGAGCGTCGGTGATGTCGAGCTGGCCCAGCAGCAGGGTGATGCTCCCGGTCACGGCAGGCGCAAAGACAACCGTGTCCAGGCCAGGGCCGCCATTGGCCGCGCCGATGGCCTCGCGCAGGGTGCAGTCGCTGCCGTCGCAGACGCCGTCGTCGTGGTCAGCGTTGGTGTTGACCACCAGCGGGCCGACGATGGGGGTATTGGTGACGGTGGGCGTCGGCGTCACCGTGGGGGTGGCCGTGGCGGTGGGCGTCGGCGTCACCGTGGGGGTCGCCGTCTCGGTGGGCGTGTGGGTGGGGGTCGGCGTCGGCGGAATGAGCGGGTAGCCCAGAACCAACCCCACGCCGCTGCCGATGGGGCCGCCGCCGCCGACGCCGGCGATGTTCTCCGACGGCGAGCCGGGGGCCAGATCAGCCTGCCAGAGGCCGCAGGCCTGCAGCCAGTAGACCTTGCCGCCGGCCGTGTCCACCGTCAGCGCGAAGGGCTGGCCGGGATCGGTGCAGATGAAGCTGGGCGGCGCGCCGCTGGAGATGGTCACCACATTCTGGTTCAGGCCGTTCAGATCGGCGCGCCTGATGTCGTGCGAGCCGCTCTCCGTCCAGTAGATCCATTCATTGGGGCCATCGATGTAGATGCCATTGACCAAGCCGGCTGCCACGGTGAGTACAGCCTGCGCCGCGCTCGGCGAGGGGACGCTGCCCCGGTAGATGGTGTTGTTGGCGCCCCAGTAGAGCTGCCCGCGTTCGGCATCCACCGCCAAGCCGCCGCTGCCGTCGCCGTAGTAGGGGAGGGTGGTCAGGGTCGCGGTGTCCAGGTCATAGCTCTGGATGAAAATGCCAGCCTTCCAGAACAGGGTGTTGGTCATCGAATCGAAGGCCAGCGCGCCGGGCAGGTCCAGGCTGCCAACCACCAGCGTCTGATTCGAGCCGTCCAGATCGGCGCGCATGATGCGTCCGTTGTTGCGTTCCGCCCAGTAGATGCGCTGATTGGCCGAATCGACAGCCACGCCGCCGGCCTGACTGTTGTTGAAGGCGTCGGCAAGCTGCGCACCGGCGGCCGGATCCAGCCAGGGGAAGGCCCCCAGCAGCCGGGCGGCCATGATCTGGCCTGTGCCGGCGCGCGACCAGAAGAGACTCTTGTGATAGACGCCGCCCGAGGGTGTGGCGGTGGGGTCGCTGCGGGTCGGCGTGTTGGTCGCTGTGGCCGTGGGCGTGGCCGTGGGGGTAGCCGTGAAGGTGGGGGTGGCCGTCGGCGTGTCGGTAGGCGTCGGCGTGAGCGTCGGCGTGTCGGTCGCGGTGGGGGTCGCCGTGGGGAGCGGCCCGTAGACCAGCGCCGGATGGCTGTTGAGAACGGTGTAGTCGGTCGCGAAGGTCTCGATGTTGCTGCCGTCCAGGTTGGCGCTGAAGACGCTGGAGCCGAACTCGGTCCAGACCATCTTGCCGCCGGCCACGTCCACGTGCAAGCCGGAGATATCCGCGCTGCGGCTGACCAGCGTCTGCATGTTCTGGCCATCCAGGTCGGCGCGGCGGATCACCCGCGCCGTGCGCTGGCTCCAGTAAACCTTCTCGGCATAGGGGTCCAGCTCCAGGCCGAGAATGGCGTCGCCCAGGCCGGTCACCAGATCCTCGCGGTCGCTGCCGTCCAGGTTGACGCGACGGATCGCGCCCCCCTCGCTGTAGTAGAGCTTGCCCCGCTCCGGGTCCAGCGCCAGCGCGCCCAGGTTGCTGCTCAGATTGGGCAGCAAGGTCACGGGGTCGGAGCCGTCCAGGTTGGCGCGGCGCACCGAGCCGCCCCACCAGGCGCCGTTCCAGAAGGAATCGAACCAGTAGAGCTGGCCGTTGACCGCATCCACCACCAGGTCGGCGGGGTTGAACAGGTCGTTGCGCAGCACCGTAACGTCAGATCCATCCAGGTTCATGCGCATCAGCCGGCCGTAGCTGCGGTTGTAGTAGGCCTCGACCCAGTAGATCTGGTCGGTCAGCGGATTGACGGCGACGCCGGCCGGGTCGGCCCAGGGATCGCTGTAACGGTGGCGCACGTCGCTGCCGTCCTCGTAAGCTGACTTGACGAAGAGGAAGCCGTCGGACCAGTAGATCAGCTTGGCGCGGGCGTCCGGCGTGGGGGTGGCCGGAACGCGCGTTGCCGTGGCCGTGGGCGTGTTGGTCGGCGTCGGCGTGTCGGTTGGCGTGGGTGTGTTGGTGGCCGTGGCCGTGTTGGTGGCCGTCGGCGTGGCTGTCGCCGTGGCCGTCGCCGTGGCCGTGTGGGTCGGCGTGTTGGTGGGCGTGCTGGTCGATGTGTTGGTGGGCGTCGGGGTGGGCGTCAGATAGGCCACAGCCGCGTCCGCGCCGACCCAGATGCTGTCCGCAGCCAGCAGTTGGACGTTGGAGCCGGCCGGCGGCAGGTCGGCCTGGCGCACGCCGGTCTGATTGGCTGTCCAGTAGACGCGGCCCCCGGCCACATCCACCGCCAGGCCAGAGGCGCGCTCGGCGGCCGTGGCGATGGTCTCCACGTTCTGACCGTCCAGATCGGCGCGTTTGATCTGCGCGCCTTCCGACCAGTAGATCTTGTTGGTGGGGCCATCCACGAAGATGCCGTCGATGGAGGAGGACGCGGCGCCGGTGTAGATCAACTGGCGGCCGCTGCCGTCAAGCTTGGCGCGATGGATAGTCTTAACTTCGCTCCAGTAGAGCGTGCCGTACTCGCCATCGATGGCCAGACCAGAGGTGTTGATGAAGTCGATGTTCGTGAGGACGGTTTCCCGGTTGGGGCCGTCGATATCCCAGGCCTGGATCACCCAAGGACTGTTGTAGTAGTGAACACCGAAATAGACCTTGCGTCCCACCGGGTCCAGCGCCAGCCCCTGGGTTTCAGCCATGGTGAAGGCGAAGGGCTCGACGCCGCTGCCGTCCAGGTTGGCGCGCATGATACGCCGCCGGCTGTATTCCAGCCAGTAGACCTTGTGGGCCACCGGGTCGATCTGGATCGCGCGCGGCCGGACGCCCTCGCCCGAATAGGGGTCGTAGGAACTGTAGATCACGCGCGGATCGGCGCCGCTCACGTCCACCACCTGCAGTGCGCGGAAGGAATCGCTCCAATAGACATATTTGCCATGCCCCACCGGCGTCGGCGTGGCCGGCAGGCGGGTAGGGGTGAAGGTCGGCGTGGCCGTGTGGGTCGGCGTCGGCGTGGGGGTGCGGGTTGCCGTCGGCGTAACTGTGGGCGTCGGCGTGGGCGTCGGCGTGTGAGTGGGCGTCGGCGTCACACCGTTGACCTGGTTGAAGGTGTTGTTGTTGAGCGGGTTCTGGTCCTCCTGGCCGCCCCGCACGCCGGCCCGGTTCTCGATCAGCCCCAGCACGCCGGGGTTGGCCTGGACGTCGATCTGCACCACCACCGTCTCGCCCACCGCCACCTGGTCCAGATCGCAGTCGACTCGGTTGCCCGGTTGCAGCGCGCAGGGGTCGCCGCGGTTGGTGGTCACGGAGGAGAGGGTAACGCCGCTGGGCAGCGCGTCGGTCACCACCACGCTGCTGGCCATGCCCGCGCCGGTGTTTTCGATGGTCAGCGAATAGGCGATGGAGCTTTCCGGCAGGAAGATCGGCGCGCCAGCCCGCTTGCTGACCGCCAGGTCGGGGGTGTCGATGGGCGCGCTGTCCACCAGGGTAAAGACTGTGCCGTAGACCGTGCCCGGCAGAATGGTGGCGCCGTTGACCCGCCGGAGGCCAGGCGGCTGGCTGGGATAGAGCAGGCTGGCGTCGGTAGAAATGTAAACCGAGCCGCGCGGGTCAGCCGCCACAGCCAGCAGATTGGGCGTGGCTGCGTAGGAGTTGACCTGGCCGCGGTAGGTCCACTGGCTGGCGCCGCTGTTGGGGTCCCAGGCGAAGATATGGATGTAGCTGGGCCATCCGTAGCCGACCCAGCAGGTGGGGTTCCAGACGATCCAGTAGAGCTTGCCGCTGGCGGGATCGACGAACAGGTCGCGGATGGTGGTGGGCCAGCACTGCGAGTTATAACCCGCCTGCGCGCCGTCGTACCAGAAGGTGACCGCGCCCGCGTTCTGGCCGTCCAGGTCCGCGCGCCACCAGATGGTCTGATAGTAGATAGGCGGCGCGCTGGCCGTGGCCCAATACAGCTTGCCGCGCGCCGGATCGAGGGCCATACTGGTCAACGGACGGTCGGGACCTGGCGCGACCACCGTCTCCACACCCGATCCGTCCAGGTTAGCGCGGCGGATGCGGTCCGGCTCCTGCCAATAGAGCTTGCCGGCGCTGCTGTTGATCGCCAGGCTGGCCGGGCTGTTCAGGCCGCTGAGCACCGTCTGCACCCCGCTGCCGTCCAGATTGGCGCGGCGGATGGTCGCGCCGGAAAGCCAGTAGATCCGGCCGCGCGGCTCATCCAGCGCCAGCTCGCCCGTTGGGCTGCTGGCCGCGGCCGGAACCAGCACCTCCACGCCGGAGCCGTCGGTGGGGTTGGCGCGCACGATGCCGTTGGCCGTGGCCGCGTAGAGCCGATAGGTGGGCGCGCGCCGGGCCGCGCAATGGCCATAGACGTCGCAGGCGCGCATGAAGGGGGTGGACAGGTCGATGCCCGGATTGCTGCACGTCAGGTCGATGCGGTTGAGGCGCTGCGGCTCGCCCGGCCGCGTCAGGGTGTTGTAGGTGCGGCTGATGGTGGGATCGGCGCAGGGGAACTGCAAGTTCGCCTCGCTCAGGTTCAGGTCCTCGGCGTAGCCGGTGTAGACCGTGCGCGCGGTGCTGTCGGCGCCGGTGAAGCGCACTGTCAGCGCCAGCCGCGGCGGCGTGGTGTCGATCTCGCCGCGCCACTGGTTCCAACTGATGCGCTCGCCGTTGCGGTTGGCCAGCACGTCGCTGCCCGTCAGGTCGATCTGGTAGTTGCCCTCCAGCCCTGCCGGCGCCTGCGTGCTCCAGGTCGAGGTCAGCACGCCGGGGCCGCTGGCGGCCACCTGCACCGGATTCCACGAACTGTAGAGACCTGCCACCTGGCCGGCGCTCAGGGCCGCAGGGAAGAGCTTCACCTCGTCCAGCAGGCCGGTGAAGCGCGTCGCTGTGGCCTGGGCCGCCTCGCCCAACAACAGGCTGCTGTCCCCCACGTAGCTGGAGGTGGTCTTGAGGCCGCTGGCCGCCAGTTTGCCGTCGATGTAGAGCCGCTGGCCCCCCGCGCCCACCACATGCGCTGCCAAGCGCCACTGGCTGTCGCCGTAGTTGACATCGGCCGAGCAGATGGTCTCCCGGCTGCCGTCAACCACATCCACACAAAGGTTGCCGCCGCTGAGGTAAAGCTGGCGGTCGGTGTAGAAGGAGCCGCCGATCAGCGTGCGCACGCTGGAGATGCCGCAGTTGGCGCAGTCAGCTTTGAACCACTGGACCAGCGTATAGGCCCCGGCGTCGATGGTCACCGAGTTGGCGCGCACCTGCTGCCCGCCGGCGGCCGCGCCGTCGAAGCGCAGAGCCCGGCCAAAGCGCCCCACAACGCCCGCCTCCGGGCAGGAGATGGTGGTGCAGAGCGTCTCCCGGTTCTGGCCCGAATCGTCGCGGAAGAACTGCGAGCCGGGCAGGTCGTCCAGATAGAGCAGCAGTCGCGCGTCGGGGTAGACCGCGGTCACCATGTCCGGGGTGTAGGAGATCTCCGCCCCGGCGATGCCAGCCTGGATCGCGCCGGTCTCGGTGATCAGGCCGCCGATGGCGATGGGTTCGACGATGCGATTGGCCGCGGGCACGTCGCCCGGCGGCGCGTTGGAGGGGATCGCGTCCACGTCCAGGCTGACGCTGGGCGGGGTGCTGTCCAACTGCACCGCGCCGGCGGCATAGGCCGCGGCCGGGGTCTCGTTGCCTGCCTGGTCCTGGGCGCGCACCTGCACCTGGTAGAGGCCGGTGGGATAGCGCTGTCCCAGATCGGGCAGAAGGTAGTCGATGGTCCAGTTGACCTGGTTGCCGCCGGCCGGGGTGAGCTGCGCCTCCTGCCAGCCGGCGCCGTCGGGGGTGATGAACACCTGCACCCGCGCCACCCCGCTGACGGCCGGCCCGCTGCCGGGGTCGGTAGCCGTCCCGCTGAGGTGAATGATCCAGCGCTGGTCGGCCCCCTTGACCGCCGCGGCGATGCCGGTGGGGATGGCGGCCGTCACCGTCGGCGCCTGCGCATCGATGTAGAGCGTTGCTGTGGTGGGCGTTGCCTGCGTATGCCCCACCGCGTCGGCGGCGCGGATTTCGATGGTGTGCGCGCCCTCGCTGGCCGGCGTCTGCCAGGGCAGCGCCCAGGCGTAGCGGGCATTGCCGCGCGGCAGCACGCCCACCGGCTGCGCCTCCTGCCAGGGACCGCCATCGATGCGCACCTCCACCGCGGCGATGGAGGAGGTGGGATCGCTGGCCAGGCCGCCCAGCATCACGGTGCGGCCGGCCGGCGCGAACTGCGTCGTCAGGCTGGAGGTGGGCCGGTCGTCGTCGATGGTGAGGCTGAGCCCCTTGCTCTGGTCGAAGCCGCCGATGTTGACCGGCGGCGCGGCCGGGTAGACGGCCAGCAGGGAGCCGTCGGCGCGGCTGCTGATGGCCGTGCTGCGCGAGGCGCTGCCGTTGGGCACGACGAAGGGGATCACCCGCGTCTGGTGGCTGCCGCGATCCAGCAACACCGGCGAGGTCGCCACTGCCCCGCCCAGCTCGGCCGGGAAGGTGCTGGCGAAGCTGCCGGAGAGGGTCAGGTTGGCCGCCGCGTCGGGAATGCCCGGCTGGCTGGCATTGGTCAGCGTGGCGGTGTAGACCAGCGAGCTGCCGTAGGTGACCACCCGGTCGGCGTCGCTGAGGGAAAGGGCGAGGCTGGCCGGGTTGGGGGTGGCCGCGCGCGGGTTGGCGCCCAGATTCTTCTCGGCATAGTCGTCCAGACCGTCGCCGTCGCTGTCGCGCAGGCGCGGGTCGGTGGTGACCAGGGTGGTCAGCCCGGCGCCGTAGGTGAACTGCCAGCCGTTGACCTCCACCGCGTCGCTCAGGCCGTCGCCATCGGTGTCCGCCCGGGTGGGGTCCGTGCCCAGCAGCGCCTCCAGGTAGTCGCTGAGGCCGTCGCCGTCGCTGTCCACCGCGGCAGGATTGCTGCCCAGGCGGATCTCCGCCGCGTCGGAGAGCCCATCGCCGTCGGCGTCGGCAGTTGTGTCGTCAGGATCCAGCCCGCCCAGGGCCGCGGCCAGCAGCCCGTCGCCGTCGTGGTCCATCTGCACGCCAAAGCGGCTGTCCCAGGCCAGGCTGACGAACTCATCCAGCGTCGCCGGGAAAACATCCAGGTAAAGGCTATCGCCCAGGAAGCTGCTGGTGTTGCCGCGCAGGGTGATATCCGAACAGACGCCGACCCAGCACTCGTAGCCCGGCATGGCGTAGCCCATGTAGAACCAGAGCGGAACCTGCTGGTCCAGTCCCTTGGCCAGGGTGAACCAGGGGCTGGCGACGGTCTGCTCGGCGTAGCCGGTGTGGAAGTTGATGGTGTTGCTGTCGGGCCAGGGACCGTACCAGATGCGGTAGCGTTTGCTGCGGAAGGACTGCACCCCCTGCCAGGCGGCGGCCATCGAAGCGCGCGCCGGCGCGGGCGCGCTGGCGCCGGCCGCGTCCAACCTGTAGCCCACCGCGGCGGAGCGCAGGTTGTTGGCCGAGAAGAAGTGATCGTACTTGACGATCTCGCCGCCCCCTGGAACCTCGTTGTAGAGGGTGGTGCGCACGGGCGCGGCAAAGCTGACCCGGTTGCCATGCACGAAGCCCACGTTGGGATTGGAAAGGCTCAGCGCCAGCGCGCCCAGCTTGACCAGGTCCTGATGGCCGTTGGCGTCCTTGTGGTCGAAGTCGATGGCCGCGCCGCTGCTGTAGATCAGCCGGGCCAGCGCGCCAGTCACTGCGCCGATGATGCTGAAACACGCGCCGGGCACGCCGGCCTGGCACAGCCCCGTCAGCAGCAGGTCCACAAAGCCCAGCACAGCCGTCAAAATGAAACCCACCACGGTCAGCGACAGCGCAAACATGACGATGGCCACCACCGTGCTGGCAATGGCAAAGGCCATGGCCGTGTTGAAGGCGATCGAACCGACCTCCACGTCGCCCGACAGCGCCTGGTAGATGAAAATGCCCCAGGGAATCGCAATGCCGATCACCAGGCCAACGATGGCCGCCACCTTGGTCAGGCCGACGATCTCGGAGCTGGCGCCCAGCACCTTGCCCGCGGCCGCACCCTGCGAGACCTGCGTCGCCACAGCCACCTCCTGGATGTAGGTTCGCAGCGTCAAGAGGGGCGCAACGATGGTGGCCACGGCCGCGGCCAGCCCTAAGAAAACCGCGCCAGCCAGCTTGAGCGCGTTGTTATCCAGCGCGGACCCGATGGAAAAGAGGGTGATGCCAACGATTCCTGATACCAGAGTGGCCGCAGCGCCGACGCCGACAAAGGTCTGGAACGCGCTTTCGCCGTTGGTGATCAGGCTCAGCTTGCGACGCAGGTTTTGCAGCAGGTTGACTGTGCCCAGGTCGTCCAGCGTCTTGGTGGCGCTGTTGGTGTTCTTGAGGATGCCCAGATAGGTCTGCACCTCGCGCGGGCTGACGTAGTGAGTCAGCACCAACTGGTTGACGATCAGCAGGTTCGCCATCCTGCCAAGACCAGTCGGCAGGCTGGCCGCGTCCGCCAGGTCCTGGTCGCTGTGGACACGGGTCGGATCGTTGACCATGGTGTCGGCGAACTGCACTGGCCGCACCCAGCCGCGGCTCAGCGAGAGGTAATAGAGCTGCAAGATGGCCAGCTTGCCCGCGGCCACGTTGGCGTCTTCGCCCGGCTCGATCCCGGCGTAGGCTTCGTCCCACAACGCCCAGGCATCCTCCATGGGCAGGGTCTCCCATTTGCCCGCCAGGCTGTCGTAGCGGTATTTGGCCATGTTCAGCCCGGCCACCACCTGCACCGGCGCGCCGTTGTCGGCGCGAAAATCCAGGGTCAGACCGGCGCCGTTCCAGACGGCCGCCTGGCCGCTGCCCACCTGCGAAAGGTTCAGGGCGCGGAAACGTTCCTCGCGGGCAAAGAGCAGCGACGGGGTGATGGGGTTGCCGGCCGTCCAGTGACTGGTGAAGACATCGCCCAACAGTTCCTGTGTGTCCTCGCTGGCCATCTGGCCGAGGGCCTGATCGCGGTGGCTGTAGCTCTTGTTGACCACCCGCAACACGTTGGGCAGATTCCAACGCTGCACCGCGGGCACGCCGCTGTTCTGCAGACGATCGAGCCGCGCGGCCAGGGTGGGCGCGTTGACGCCGCGGCCAGCCACCGTCAGGTCGGGCTGGCCGTCGCCGTAGCAGGTCTGGTTGATGACCGTGTCGCAGTCGCGGGCCGAAAGAAACGCGCCGTCCAGGGTCACGCTCAACGGGGTCAACACACTGTCCGGCTCCGGCGGGCTGGCCACGGTAGGATCCTCGTAGATGAGGGCGAAATCAACCCCCCGGTTCTCACGCACGTTGAGGCCGGTCAGCTTCCACTCGTCGTAATAGCTCTGCACCGGCTGAACGATGTTGGTGCTGCCATAGGCGATGCAACTGCCGCCGTCGGTCTCGACGCATTCGTCCAACAGCATCTGCACGATCCAGACCAGCCGCACCTGCTGGGCCGCGCCCCAGGAGGTCCCCGGGCGGTAGAGCATCTTGCCGTAGAAGGCCACGCGATCTTTGGTGTTGGGCTCCTGCACCAGGCTGAGCGGCACATAGACGACCTTGGGCGGATTGGGGTTGGTGTTCAGCGGGCGCACGGCAATGCCGCCGAACTGCTCCAGCTCCTGATCGCTGGGCAGGCCGTTGTTAGCGCTGTTGACCTGGATCTCCAGCATGGGCAGGAGTTTGATGTCGCCGTTGTCGTCGGGGCTCAGCGCACAGACCGCGTTGGGGTCCTGGCCATTGGTCACCGCCCCCTGCACGCAGAGATCGAAGAAGGTCTGCGGGTCATCCGGGCCGCGCTCGGCGCGCTGCACCTGGCCGCGCGCGTCGCCGTCGGGCCAGTCCAGCACGTTGAAGGCGTACCAGAGGCGGGCCGGGTTGGTCGGTCGCAGTTGAAACTCGACGTAGGTCGGCGCGTTGGCGGTCAGCCCGTTGATGGTCAGGGCCAACGGCGCGCTGCCGCTGAAGGTGGGGCTGCCTGCCCGGAAGGGAGAGAGATCGACGTTGTTGGGCGCGCCGTCGCCGTCCAGGTCGCGATCGTGCAGATCGGGTATGCCGTCGCCGTCGCTGTCGGGACAGGAGGGCCAGTTGGCGCACTTCTGGCCGTCCAGGATGCCGTCGTCCAGCGTGCTGGCCTTCTGCGGATCGCTGTACCAGCGCTGGCTGCCGGCCATGAAGCCAACGATCTCCTGATAGTCGCTCAGGCCGTCGCCGTCCGTGTCGGCCTTGAAGGGGTTGACGCCCAGCAGCGTCTCCTGCACATCGGTCAGGCCGTCGCCATCGCTGTCGGTCCCGTCGTCGGGCGCCGCGGCCAGCGGATCCAGCCCCAGGGCGGCCGCGTCCTCGGCCGTCAGCGGATTGGCGCCCAGCGCCAGCTCGCGCGCGTCGCTCAGGCCGTCTCCGTCGCTGTCCTGGCCGTTGTCGTTGACCAGCAGCGCCAGGCGCTGGGCGGGTTGGCCCAGGTTGGCCGCGCGTTCCTGGCTGTAGGCGGCGACGATCTCAGCGGCGGCGCGGCTGTCCGGGCTGTCGGCCGGCGCGCGCTCCTGTCGATACTGGTCGAAACGCTGCCACTCGGCCGCCTGCACCACCGGCGCGGCCAGCAGAATCACGATCACGGCGCCGTTGATGGCGGCATAGACCGCGCGCGAACGACTGCTGCGGATCAGCAGGACAACGCAGGCCAGCGCCGCCAACAGCGCTGCCGCGCCGGGCGCGGCGGACGCGGCCGTTGAGCCCAGGCGCGCCAGGCCGGCCGGCAGCGCGTGACTCAGAATGACGGGCGGACGCACCGCCAACAACTGCTCCTGATCGAAGCTGAAATCGATGGTGATCTCGGCCTGGGTGCGGTAGTCAGCATCGGCAGCCGGGGGCAGGTCCAGGCGGACCTGCTGGCGCACCGGCAGCCCGCTGGGCGCGATCCATAGCTCGCCGCTGCCGGTCATCTCCACGTACTGGCTGGGCAGGTCCAACGAAAGGTTGCGCGGCAGGGCGCTGTTGCGGGCCAGCTCCTGCTGCAAGTTATCGCGCAGATAGCGGGCATAGCCCGGCCCGTCAAGCTCGAAGGTATAGCGCTCCAGCCCGGCGACCGCCGGCGGCAGGTCGGACGCGTCCAGCGCGCCCTGGTCAGCCTGGCGGATGTTTTTGGCCGCGTGCAGAAAGCTCATGAAGTCGCCGCCGGGCGCAAAGCTGCCGGTGAAGTCATCGGTCTGCTGCCACTCGCCCTCCCCTTGGCGCACGTAGGTGTGATCCGGATCGACCCGCACCTGCGCGGCCGAGGCGGGGTCCAGCACGCTGCCCCCCTGCGCCCAGAGCGCCAACTCCAGCGTCTCGGCGTGCAGGTCGGCATTGCCTTCCAGGTAGAGGCGCTGCACCTTGCTGCTGCGTCCGACGTTGCCGGCCGTGGTCAGCGGGATCAGCTCCTGCCGGATATCGCCGGTGAAGCGATAGGCGCCGGCCTCCGCCACGCCGCGCCAGGCAGCCAGCACCGCGCTGCGGGCCGACTGCGGGCCGGCCAGCGCCCGCGCCATCGTGCCTTGACCCAGGGTGACAACCAGCAACGCCAGGCCAAGGGCCATCAAAGCGCCAGCCAGCACCCGCCCCAAGCGTTGCCCATATGACGAAACGCTCTGGCCGGTCTCCGACCGAGCCAGCCCCGCACACCCTGTGCTCTGGCCGGTCTCCGACCGAGCCAGCCGTGCGGATTTCATTGACCATTGCATCAATCCAGCAAAAAAGATACGTTTCTTCATAATTCAATCCGTAACAGTCTGAACTCAGTCGTCTCGGCGCAAATCAGACACATCACTGGCCACCGTCTGATCGTGCAAAAAGTGGAAGAGACTCTCAAGGCTGGCAAAGAACACCGTCTCGCCGCTCTGGGTGTGCTGGGCCGAGGCGCTCCAGAGCACGTCGGGGCTGCTGCGCCAGAGACGAATCAGATAGGCCTGGTAGTTCTGCGATTTGGTCGCCTGATCGGATGTAAAAATCATGGTCTTTACCTGTTGAAAAATGTTGCGAAAAGCATCCTAGCACAGCGCCGTTTCCAATTCGTTGCCAGACACATTTCAAGCCGTTGCTGCTTGTGATTTTCGGCCTGTCGCTCTATAATCTCCCTTCCAACCATGACACATCTGACCCTCGATCTCCTCGGAACCTTCGCCGCGACGCTGGATGGGCGCGCGGTGCGTGGATTTCGCAGCAATAAAGCGCGCGGCCTGCTGGCCTACCTGGCCCTGGAGGCCGGCCGCTGGCATGAACGCAGCTTGCTGGCCACGCTCTTCTGGCCAGAGACGCCCGACGAGAGCGCGGCCAACAACCTGCGGCTGACCCTGCACCGTCTGCGGCGCGCGCTGGATGAGACGGCCCCCGGCGCGGCCGACGCGCTCCTGCACACCCGGGGCGGCCAGGTCATGCTCAACGCCGCCGCCCTGACCCTGGACGTGGCCCTCTTTCAGGCTGCACTGGCCCAGGTCGCGGCTCACCGCCACCCGGACGCCGGCCAATGTCCAGCCTGCGTGCAGCGCCTGGAGCACGCAGCAGCGCTCTACCGCGGCGAGCTGCTGGCCGGCTTCGGGCTGGCCGACGCCCCACCCTTCGAGGAATGGCTGCTGGTGCAGCGCGAGCGGCTGGCCCATCAGTGCATCTCCGCCCTGCACACCCTGGCGGCCGCCTTTGAGGCGCAGGGAGAACACGAGCGGGCCTTTCTGTGCGCCGCGCGTCAGGTGGAGATGGACCCATTCCGCGAGGAGGCCTATCGTCAGGCCATGACCGCGTTGGCGGCCAGCGGCCAGCGCGGCGAGGCCTTGGCCTGGCACCAAAACTGTGTGCGCGTTCTGGCCGACGAGTTGGGCATCGAGCCGGACCAGGAGACCACCGCCCTCTACCGGCGCATCGCCGCGGGAGATGCCCAGCAATCGACGGAAAAACCAGTTCGGCTGGCCGGCTTCCCCGCCCAGTTCACCCCGCTGGTGGGCCGGGAAAGGGAGCTGTCCATGCTGCGAGAGCGGCTGCTGGACCCAGGCTGCCGGCTGTTGACCGTGACCGGCCTGGGGGGCGTGGGCAAGACGCGCCTGGCCGTCGAAGCCGCCCGGACCGTAGCCGAGGATCAGACCAATGCCGCCCGCCGCTTCGCCGACGGCATTCATTTCGCGCCGCTGGCCAGCGTCGAATCGGCCGACTTTCTGCCGGCCGCGCTGGCCAACGCGCTGGGCATCGGGCTGCACGAGGGCGCGGATGTGGGCGCTCAGGTGATCGACTTTCTGCGTCCCAAACAGATGCTGCTGGTGCTGGACAACTTCGAGCAGCTTCAGGCGGGGACGATCTGGCTGCTGGCGCTGCTGGAAGCCGCGCCCGGCGTCAGCGCGCTGGTCACCTCTCGCCTGCCGCTGAACCTGCGCGCCGAGCAGCGGCTGCGACTGGGCGGACTGGACCATCCCCGCCAGGCCGTGAGCGCCGACGAAGCCCTTGCCTACCCGGCCGTGTTGCTCTTCGTGCAGGCGGCGCGGCGGATGCAGCACACCTTTCGCCTCTCGCCGGCAGATACGCCGGCCGTGCTGCGCATCTGCCAACTGGTGGACGGCCGGCCGCTGGCGCTGGAGTTGGCGGCCGGCTGGCTGCGGGTCTACGACTGCGCCGAGATCGTGCAGGAGATCGAACGCAGCATCGAGTTTCTGGTCACGACGCTGCACGATGTGCCCCCCCGTCAGCGCAGCGTCTACATCATGTGGCAACACACCTGGGAGCTGCTGACCCCGACGATGCAGCATTCGCTGGTCGATCTGGCGCTCTTTCGCGGCCCCTTCAAGCTGGATGCGGCGCTGGCCGTGGCCGAGACGACGGTGGCCGACCTGGCTGCGCTGCTGGATGCGGCGCTGATCCAGCGCCGCGCCAACGGCTGGTACGAAGTCCACTCCCTGATTCGCCAGTTTGTCCTCCAACAGACGGAGCCGCCGGCGGCAGGGAAGCGCGCCAAGGCCCAGCGCCGCCATAGCCAGTATCACCTGGCCTATCTGGCCGCCAGGGAACCGGAGCTGACCGGGCCAGAGCCGCATCTGGCCGTGGCGCGAATTCAGCGTCGGCTGGACGACATCCGCCACGCCTGGCGTTTGGCGGGGCAGAACGGCTGGAAAGCGGACCTGGAACAAGGCCTGGATGGCCTGGCGCGCTTCTACGATTCCAGCGGCCTGATCCAGGAGGCGCTCCAGCAGTTCGACTGGACGGTCGGACAGCTTCAAGGTTTGGAGGGCCGCGGTGTTGCCCGCCTGCACAGCCGCACCCTGACCTGGCTGGCGCATTTTCTCGAGCGCAACGGGCAGGTCGACGCGGCCTTCGAGCGCCTCCAACAGGCGCTGACGCTGGCGGAGCAGGGGGAGGACGCCGAGGCGCTGTGGGAGGCGATGAGCCTGCAAGGCGCGCTGCTGCCGCACCGCGGCCAGTTCGACCTGGCCCAGGAGCGTCTGGGGCAAGCCTGCGCCGCGTTCCTGGCGCTGGGTGATCAGCAGCGACTGGCGGTGGCCCTGACCCGGCTGGGGATCGTGCAGTGGCGGCATGGCGACTACGGCGCTGCGCAGGCCAGCCTGCACGAGGCCCGCAGTCTGCAAGAGAAGCTGCACAACCGCTTGGGCCTGGCGAGAATCCTGCGCACGCTGGGCGGCATCGCTTTCGAGCAGAAGAAGCTGGATCAGGCGCTGACCTGCGCACTGGAAGCGCGCCAGATCTATGAAACAGTGGGCGACCGGGCCAGCGTAGCCCTGTTGGACGGCAATCTGGCCCTGCTCAGCCGGGAACAGGGACGCTACGACGAGGCGCTGGCCTACAACCAGAACGACCTGGATCACGCCGCGGCCACCGGCGACCGCCTCGGCGAAGCGGTCGCGCTGGGCAATCAGGGCAGCATCCTGTGGGACGCCGGCCGGCTGGACGAGGCGCTGGACGCTTTTCAGCGCGCCCAGCGCCTGGCGGAGGAGACGGGGAACGACTGGGAGGCTGCCCGCCATCTGGCCGCCGCGGCCTCGACGCGGGCAGCCCGCGCCGAACGCCAGCAGGCGCTGGCCGATCTCCTGCGCGCCTTGCCGGCGCTGCGTTCCCAAAGCGCTCCCTTTTACCTGGTCGGTCCCCTGCTGGACGCGGCCGAGCTGCTGATCGACGCTGGCGACCTGGCGGCCGCGCGCGGCTGCCTCCGCGAGGGAGGACAGTTGGCGCAGGAGATGGGGCTGGCGGACAAGATACTGTGGCAGGGGATTCTGGAGGCGCGGCTGCTGCACGCCGAGGGAAACAGCCAGGCCGCGCTGGCGCGGCTGCGCCCCTTGGTCGCCGAAGCCAGCGACCTGGAGCAGCAGGCATTGGCCCGCTTCTGGCTGTGGCGGGTAGGCCAGGAAGAGGCCGACTGGGCCGCGGCCGTCGCGCTCTATCAGACCCTTAACCGACAACTCCCCAAATTCGAGTATCAACAGCAACTGGAAGCGCTGAAGCGGCGCTGAGGACAAACTGATGTGCAGAAGTATCAAACAACTCCGCAACCCGACCCAACCGCCCAATGACGCTGAGATCGAAGCGGCCGCCTTGCAGTTCGTGCGCAAGGTCAGCGGCTACCGCGTCCCCTCGGTCGCCAATCAGGCGGCCTTCGACGCGGCTGTGGCTGAGATCGCCGGCGCAACGCGGCGCCTGCTGGATAACCTGGTCGTCCGCGGCCAGGCATGACCCGCCTGCCTTCGCGCGCCGCCGGCGCCTCGCCCCACTCGGCCGCTCAACGCTGGCAGCTTCCAATCGCCTCTGCCAGCCGGGCCGCCCCTTCAATCAGCCGATCTGCATGGTAGTAGGCGAAACAAAGCCGCACGCAGTAGGTCAGACCGCCTTTAGGCGCCTTGCACTAGAATTTGCGCCTGCAACGATGTCTGCCCAGCCAATTTTGGCCTGCACATAGGCTGCAAGTGCCCGGCGCCTGAGTAGTAACGACAGTCCTTACAAACTGGCAGTGTTCAGCAAAGTCAGTTCATTAACCCGTTCAAAATGGGAGAAGTTCAGTGTGAGTAATGGCAAACTGTGGGCAACGGCGGTGGCCGCAATGAACAGATCCGGCAACGCAATGAGCTGGTTCACAGCCTTCAGGTCGCGATAGATGCCTGCTGCAACCTGGACACAGGCGGAGTCAAACGGCAAGATCGGTGTAAGATCGAGCAACGCTTCGACGAATGGTCGATTGGTGGCCGTAATACCCACGCGAAACTCGAACTCGGCGATGGCCGAAATCAAGCAGTCGAACTGCTGCGCCGCCCGGAAATAGACGCTACGCTCTTTGTGCTCCCGACGCAAGTGATCGATCAAGATCGACGTGTCAATCAGAATTCGCTGACGGTCCATTGGTTCATCCACTCCCTCACCTCGGCAAATCCCTTCAGATCTTCATCGGACAATGTAGGCGCGGCCAGAAGCAGGTCTTCAAGCAGCGCTGGCCCCTGTTCATCCTCTTCCACCGGCAGGATGATCACTTCCACCCGTCTGCCGGAAAAGTGCGCCGGTAACTTGACCGTAACTGCACCAGCTATCACCTCTTGCACACTCCGAACGGCAATCATAGCACTCTCCTTGCAAGTCCTCCTGATGGCGCAGCGCGCTGCTCAGGACACGTATTCGAGTTCGAGTCTCAATCACAGTTGGATTATACCATAGGCTGGGCGACAAAAACAACGCCGGCCACCCGCATGGGGCAGCCGGCGTCGATAATCAGCCGCTCATCGACCTGCTGGTCTACTTCTCATCCAGCGCCGCCACTCCCGGCAGCACCTTGCCTTCCAGATACTCCAGGCTGGCGCCGCCGCCGGTGCTGATGTGGGTCATCTTGTCAGCCAGGCCGGCCTGCTGCACGGCCGCAGCAGAGTCGCCGCCGCCAATGATGGTGGTGGCATCCAGGCCGGCCAGCACCTCGGCGATGGCGAAGGTGCCCTTGGCGAAGGCGGGGAACTCGAAGACGCCCATGGGCCCGTTCCAGACCACGGTCTTGGCTCCCGCGAGGTAATTCGCGTAGTGGGCGATGGTGGCCGGGCCGATGTCCAGCACCCGCCAGCCGGCCGTCACCTCGTCCACGCCCACGACCTTGTGCTGGGCGTCGGCCGCGAAGGCATCGGCCACCACCACGTCCACCGGCAGCACCAGGGTGTCGCCGCCCTGCGCGATCAAGCCCCGGGCCAGCTCCAGGCCGGCGTCGTCCACCAGCGAGTCGCCCATCTCATGCCCCTGGGCCTTGAAGAAGGTGTTGGCCATGCCGCCGCCGATCAGCAGCGCATCGACCTTGCCCAGCAGGTTGGTGATGACGGCGATCTTGTCGGAGACCTTGGCGCCGCCCAGGATGGCCACGAAGGGGCGCACCGGATCTTCGACTGCCGAGCCCAGGAAGGCGATCTCCTTCTCCAGCAGGAAGCCGGCCACCACCGGCTTGCCCTGCTCGCGCATGATCTGCGGCACGCCGGCCACGCTCATGTCGGGGCGATGGGCGGTGCCAAAGGCGTCATCCACATAGACGTCGATCAGGCTGGCCAGTTGGGCGGCAAAGTCCATGTCGCCCTTCTGCTCACCCTTGTAGAAGCGGACGTTTTCCAGCACCAGCACCTGGCCGGGCTGCAAGGCCTGCTTTTTTACCTCCACCTCAGGGCCGATGCAGTCGGCGGCCATGAGCACCTGGTTGTCCGGCAGCAGCTCTTGCAGGCGTTTGGCGGTGGGGGCCAGGCTGAACTTGGGCTCGGGGCCGCTCTTGGGCCGGCCCAGGTGTGAGGCCAACACCAGCGCCGCGCCATGCTCCAACAGGTAGCGGATCGTCGGCATGGCCCCCTGGATGCGGGTGTCGTCGGTGATATGGCCCTCGCCGTCCAGCGGCACGTTGAAGTCCACGCGCACAAAAACGCGTCGACCCTGCACATCGACGTCGCGGATGGTTTTCTTGTTCATTGGGGATCCTCCTAAAATACATAACACGTAACTCGTAACTCGTAACCGGAAGTCGTCTCGCGGACAGCTCTTCCGGTTACGAGTTACGCATTACGTGTTACGCATGACGGGTTACGCACCACTCGACCAGCCGAAACCTGCCTCACGCAAGGCCTTTCCGGTTACGAGTTACGCATTACGGGTTACGCGTTACAGCCCCTTGTCCAACATCAACTTGCACAGGTCGGCTACGCGCACCGAGTAGGCCCATTCGTTGTCGTACCAGGTCATGACCTTGGCCATGTTGCCGCCGATCACCTGGCAGAACTGCAAATCGACCACGCTGCTGCGCTCGTCGGCCTTGATGTCCATGCTGACGATGGGCTCGTAGGTGGCGCCGAGAATGCCCTTCATGGGGCCTTCGGCCGCAGCCTCGAACGCGGCGCGCAGTTCCTCGGTGGTGGCTGGCTTCTCCAGCTCGCAGACGAAGTCGACGATGGAGACGGTGGGCGTGGGCACGCGCAGCGACATGCCGTCGAACTTGCCCTTCAGCGAGGGGATCACCAGGCTGACCGCCTTGGCCGCGCCGGTGGTGGTGGGGATGATGTTCAGAGCGGCGGCGCGGGCCCGGCGCAGGTCCTTGTGGGGCAGGTCCAAGATGCGCTGGTCGTTGGTGTAGGAGTGCACCGTGGTCATCATCGCCTTGACGATGCCCCAGTTGTCGTTGACCACCTTGGCCGCAGGAGCGAGGCAGTTGGTGGTGCAGGAGGCGTTGGAGATGATGAAGTGTTTGGCCGGGTCGTACTGGTCGTCGTTGACACCGATGACGATGGTGATGTCCTCGCCCTTGGCCGGCGCGGAGATGATCACCCGCTTGGCGCCGGCGTCCATGTGGGCCTTGGCCTTGCTGGCATCGGTGAAGACGCCGGTGGACTCGATGACGATGTCGACGCCCAACTCGCCCCAGGGAATCTTGGCGGGATCTTTCTCGGCGAAGACCCTGACAGTCTCGCCGTTGACGACCAGGTTGCCGTCAGCCACTTCGACCGTGCCGGGATAGCGTCCGTAGTTGCTATCGTACTTCAGCAGATGGGCGTTGGTCTGGGCGTCGAAGAGGTCGTTGATCGCGACGACTTCCAACACGCCGTCGTACTTTTCCTCAATCGCCTTGAACACCTGACGGCCGATGCGGCCGAATCCGTTGATACCGATCTTGACAGCCATTGTCTAGCCTCCTTAGAGCTAACTCTGCTTTGATGCTTATTGGCAGGACGCGCAGGGCGCGCCGCCACGGATTGCCTCTATCTGCGGCATAGTATACCATACCTTGTGAGAAAATGAATATGACGCCGCGCATATCGCTGAACAGTTTCTTTCGGACAACCGCCTAGCGCGCCGGCTCCTGATAGATCGCGACGATGGCCTGGGCCAGCTTGGTCGAATCGTGACGCCAGGGCCGCTCCTCATCGACCACGTCGGCGGTCAGGAGGGTGTAGCCCTTGGTCTGTCCGGTGGGCAGGGCCACCGGTTCCAGGCGGGCCATCTCACCCTGGCTGGGCAGGATGTGGTCATTGGCCAGCACCGTGGTGAAAAGATCGCCCACATGCTGGCGCAGGGCGCGCACGTGGGCGTCCACGTTGAAATGGGCCGTCTCGCCCGGCTGCGTGGCCACGTTGCAGATGTAGAGCTTGCGCGCCCTGGAGGCGCGAATCGCAGCAGCGATGCCGGGCACCAGCAGATTGGGCAACACGCTGGTGAAGAGGCTGCCAGGGCCGGCGATGATCAGATCAGCCTGCAAGATGGCCTTGACCGCCTCAGGGTAGGCCGGCGCCGTCTCAGGCTCCAGAAACACCCGCACGATCTCGCGCTGCGCCGAGGGGATGGCCGACTCGCCGATCACCCGCTCCCAGCCATGGCCGTCGTGGACGCTCTCCACCCGCAGGTCGGCAGCCAGCGTCACCTGTTTGAGCGTCGAGGGGATCACCTGGCCGCGCACGGCCAGCACGCGGCTGGACTCCACCACCCCCTGCTCGAAGCTGCCGGCGATCTCGCTCATGGCCGCGATGAAGAGGTTGCCGAAGCTGTGCCCGCCCAGGCCGTACTGGTCGCCAAAACGGTACTGAAAGAGCTGGCCCGTGACCCCCTCCTCCTCGGACAGCGCCACCAGGCACTGGCGGATGTCGCCTGGCGGCAACATGCCGGTGGCCTGGCGCAGCTTGCCGGAGCTGCCGCCGTCGTCAGCCACCGAAACGATGGCGGTGATGTTGTCGGAGTACTGTTTGAGGCCGCGCAGCAGGGTAGAGAGCCCGGTGCCGCCCCCCAGCGCGACGATCTTCGGCCCACGGCGCCGGCGATGATGCTGATAGACCCGCTCGGCCACATTGGCCTGGCTGGAGGAGAGAAAGGGATTGAGCAACGCGCGGTTGAGCCGCACCAACGCCAGCAGCACGATGCTGACCCCCAGCGTCCCCAGGATGATGGCCCGCACCGGGCGGCTCAGAAACTGCAAGGTCAGGTAGTAGAACGCATCGGGGAGGGTCAGATCGATGTAGAGTTGGCGCAGCAAATAGGCCAGCCCCAGGCTAATCAGCACAATGCCAGCCATCAGCAGAAGCAGCCACCGCTTGACGTGCATGCCCGGCCGCAGCCACATCCAGGGTGAATGACGCCCGTTCATGGCCCGTATTATATCCGCGCCTGTGCCAATTGCCACATTTCGCCCGCGCCGTTATAATAGCTGACCATGTTACCACCCGGACACATCGAATTCACCTGGGCCTCCCTGAACCTGTTGCAGCGCCAATTCGGCCTCTTCGAGGACGCCGATTACCGGTTGGCCGCGCTGGCGGCCGTCTTGCCAGACCTGATCGACAAGCCGCTGGCCACCTTCGTGTTGACCGACGCCGAGGCCGCGCTGCTCTACAGCCACACTGCGCTGCTGCACGGCGGCGTCTGGCTGGCGGCCGCAGCCACAGGCCAGCTTGAACGCAACCTGCCCTACCTGCTGGCCTTTTCAGGCCATCTGCTGGCCGACCGCATGTGGAAATTCCGCCAGACCCTATGCTGGCCCCTGCGCGGCCGGCGCTTTCACCGCTGGAAGCATGTCGGCTCACCGGAGGCGATCGTGCAGGCCTATCTCGCGATCATCCGCGACAAGCCGGTGTTGCTGACCTTCGAAGCGCTCGGCGCGCTGCTGCTGGCCTGGTTCATCCTCGACCGCGGGCTGTGGCAGGGAGAGACGCTGGCCGCGTTCATCAAGACAGGCACATTCAGTGAAACGTGAGCCGCAGCCATGCGCGTGATAGCCGGCGCGGCCAAAGGCCGCCCTCTGCAAAGCGTCCCCGGCGACTCGACCCGGCCCATCGCCGATCGCGTCAAGTCGGCGCTGTTCAGCATCCTCGAGTCGCAGGAGGCGATCCGCGGCCATCGCTGGCTGGATCTGTTCGGCGGCACCGGCGCGGTGGGCATCGAGGCGCTCAGCCGCGGCGCGGCCAGCGTCGTTTTCGTGGAAAAGGATGGCCGCGCGGTGCAGACGCTGGGCCAGAATCTGCGCAGCACCGGCGTGGGCGAGGGCGGGCGCTCCCACGTGGTGCGCGGCGACGCGTTCGCCTATCTGGCGCGGCCGGAGATCGTCCCCTTCGATTTGATCTACATCGCCCCGCCGCAGTACAAAGAGCTGTGGCAGAAGGCGCTGCTGGCCATCGACGCCCGACCGGAGCTGTTGACCCCACGCGGCCAGGCGGTGGTGCAGATCTTCCCCAAGGAGGACAACCCTGACCTGCCCCTGGTCAACCTGGTGCGCTACGATGAACGTCAATACGGCAGCACGCGCCTGATGTTCTACACCCGCCCCTCGGCGCTGGCTGAAGAGCGCTCGGCAACGGACTGACAACTCCTGAGCAGAGGCAGTCGCCGCTCAGCGGCCGCGCCACCAGTCCTTGCGCGAGCGGGGATCCATGAACGATCCGCTGTCCCGAATGGCCACCCCGATGGCAGCGCCGGCCGCGCGGCCAAAGGCCTGGCCTGGCCGCAGCGCAGGCAACTGGCTCCGCCCGGCGCCGTTCCAACTTCGATACAGATCAAGCAGGGGCGGATCCACGCACACCCCCTCCAGGTGCAGCGTGAAGCCATGCACCACGTTGTCCTCCCGGGTATATTTGAGCGTGATGCGATCGGAGGCCGCGTAGAGCACCAGCACCTCGTAGCCGCTGCCGATGGTATAGCCTGAATCGGGCACATGCAGCGACTCGCCGGGGACAGCGGCCAGCTCGGCCAGGGTGACGGCGGGGTTGGTCAGGGGTCCGCCGCGGCAGTTGCAGCTCCAGTTCCAGTCGTAGACCTGGTGCAGACGCACGAAGGCCCCGGTGCGGCTATCGCTGAACAGTCCCGGCAACTGGGGCGCGTCCGGATCGGTGGGGCCGCCATAGTCCACCAATCCCAGATGGCCGCCGGTGGGCGTGGAGCCGCGCAGGGCCAGGTTGAGGTCGGCGTGCTGTTCGGCCGGCCGGTCTGTGGGCGGCGGCAACACGGTCAAGGCGGCGTAGCTGGCGCCCGGCAGGGCGGGGCAGCCGACCACGGCGCCGACGCCGACAGCCGGCACGAAAACGCGGCTGGACAACAGCCCACTTTCCTGGGCTGCGGCGCCAGCCGCGTTCAACAGCAAGAGGATCGCCAGCAGCGCTGCCAGCCAACTGCGCGGATGCCTGGCCACTGGAGTGCGCTACTCCTCGTCCTCGAACTCGCCCTCCTCCAGGTCTTGCCACAGCCAGTCCCAACCCTCGTCATTCTCATCCGTCTCGTGATACTGCTGCGGCGCGGGGCCGTCGCCATCCAGAATCAACGGATAGAAGGCGTCGTCCTCAGCCGCCTCGTTGATCGCCTCCACGCGCACGTCGAAGCGCCAATCATCGTCGCCGAACATGTAGAGGATCCTCTGGCCGGGCGTCAACTCCAACCCCTCCAGCGTGGCCTCTGATGCGTTCTTCGTCTCTGGCCCGTCGCCAACCATTCCGGCCAGCAGCTCCTTAGGCATCACCTCCATCAGCAACCGCAGGTTGCCCAACATCAGGTCGGCCATGAAGAGGGGCACGCCCATCTGCTCCACCAGCATCTGACGGACCTGGGCGCGAATCTCGGGATTGGTTTCGATCAACGTCAACGCTTCCTCCAGGCTTTCAGGCGAGGATACGCTGCCCAGGTCGGGCGGCGGCATCTCCGCCACCATGGACTCTGCTATGTCGTCATCGTCATACAAACCCTCTTCATCGTCCCAGTCATCGTCCAGCGTGAACTGCTCGCCTTCCTCCAGCGGGTTTTCGCCCACGAAGAAGGCCATGTCATCGTCCGGATCCCAATCCAGCGCCTCCTGGATGGCCACGTGCAGATCGCGCAGGGTCTGCTGGCCGGTCAGTTCAACTGTGCGCCAGGTGTCTGGCATGTCCTGCACGGAGATGTGAAACGTGTATGTTCTCATGAGAATCGTGTGTATGCCCAAACAATTTCAGGAGTCCGGTGAGCACGAACCTCGTCCGGCGGCGGACTCCTGAACTTGTTCAGAGTTCTCCAAACTGCGGATGCTGCTACTGGCCGGCGACGGTGAGCTTGCCGCTGTTGGCGCCCGACATATTGCCGCGGCCCACATAGACTATATAGCGGCCCTGCGCCGGCTGCGTCAGCTCCAGGCTCGGGGTCAGGGTGATTTCCTGGCTTTCCTCGTCGGTGCAGAAGATATTGCTGCCGCCGGGCGTCACCACCATCAGCGTGCTGAGATCAGTTCCCACGAAGGAAACCGTCAGCTTGGGCAGGTCGGTGGCCAAATCGAAGACGTAATCAGGCGCGGTGTCGACGTAGCCAGGGCAGGGTGGGTTGCCGCCGGTCAGGGCGACCGCCTGGGTGATGCCCACCAGATTGAGGGGGCGCTCCAGCGTGTCATTGGGCGCCTGCAGAACGCCAACCTGACCTGTGTAGGCCGCCAACTGCTTGGCCAGCACTTCAGCCGGCAGCGGCTCCATGGTGGGGGTGGCCGCGCCAGCAGCTGGCGCTGCGGCAGGAGTGGCCGCGCCGCCGCAGGCTGCAACCAACAGCGCCGCGACAGTCAACAACAGGACGACAACAAGTGAACGTGGGTTTCTGATCATCGGCGACACCTCAGCGAACAGGGTGGTTGGACTCCATCGGCGACTGTGAACCCGCGATCTTGAGAGGATGCTCTGCTCCATCGACATGTTCACATCCGTGGGTTGGACGGTTTCGACGGCAGCAGTATAGCACCGAAGGCCCGCGGGAGCAAGCGCGTCTGCATCCTTGACGCTCCATCCCTGGCATGGTACTATGGCGTCACCCAGTCACCCGCCGCCCTGCTGCCCGCGCTCCGCAACCAAGAGCCGCCCGCGGGCCCGCAGCTATGGGCTACATGTCACACCAGGAGCTTCCATGGACGCCGATCTGTTGATTATCAATGCAGCTCAGTTGTTGACCTGCGCCAGCCCCGCCGGGCCAAAGCGCGGCGCGGCCCTGGCCGACCCCGGTCTGATCGAAGATGGCGCGCTGGCCTGCCTGGAGGGGCAGATCGTGGCCGTGGGCCGGACGGCCGAGCTGCTGGCCCGGCTGGAGGACCCCGACGCGGCGCAAATCATCGACGCGACTGGCAAGGTGGTGCTGCCCGGCTTTGTCGATCCCCACACCCACCTGCTCTGGGCCGGCGATCGGGCGGGCGAATTCGAACAGCGCATCGCCGGCGCCACCTATATGGAGATCATGCAGGCCGGCGGCGGCATCATGTCCACCGTGCGCGCCACCCGCGCCGCCTCGCTGGATGAGCTAATCGCCCAAACGCTGCCCCGGCTGGACTCGCTGCTCACCCACGGCACCACCACGGCCGAGGTCAAGACCGGCTACGGCCTGGATCTGGACACTGAGCTCAAGATGCTGGATGCCATCCGTCTGCTGGACGAAGAACACCCCATGGATCTTGTCCCCACCTTCATGGGCGCGCACGCCGTGCCGGCTGAATATGCCGGCCGCACCGATGCCTTCGTGGACCTGGTGGTAGAGGAGATGCTGCCGGCCATCGCCGACCTGCGCTACACCGTGGAGACCGTCGACGGCGCCTATAGCGTGGCCGCGGCCGACTTCTGCGACGTCTTCTGTGAGGCCGGCGTCTTCGATCTGGCCCAGACCCGGCGCATTCTGGAGGCGGCGCGCGACCTGGGCCTGGGGCTGAAGCTGCACGCCGACGAGTTCGAGCCCATCGGCGGCGCGACGCTGGCGGTGGAGCTGGGCGCGGTCAGCGCCGACCACCTGGTGCGCACCACCGACGAGCAACTGGCTGCCCTGGCCGCGTCCGACGTCATCGCGGTCAGCCTGCCCGGCACCCCCTTTGGCCTGGGACACCATGACTACACCCGCGCCCGGCGGTTGATCGAGCTGGGCGGCGCGCTGGCGCTGGCCAGCGACCTCAACCCCGGCACCTGTTGGTGCGAATCGATGCAGTTCATCATCGCCCTGGCCTGCCGCTATCTCAAGCTGACGCCGGCCGAGGCCATCAACGCGGCCACCCTCAACGCGGCCTATGCCCTCAACCTGGGCCGCTTTGTGGGCAGCCTGGAGGTGGGCAAGCAGGCCGATGTGCTGGTGCTGGACGTGCCAGACTACCGGCACCTGGGCTACCGCTTCGGGACGAACTTGGTGGAGACGGTGATCAAACGCGGGCAGATGGTGTAGAACGCGGCCCACGCTTTTGGCTCGCTATGACCCCACGGGCCATTCGCTGATCCCTCACTCTGGGCAACGCGCCAGCGCCAGGTCGAACCAGGCCAGCGCCTCATCGATCCAGTCATCATCCAGCGTTCCCGCGGCCAGCGGCGCACCCCAGCGATCCAACAGAAAGAGGAAGGCTGTGGCGGGGGGAATCTCCGGCGCCAGCGCCAGGTAACGGCCGCGCGTCCGGCCATCGGCGTCGGCCAGCAGCAGCAGCGGCCGCGTGAGCTGTCGGGCGCTGCCCGCGGCCACGTCCGGCGTCGTCGGCAGAACCGCCAGCGGCGCGGCGTCGCGCTGCTGCAACGCCTCCCTGGCCGCCGCCAGCATCTCCAACGCGCCCAACCAGCGCGTCTCATCGTCGTCAGGCAGAAAAAGCAGCGCCAGCCCCTCGCGTTGCCGGAAATGCTCCAGCGCCACAGTCCGTCCGCTGCTGGCCGGCAGGCGAAACATCACCTCGGCCGGCCCGCTGTTCAGGTCAGGAAACGA
>JAKQCW010000172.1 GCA_029558955.1 Chloroflexota bacterium
TGCGTTATGTCAACAACGTGCAGCAGCAGGTCGGACTCGGCGATCTCCTCCAGCGTGGCGCGGAAGGCGGCCACCAGCGCCGTGGGCAGCTTCTGGATGAAGCCCACGGTGTCGGTGAAGAGCGCCTCGCGGCCGCCGGGCAGGCGCACCCGCCGCGTCGTGGGATCCAGCGTGGCAAAGAGCATGTCGGCCTCGAACACCCCCGCCTCCCCGCCCTCGGGCGCGGCCAGGCGGGTCAGCGCGTTGAGCAGCGTGCTTTTGCCGGCGTTGGTGTAGCCCACCAGCGAGATGGTGCTCAGCGCCGCGCCCCGCCGCTTCTGGCGATAGCGCTGGCGGTGGGCGCGCACCTCCTCCAGCTCCCGCTTGAGATGGGCGATGCGTCGGCTGATCTCGCGCCGGTCCACCTCGAGCTGGGTCTCGCCAGGGCCGCGCAGGCCGACGCCGCCGGTGCCGCTGGCGGCCGCGCCGCCGCCGGCCTGGCGCGCCAGGTGGGTCCAGGCACGCGTCAGCCGCGGCAGGCGATACTCGTACTGCGCCAGCTCCACCTGCAAGGCCCCCTCGCGGGTATGGGCGTGTTTGGCGAAGATGTCCAGGATCAGCGCGGTGCGGTCCAGCACCTTGATCTCGTCGTTCTTGATCGCCTTTTCGATCTCGCGCTGCTGCCGGGGGCTCAGCTCCTCGTCGAAGAGGATGGCTGAGGCCCCCAGCTCGGCGCGCAGTTCGACGATCTCAGCCAGCTTGCCGCTGCCGATCAGGGTGGCCGGGTTGGGATCGCTGATGCGCTGCCAGGTCTGGCCGACCACGCGCATGCCGGCGGTGTCGGCCAACTGCGCCAGCTCGGCCAGCGAATCGTCCACGCTGAAGCGGCCCGGCTGGCCGCGCAGCTCCACGCCCACCAGAAGGGCGCTCTCCTGCGGTTGGTCAGGGTAGAAATAGCGGTCGTTGCTCAATGTCTCACAGCGCCAGCGCGGTCAGCCGCGCCATGGCCTCCTCAATCTTGGCGGTTTCGGTGCCCAGGCTGATGCGGATGTAGCCCACGCCGCTGGGGCCGTAGGCGTCGCCCGCGGTGAAGCCGACGCCGGTCTCCAGCAGCACCTTGTCGGCGAATTCCAGCGAGCCGTAGCCCTGGGGCGGCAGCGCCCAGATGTAGAGGCCGGCCTGCGGCGTTTCAGCCACCATGCCGATGCTGCGCACCGCCTCCAGTACCAGGTCGCGGCGGCGGCGGTACTCCTCGTTGCGCGCCGTCATCCAGGAGGGATCGCTGTTCAGCGCGACCGTCGCGGCGTCCTGGATCGGGCGGAAGATGCCGCTGTCCACGTTGCTTTTGATCTGCAAGAGCGCCTTGACGGCCACGGCGTTGCCCACGGCCATGCCGACGCGCCAGCCGGCCATGTGGTGGCTCTTGCTCAACGAGTTGAACTCCAGCGCCACATCCTTGGCCCCGGGCACAGCCAGCACGCTGGGCGCCTCATAGCCGTCGAAGGTCACATCGGCGTAGGGCAGGTCGGAGCAGAGCAGGATGTCGTGTTGGCGGCAGAAGGCCACCGCGTCGTGATAGAAGCTCATGGGTGCGACCGCGCCGGTGGGGTTGTTGGGATAGGAGACCCACAGCAGCCGGGCCCGGTCGGCCACCTCGGCCGGGATCGCCCCCAGGTCGGGCAGCCAGCCCAGCCGCGCCTCCAGCGGGGTGAAGTAGACGTCGGCGCCGGCCATCTTGGCCCCCATCTGATAGGTGGGGTAGCCGGGGTCGGGCACGATGGCCAGGTCGCCGGGATCCAGCCAGGCCAGCGCGATGTTGGCCAGCCCTTCCTTGGAGCCCAGCAGCGGCAGGGTCTCGCTGGTCGCGTCCAGCGTCACGCCGAAGCGCCGTTGATAGTAGTCGGCGATGGCTTGCTTCAGCTCAGGGGTGCCGCCATAGCCCGCGTAGCCATGTTTCTTGGGGTTGCGGGTCTGCTGGTCCAGCTCATCGATGATGAAGGCTGGCGGCGGCGCGTCCGGCTCGCCGATGTCCATGCGGATGATGTCGAGCCCTTCGGCGGCCAGCTTGCGCAGCCGCGCGCCCTGGGCCGCAAAGACGTACATGGGGACGCTGTCCAATCGTTTGGCGGGATGCATAAGGTTGATCTACTCCGTTCGTCTGTAAAAATACTCGTAGTTACCGCTCAGGCCGGCTCTCAGCTCGTTAGCTCGGGCCGGTCTCTCTTCTCGTTGGCTCAGGCCGGTCTCTCATCTCGTTAGCTCGGGCCGGTCTCCGACCGAGCCCGCCGTCCACGGCGCCCGCGCTCAAGCCGGTCTCTCATCTCGTTAGCTCGGGCCGGTCTCCGACCGAGCCCGCCGTCTACGGTGCTCGCGCTCAGGCCGGTCTCTCATCTCGTTAGCTCGGGCCGGTCTCCGACCGAGCCCGCCGTCACGGAGCGCGGTTTTCCTCAACTCGTTGGCTCGGGCCGGTCTCCGACCGAGCCCGCCGTCACGGGGCGCGGTTTTCCAGGAACACCTGCAACAGCCGCCCCACCCGCGCCAATCCCTGGGGATCGATCCGGTCGGGGGTGTCTTGCAGGGTGCGATAGGCCGGATAGCTGCTGCCGGCGATGACCGCGGTGGGCAGGCCCGCCCCTTGCAGCGCCGTCTGGCCCAGCTCCAGGCCCGCGGCGCTCTCCGGCGCAAACCAGCCGCCATAGCCCAGTTCCTCGGCCAGCTGCCAGATCTGCTGGCTCAGCGCGGGATCAGCGGCCGGGTCGAAGGTGAACTGCTGCGCCACGCCGCCCAGCAGGTCCAGCAGCGCCGCGGCCGGCGGCCGGCTGGCCGGGTTGGTCTGCTCGATGAAAGCCCGCACGCCGGCCGCGCTGGGTGCGCCGGCGCCGTCGTACTGGCCATCGAAGAAGACCAGCCAGACCTCGCCCGGCAGGCTCTCCTGGTCCAGCGTGCGCGCCAGCTCCAGCAGCACCGCCACGCCGCTGGCGCCGTCGTTGGCGCCGGGGCCCGGCTGGCTGCGGCTGGCCTCGTTGGGATCGCGGTCGGCCAGCGGGCTGGAATCGTAGTGTACGCCCACCAGGGCGATGGGCTGGCCCGCGCCGGCCCGCGCCACGATATTGCGCCGCGGCAGACCCTCCAGGTCGAAGGGCTGCGTCTCCACCTGCCAGCCGCCGGCGCGCAGCTCCTGCTCGATGCGTTCGGCTGTCACCGCCAGCGCGTCGCTGCCGGCCGTGCGCGGCCCCAGCGCAGCCAGAAAGCTGACGATGCCCGCGGCCCGCTGCG
>JAKQCW010000173.1 GCA_029558955.1 Chloroflexota bacterium
ACGGTCGACGTAGAGGCGCAGGTTGCCCCGCAGGCCGCCCGGACCGCGCATCTGGCCGGCCGGCTGGAGCGGTGCATCGATCTTGTTCGGTTGGCTGCGTCGAACGGTGCTTTCAGACATAGGCCCTGCCAAGGCCCCTCCACGGAAAAAAAGGCTGACAGCGAGACGGCGCCGTCTTGCCAGGGAACCCCACACGACGACGTGCATAGGGAAGGAGATTGACCGCTGGGCCGGCAGCCATGACGCAATGCGTTGCGAGGCCGGCACAGGGCGCATTCTAGGCCCGATGCGCCCTTTTGTCAAAACAGGCGGGTTGGCGTTTTGCCGCGGCTGTGCTAGAATTCGCTGCTACCAACCCCGAACCGTCCAAGGTCTCGCAGCCCTGCCCCGCACGAAACACCATGCCTGCCAGCGCCGTCACCAAGCCCCCCTCCCTGCACGCCAAAGCCCCGGCATTGGGCGCGATTCCTGGCTATTTCATCCAGCCAGCGCGCCTGCTGCGCGCTTACCAGCGCCAACACCTGCGGCCTGACCTGATCGCCGGCGTGACGGTGGGGGTGGTGTCGCTGCCGCAAGGAATCGCCTTCGCGCTGCTGGCCGGCCTCCCAGCCGAGATGGGCATCTACACCTCCATCATCGCGGCCGTGGTCGGCGCGCTGTGGGGCTCTTCCAACCAGCTCAGCACCGGCCCCACCAACTCCTCCTCCCTGCTGGTCTTCTCGGTCCTGCTGCCCATCGCCCTCCCCGGCTCGCCGGCCTACATCGCCGCGGCCGGCTTGTTGGCGGTGATGGCCGGCGCGCTGCGGGTCGTCATGGGCATGGCCCGCCTGGGGGTGCTGATCAACTTCGTCTCCGATTCGGTGATCGTCGGCTTCACCGCCGGCGCGGGCGTGCTGATCATCGTCGGCCAACTGCGCACCCTATTCGGCCTGGATTTTCCCAGCTCCCCCCGCCTGATCGAAACCGTCGCCAACGTGGGCCGGCACATCCAGGAGCTCCACTGGCTCAGCGCGCTGTTGGGCATCGGCACGATTGTGGCGGCCATCCTGATCCGGCGTTTCCGGCGCAACCTGCCCGCGCCGCTGATCGCCATGGGCCTGGCAGGGGTGGTGGTGGCCATCTTCGACCTGCCCCAGTATGGCGTGGCCGTGCTCAGCTCGCTGACCCGCAGCCTGCCCCCGCTGACTGACCTGTCGCAGCTCAGCTTCAGAATGATCAGCGACCTCTCGCCCGGCGCGCTGGCTCTGGCGGTCATCGGCCTGATCGAGGCCATGTCCATCGCCCGCGCCATCGCTGCCCAGACCGGCCAGCGGCTGGACAGCAACCAGGAATTCGTCGGCCAGGGCTTGGCCAACATCGCGGCCGGCATGTTGAGCGGCTATCCCTCCTCCGGCTCCTTCAACCGCTCGGCGCTCAACCTGGAGGCGGGCGCCCGCACCCCGCTGGCCAGCCTCTTCTCCGGCCTGGTGGTGCTGGTGATCGTCTTCCTCTTCGCGCCGCTGGCGGTCTATGTTCCTCTGCCCGCCATCGCCGCCCTGCTGGTGCTCAGCGCATTCTCCATGATCAACCGCAAGGAGATGGTGCGCATCTGGCAGAGCACCCAGGGCGACCGCCTGATCATGGTGGTCACCATCGGCGCCACCCTCTTCCTCCCCCTGCAGTTTGCCGTTCTGACCGGGGTGCTCCTGTCGTTGGTCTACTACATCTGGCGCACCAGCCTGCCGCACGTCTATCCGGTGGTGCCTGACCCGAATTTCGCCCATTTGGTGCATCAGGTCGATGACCAGGGGCAACTGCGCCGTCCCTCCTGCGCGCAGTTGGCCATTCTGGAGATCCGCGGCGACCTCTACTTCGGCGCCGCCCCGCATGTGGAGGAGACGATCCTGGCCACGCGGGCGGCCAATCCCTGGCAGCGCTTCCTGCTGCTGCGCATGGTCAGCGTCGATCAGATCGACATCAGCGGCATCCACATGTTGGAAAATGTGGTGCGCAACTACCGCGACCAGGGGGGCGATGTCTTTCTGGTGCGGGTGCAACCGCCGGTCTTTGCCTTCATGCGCGCCACCGGCTTCGTGGACCTGCTGGGCCGCGATCATCTGCTGGACGAGGACGCCGCCATCACCCAGCTTTTCTATCGCGTGCTGGACCCGGCGGTCTGCATCTACGAGTGCGAGGTCAAGGTGTTCAAGGAGTGTCAGAATCTGCCCAAGCAGACGCTGCCCGCCGGCCTGACGCTGCGCACCGACCAACCGACGGTGGCCACGCCCACCGTCACGCCCCAGGCGCTGTGGGAGCAGATGCACAGCGCCGCGCCGCCGCTGATCTGCGACGTGCGCGAGCCGCGCGAGTTTCTGCGCGCCCACATCCCCGGCGCCCAGATGCTGCCCCTGCCCAAGGTGCTGGCCGGCCCGACCGACCTGCCGCGTGACCGTCGCATCGTGCTGACCTGCCGCGCTGGCCGGCGCAGCCTGCGCGCGGCTCAGGCGCTGGCCCAGCAGGGCTACACCTCGGTGACGGTGCTGGAGGGCGGCCTGCTGGCCTGGGAGGCCGCCAGCCTGCTGGAGGCCGTCGATTTGAAGGAGGAGCCATGACCGGAACCGCGCCCACGCGCAATCTTGGCTTGGACGTCGTGCGCGCCACCGAGGCCGCGGCCCTGGCGGCCAGCCGCTGGATGGGCCGGGGCCAGCCGGATGAGGCCGACTGCGACGCCGCCGACGCCATGGTTGCCGCGCTGAACACCCTGGAGATGCAGGGCCGCATCGTCATCGGCGAGGAGGGCAAGCTGGGCCGCCACTCCCCCCTGGACAGCGGCGCCCGCGTCGGCACCGGCAACGGCCCCGCGGTCGATGTGGTGGTCGATCCCATCGATGGCCGGCGGCGCCTGGCTCTGGGCTATTCCGACGCCATCTCGGTGGTCGGGCTGGCCCCGCGCGACAGCATGTGGGCCCCGGCGCCGGCCGTCTACCTGGAGAAAATCGTGGTGGGCCGCGAGGCGGCCGCCGCCCTGGTGCCCGAATGCCTGGACGCGCCGGCCGCCTGGACGCTGGCCCTGGTGGCGCGGGTCAAGCACAAGCCGGTGCGCGATCTGGTGGTCTTCGTGCTGGACCGCCCCCGCCATCACCATCTGGTGGAGGAGCTGCGCGCGGCCGGCGCGCGCGTCATGCTGCGCTCCGATGGCGACATCGCCGGTGCGCTGATGGCGGCCTATCCCGGCAGCGGCGTCGATCTGCTGATGGGCGTCGGCGGCGTGGCAGAAGGGGTGGTGGCCGCCTGCGCCATCACCGCGCTGCACGGCAAGATGCTGGCCCGGGTGGCGCCGCAGAGCGAGCAGGAACGCAGCGACGTGCGCGCGGCCGGCCTGGATATGCAGCGCATCCTCTCCAGCGACGAGATGGTGCAGGGCAACCAGATCTTTTTCGCCGCCACCGGGATCACCGATGGCCTGCTGCTCAGCGGCGTGCGGCTGCGCGGCCACGAGGCTGAGACCAACTCGCTGGTGCTGCGCGCTGAAACTGGCACCCGCCGCGTCATGCGCGCCACCCATCGGGTGGAGTGGGCGCACGACGAGGGATAGGATCGATGCAAGACGACAGCCAACTCAAGATTTCCACCGACGATGACGCCCAGCCGGCCAGCGCAGGTTCACGGCGCTGGCTGACCACGCTGGTCGTGCTGGGGCTTTCGCTGCTGGTCGCGCTGGCGCTGGCCGAGGGACTGGTGCGCCTGGCCGATGGGCTGGGCTGGGTCAATCTCTCCGCCAGCCTGGCGGAGCTGCCGGCCGCCGGCGCGGAAGAGGGGGTGCAGTTGGACGCGGCCGACGGCGAGCAGCCGCTCTACGTCAGCGACCGTCGTCTGCACCACCGCATGGCCGCCAACTGGAGCGGTTTTTTCCCCGAGGAGATCGTGCAGGAGGTGGGCCGCAGCCAGGTGCCCATTCGCACCAACAGCCTGGGGCTGCGCAGCGCTGAGGTGGCTGAGCCCAAGCCGGCCGACCTTTTCCGCATTCTGGCCCTGGGCGATTCGGTCACCTTTGGCTGGGGACTGCGCGGGGAGGACGCGTACCCCAGCCAACTGGCCAGCCTGCTGGCCACCCTGCGCCCCCAACAGCAGTTCGAGGTGATCAACGCCGGCGTCAGCGGCTATGGCCCCTGGCAGGAGGCGCTCTGGCTGGAGCAGGTCGGCCAGGAGTTGCAGCCCGATGTGGTGGTGGTACAGGCGCATCTGAACGATGCGGCCGACGACCTGTGGGGCGCGCTGGGGCAGGGCGCCGGCCAACAGGGCTGGCTGGCCCAGCACAGCCTGCTGGCCCGGCTGGTGCAACGGGTGATCGGCGCCCCCACGCCGACCAACAGCGCGCCCTGCGCCGCCGATTGGAAGGTCGGCTCCGACCAGGTGTGCTGGCAGCGCACCGAGCAGTACCTGGATCAACTGCGCGCTGCGGCCGGCCAGAGCGACGCCGTGACCGTGTTGATGCCTTCTCCCATGCGCTGGCAGGTGGAGGCGGGGGTGCGCGACCCGCGCGCCTGGGTCGATGCGGCCCGCTATCAGGAGGCGCTGCGCCAGTATGCCGCGGCCAACGGCTGGCTCTTCGTCGATCCCCTGCCCGCCTTCCGCAAAAGCGCCGCGGCCAACGGGGGACAGTCGCTCTTCCTGGACGTGGGCCATCCCAACGAGGCCGGCCAGCGCCTGATGGCCCAGGAACTCTACAGCGCGCTCAACCAGGCGGGGGTGTTGCCTTAAAGGGCCTTCGTGTTGTCAGCCGGTGGCTTCCAGCCACCGGCCAGCCAGTCACACCAACGTCCCCCCCACGCCCAGCGCAAAGCGCAGGTAGAGCAGCGCCGCAAACAGGACAGCAATCAACGCCAGCGCCAGCCAGTCGGCGCGGCGAAAACGAATCTCCTGCCAGACGGTGCGCGGCTGGCCAGAGCCGACCCCCCGCGCGGTCAGCGCCATGCCCAGCGTGTCCGCGGTGCGCAACACCTCGATGACCAGCGCCACCACCACCGGCGTGACGCCGCGCAGCCGCCCGCGCAGATCGCCGCGCGTCACCTGCCAGCCGCGCGCGGCCTGCGCCTCCTGGATCTGGCCCACGGCGTGGGTGAAGGTCGGGATGTAGCGCAGGGCGATGGCCAGGGTCAGCCCCCACTCGAAGGGCAGCCCCAGCCGCACCAGGCCGCGCACCAGCTCATTCTGACGGGTGGTGAAGAGAATGACGAAGAAGAGCAGCGACATGCCCACCACCCGTGTGGCCGTGGCCACGCCGGCCAGCACCCCCGTCCACGTCACCGTCAGCGGCCCCACTTCCAACAACACCGGCCCCGGCAGGCGGGAAAAGAAAGGAAAGACCAGCAGAATGATCACCAACACCCGCAACAGTTGCCGCCAGACCCAGGCGACCTGGCGCAGGGGCACCTGAGAGGTCAGCAGGATCAGGTGGACGGCGGCCAGCAGCGCCAACAGGGCCGCGACGCTGTCGAAAACCACGAAAGAGGCCGCGCCGCACAGCACCAGCGCGATCTTGACGCGCGGGTCCAGGCGGTGTAGCCAGCCGTTGGCGGGAACAAAAAGGTCGAAGAGCATTGGATCGGTGAGGTGGGGGGCAGTCCGGCCGCGCGGCCGGGGTTGGGGCTTTGCTTTCCCGATTATAGGTGCGCCGCGGTCTGGCGTCAAGTCCGCTTTTTGGTCTTTTGCCTGAACGGATGTTAAATGGAGGCCGCGCGGCGGCTGCATCCCCAGGCGCTGGCCGCTCCTGCGCCAACCACCAGCGCGCCCTGGCCGAAGACCGGGCGCGTCCTGCACAGCCGACGCGCGGCAACGACAAAGGACCAACGATGAACGATGACTATGGCAGGCGCCAGAGAGGATCGTCAGGCAAACCAGCAGTTGCGGCGAGCCGAGGCGCGGCCCCGAAGCGGCTGCGCGGCCTGAACGTCCGCCTGATCCTCGTGAGCCTGGTGATCGTGCTGGCCGCGTGCAGCGCGCCGGCCGCCCAGCCAACGGCGCTGCCCGCGCCGGCGGCCACACCAACTGCCACGCCGACGGCGATCGGCGCCGCGTCGGCCAGCGCCCTCCCGCCGGCCGCGCTGAACGCCCAGTTCCCGCCCATCGTCGCGCCCCCTGACAACCCCACCACGCCCGAGAAGGTCGAGCTGGGCCGGCAGCTCTTCTTCGATCCGGTGCTGTCGGCCAGCAACGGCATGTCCTGCGCCACCTGCCATCACCCCGACCTGGGCTTCAGCAACGGCGCGCCCATCAGCGCACCGCGGGCGGGCGCGCCCGGCCGCAACGTGCCGACGCTGTGGAACGTGGCCTACAGCCGCCACCTGTTATGGGATGGTCGCGTCGAATCGTTGGAGGCGCAGGCGGTCGATCCATTGACCCTGCCCAGCGAGATGGCCGCCACGCCGCAAGGAATCGAGGATAAACTGAAGGCGATCCCCGCCTACGTCCAGCTTTTCGACGCGGCCTTCGGCGGCGGCGAGGCCGCCGTCACCTTCGACAACGTCGCCCGCGCCCTGGCCGCCTTCCAGCGCACCCTGCTTTCCCACGACAGCCGCTTCGACCGCTACGTGGCCGGCGACGCCAGCGCGCTGACGGTGCAGGAACAGCGCGGCCTGGCCCTCTTCTTCTCGTCGCAGACGCATTGCGCCGAATGCCATCAGCCGCCGACCTTTGCCCATGGCACCTTTCGGGTGATCGGCGTGCCCAGCGACGACCCAGGCCGCGCCGGGGTCAGCCCCACCGGCCTGCGCGGCGCGTTCCGGGTGCCGACCTTGCGCAACGTGGCCCGCAGCGCGCCCTACATGCACAACGGCTCGCTGGCCACGCTGGAGGATGTGGTACACTTCTACGCCCAGGGCGCGGGCGGGGCCGACGGCCAGACCACGGTGGACCCGCTGCTCAAGGGCTTCGATTTGAGCGGGCAAGAGCTTGCCGACCTGGCGGCCTTCATGTGGACATTGACCGACGAAAGCGCGCTGCCGGCCGTGCCCGAGCAGGCGCTCTCCGGCCTGCCCGTCCCGCCGCGCATCATTGTCCCCTCACGTTGAGCCGTGCGCCCGCCCCTGCTAAGAGCACCCTCCGCAGTCCCCCTCCAAAAAGAAAACCCGGCGGATCATGGATCCGCCGGGCGGCTGGGGAGCCCACAGGTCACGCTGCTGACATGACCTCGTCGTCAGGGTCAGATCCGGCTGGACGCCGAACCTGCGCTGAAGGTCAGGGCCGGTAACAGGCCTGGCCCAGGACGCAGCCCCAGTGGCTGGCGCCCATCAGCACATCGCCGATGTCGATGTCCCCATCGCCATCCAGGTCGAAGCGCGCCTGGTAGCAGGCGCTGGGTTCGCCGTCCACGCAGTTCCAAGTGCTGGCCAGCGCGGTCAGGTCGACGCTGTCGATGTTGAAGCTGCAGTCGAAGTCCAGCGGCGAGCAGGACTCGGCCGTGTTGGGGGTGAACATGGGGCCAGAGTAGCAGGGCCAAACCGCCGACGCGCTGTCAGTCCAGCAGTACTGGCGATCGCCGTAGCCGTTGTTGACCGCCCAGGTGGTGATGGTCGCGCTGGCCGGCACGTACCAGAGCACCAGGTTCTTGTTGCGCACGTTTTCGCCGTTGACAAAAACGTGCGGCCCCTGCTGATGGTCGGTGCTGCAACAGGTGCCCAACGCGGCGGTGTCGGCATCTCCCTCGCTGGCGCGGTGCAGGGTGAGGTAGGTGTAGGCGTTGTCGCCGGTGCCAAAATCGTCGAACTGGCCCTGGCCCGGCTCCATGTAGTAGCCGAAGCCTGAGTTCTCGTGGATGATCTTGTACAGATAGCCCTCGGCGGTGTAGGGGCCGCCCTGCAGCCACCAGCCCTCGCTGTTGCGAATCACCCACTGGCTGCCGTCCCAGGCCGAGAAGGTGTTGGCGGCGTCCTCGAAGACGGCCAGATCCATGCGCACCACCGGCCGATAGGTGGCCTCGCTGAGCTGGTTGTTGCCGCAGCCGCGGCCATAGGCGCCGGTCTTGACGCGAAAACGACCGTCGCTGTAGAACTCGAAGTGTTGCTCGTAGCGATAGTTGCAGTCGGCCCCCCAGTTGCTCATGCGGAAGTCCTGCACCACGGCAAAGCCGATGATCTGATTGTTGGCGTCGTACAGGTCGCGCACCTGGGTGGCGCCGTAGTTGTAGATGGGGAAGCCGCCGCCCGCGCCGCCGCCGCAGCCGGTGTAGTCCACATAGCCGGAGCCCGTCGGGTAGCGGGCATGCCATTCCATCGTCTTGATGCGCGTGGCCACCGGTCGCTCTACCCCGCCCAGGTTGCGGGTGACGTTGGTGATCTCCAGCCCGTCGCTGCCGGTGGTGCGATAGTCCAGGTTCCAGCCGTCGCGCGCCAGGTGGAGGGTGACGTTGCAGTCTTCAGGCGCCACCTCCGGCTTCGGATCGATCTGGTTGCTGCGCATGTCGTAGGGCTTCTCTTCCCACCAGAGCTTTTCGATGCGCTCCTCGTGCAGGTCCACGATCACCCAGACCGCGCCGCTGTCGGTCACGAAGGTCGCGCCGGCGCACAGCCGGCCCCCGGAGCAGAGGGTGTCGGCGTTGCTGGGGTCCATCAGACGGGTCTGCGCGGCCGTGGGACGATAGCCCAGCGCTGCCTGGACGTCGGGATCGTTCTGGATGATCTCGACCGCGCGCTGGTAGAGCGCCGGAGGGATCAGCGGATGCGCGCCAGGAATCAGCCAGGCATCCAGCACCTGATCGCTGCCCAGGTGGGCAATGGCGGTGATGGTGGCCTGCTGCTCGAAGTCGAAGATGTCCACCTGGTAGCAGGTTCCGTCGCTGCACGCGTCATAGGCGGGGACGAAGGGGTCACGGAAGGGCAGGATCGTGAAGACCTCGGCGCGCGCGCCCTGAACGTAGCGCTGCACTGGCGCTGAGGCCAGCGCCAACTGCTGAGCCCGCTGCTGCTGGGCGCTCAGCGGCCGCTCAGTTTGTTCCAACGGCTGGATCGGGCCAGCCTGCGCCTCGGCCGACGCGCCTGTCAGCGCCTGCGCCAACACCAACGCCAACGCAAGGGCCAGCCCGGCTGCCCAGGCAAGGCCCCATCGCTTCTTCTGTATCGCCATTTTCTGTCGCTCCTTGCCTGGCCGCGCCAGGTGCGTCTTGTCAGGCCGTTGCAAGACAACAGCCCATCTTATCAGCCTGTCAACCTTCGCGGCAGGCGGTTCAGTACAGCGTAAACCAAGTTTTCGGGAAAAGGCGCTCGGCGCCGATGGCTGAGTAGAAACGCGGCGGCAACTGATCAAGTTCTGCACGACGCGGGGGCGAAAGTGTAAACCAAGAGGGGCGAGGCTGTCAAATCGTAATCAGCGCGTTGCCGTTCCGGCGCCGCCGGCAATGACATTTGCACGGCGCTTGCTCGCTTTTTGTCGGCGGGCCGGCGCCCATCAGGCGGCTGGCCGGGACCGCCGCCATGGCCGGGCAAAGAGGCACATGATCACCAGCGCCAGCAGATAGCCGGCGGCGGCCCAAGCGGCCGGGGCCACCGGCGAAACGGCCGGGTGCTTGACGCCGATGCCGGCGAAGGCCCAGGCCAGCACCAACAGAAAAGGAACATCGGCGCGCGTCAGCGCCACCAGGGTGGCCAGAATCAGCGCCGCGGCCAGCACCATGACCAGCCAGGTCTCCTGATGGAGGCCAAAGCCCTTCCACCCCCAATGGCTGAGCAGCACAGTGACATGAGCCATGACGACCACGGTGATCCAGCCCAGGTAGATGCTGAAGGGCAGGTCCACCGCCCAGCGCTCCACGGCCGGCGGGCTGGCGCGGCCGATACGCAGCCGCTGGTAGACGTTGATCAGCGCCGCCAACAGCGTCAACAGCGCCAGCAGGGCCAGCGCGAAAAGTCGAAAGTGCCAGAGCAGAACCCAGAGGCTGTTGGCGGCCAGGGCGACCAGAACGGGCGCGCCGATGCTGCGCAGCCGGGGATTGCGCCGTTGGGCGGGCAGCGCCTGATAGACGCCGTAGACCAGCCATCCCAGCCAGATCAGACGCCAGATGGAGAAGACGTAGCCGGCCGGCGTGAAGTAGACTGGAAAGCTGGCGAAGATCTCAACGCTCAGCAGGCCGTTGATGGGCAGCGCTTCGGCCAGGATGCTGAGGGCAAGCGCGATCCACGTCGCAGCAAGGATCAGAATCTGGCGGGTCAGGTCTTTGTCCGTGATGAACTCTCCAGCAGCGCTTCCAAATCCAGCGCGGAGTCGAGGCTTCAGCCGGGTCTGGCCGGCAGCGAGGTCAGGAGTCGAGGCTTCAGCCGGGCCTGGCCGGCAGCGAGGTCAGGAGTCGAGGCTTCAGCCGGGTCTGGCCGGCAGCGGTGCCAGGACATGAATGCCTCCTGCGAACAGTGAATCAGAATATCTACGGCGCACGCCGCAGACGTTGTGTGGACCACAAAGCCAACAAAGCGAACACGGTTCCCTCCACCACCCGCACCTCGCCGATGGTGGGCAGCCCCAGCCCCAGCAGCCAACCTACCAACTGTCCCAGGCCGAAGCCCAGCAGCGCGGCCAGCAGATCGATGATCCAGTCGCGCAGCGCCCGGCCGCGCCAGGCGAACCAGAGGGTGCCCAGAACCGCGGCGAGGAGGGTGGAGAGGAGGAGGGAGGGGGGGAGGGACATGGGGAATGGTTAATGGGGAATGGTTAATGGGGAATGGGGAGGCGGGAGAGGGGTTACATGACGATGCCGCCGTTGACCATTAGCGTTTGACCGGTGAGGAAGCTGGCGGCGGGGGAGGCGAGGAAGAGGACGGCGGCGGCGACATCTTCGGGCGTGCCCCAACGCTGCATGGGAGTCTGGCTGCGCAGCCGCTCGTACAAGGGCCGGTTGACGGTCTCTCCCCAGGCGGTTTCGATCCAGCCGGGCGCGACCACGTTGACGCGCACGGCCGGGGCCAGGCCGCGCGCCAGCGCCTTGCTGAAGCCGGCGATGCCAGCCTTGGCCGCGGCAAAGAGTTGGCCGCTCTCGGTGCCCACGCCGCCGGTCATGGCCTGGTCCCAGCCGACGTTGATGATCTGCCCGCCGCCCTGAGCTGCCATGCGCGCACCCACCAGGTGCGAACAGAGCAGCGTGGCGCGCAGATCCACCTCCAACAGGCGCTGCAAGCGCTCGGCAAAGGGCAGGTGCAGCGCGCCGCCGGTGAGCACATCCGCGCCCGCGTTGTTGACCCACAGATCGACGCGGCCGCCCAGCGCCGACCACGCCTCCCCGACCAGCCGCTCGATTTGAGCCGGTTCGGCCAGGTCGGCCAGAAGCACGGGCGCGCGCCGGCCCATCTGGACGATCTGCGCGGCCACCTCGGCCGCGGCCGCGGCCCTGCGGCCGTGAATCGCGACGTCCGCGCCGGCGTCGGCCAGGTCCAGGGCGATGGCCCGGCCGATGCCGCTGCTGCTGCCGGTGACCACGGCGGTCAGGCCGGAATTCATGGCGCACGCCTCACGATGGCGTCAGCCATGCGCGCCACCCGCGCCATGGCCTGCACGTCATGAACGCGCACCAGGTCAGCCCCGCGCGCGATGGCGATGGCCACCGTGGCGGCCGTGCCCTCGATTCGTTGCTCCGGGGGCAGGTCCAGGGTGTAGCCGATGAAGGATTTGCGGCTCGATCCCACCAGCAGGGGAAAGCCCAGGCTGCGCAGCTCGCCCAACCGGTCCAGCAGCTCCAGATTCTGCGCCACGGTCTTGCCAAAGCCGATGCCGGGGTCGAGGATGATGTGGGCGTCGGGGATGCCCGCGCCGCGCGCCAGGTCGATGCTGATCTGCAGCTCGGCCGCGATGTCACCCAGCAGCTCGCTGTAGGCCGCGCCCACATAGCGACCGCCCAGGGCCGGATCGATGCTGACATGCTGGCGCTGGCTCCGGTTGTGCATCAAGATCACCGGCGCGCCATGCTGGGCAGCCACCTGGGCGATGGGCGGGTCCAGCCGCAGCCCCCAGACGTCGTTGACCAGGCTGGCGCCCGCGGCCAGCGCGGCCGCGGCCACAGCCGCCTTGGAGGTGTCGATGGAGATGGGCACATCCACCGCCGCGACCAGGCCCCGGATCAGCGGGATCACCCGGCGCAGCTCTTCGTCGACGCTGACCGGCTGGGCGCCGGGCCGCGTGCTTTCGCCGCCCACGTCGAGAATGTGCGCGCCCTCGGCTGCCATGCGACGCCCCTGCGCGATGGCCGCTTCCAGCCACGCCTCGCCGCCGGCCGGGCTCTCAGCAGTTGGTGGGTGCAGCGCAGCGGAATCCACCAGCCCATCGCCCGAAAAGCTGTCGGGCGTAGCATTGAGGATGCCCATGAGGTAGGTCTGGCGGCCCCAGTGAAAGGCCTGCCCACGCATGACCAGGGTAGACACGACGATTGCGCTCCGCGACGAAGATGAAAGCCGATGGTTGCCAGGCCACAGTATAGTCGGAACCGGGTTGTTTGGCAAGGCGATCGGGCCGCGTGCGGCTTCAAATTGACTTGCGCGGTGAACGAGCTACAATCCCCATCATCACGGAGATGCTATGATGACAAGATGTCAATGGGCCGGAACCGACCCGCTCTACATCGCCTACCACGACCTGGAGTGGGGCGTTCCCATCCACGATGACCGCACCCTGTTTGAGTTCCTTGTCCTGGAGGGTGCGCAGGCCGGCCTGAGCTGGTTCACGATTCTCAAGAAGCGCCCTGCCTACCGGGCGGCCTTCGCCGGCTTCGACCCGGCCGCCGTTGCTGCTTACGACGAGGCCAGGGTCGCCGAGCTGCTGGCCGACAGTGGAATCGTGCGCAACCGGGCCAAGATCGCTGCGGCCATCAGCAACGCGCGTGCGGTCCTGCGCATACAACAGGAGTTCGGCAGCTTCGACGCCTACATCTGGCAGTTCGTCGGCGGCCGGCCGCTGCAAAACGCCTGGCGCAGCCTTTCCGAGATCCCTGTGGAGACGGCCGCGTCGCAGGCCATGAGCAAGGAACTCAAGCGCCGCGGCTGCAGCTTCGTTGGGCCCACCATCTGCTACGCCTTCATGCAGGCCGTGGGCATGGTCAACGATCACACCGTGGATTGCTTCAGACATGGCGAGATTGGTTGTGGGGTGGAGGCCTGAGAGGAAGGGCGCCGTGTGTTTTTGTCAACCGAAAACAGGGCCACGGCCAACAGCATGGAACGCACTTGTGGTAGCCGCATGGCGAAACAGGTCTGGCGCCGTCCACCTGGCGGCCGGGCTGGCGGCACAGGAATGGCGCGGATCACGTCGGCCAGGCGATGCTCGACGGTGTCGATGACGTTGGGGATTTTCACGCGGCGCCGACCGAGTTCTGGACGGGGCGCTGGATGAGAAACACGAACTCGTTGCCCTCTTGCAGCAGGACCGGCGCGCTGCCCGTGGCCTCGGTGATGCTGCGGATGGCGCGGTAGACGCCGCTGCCAATGCCGGTCACCAACCCCCAGCGGGTGAACAGGGTATAGACGGCCGGATTGCGCATCACATGCGCGGCCCCCAGCTTGATGGCCTCGATGGTAACCGTGTTGGGCAGGCCGCCAGGTGTGCGTACTTCAACGCGGTTATCGTAGATAAAAACCCTGACCGGTGCGGCCACGGTGTAGTCGCGATGGGCCAGCGCGTTGACCACGATCTCACGCAGGGCTTCTTCAGGAATCTCAGGAAACCGCTCGTTCCCGAACCCTTCGATGCGATGGACGGTGGGCAGGTGGACTCGCAGAAAACGCCCCGTATCCTCCAGTTGATCGAGCAGTGTGCCATCGATCTGTTTTGCGTCAGACGGGGGTTGGCTCAGATCAAAGCCCGGGATTCTGGCCACGGCTACCTGGGCATGGGGCATGTAGCGCTGCGGGTTGCGGCCAAAGAAGAGCATGCAGGCCACAGTTGGGTAGAAGGCATCGCGGCCCGGCCGGAGCAAGTTGATGTTTTTGAGGAAAGTCTCATGGTCGAAAGGAAGGTCCGTCAGCTTCTGGCTGTAGGTGCGCTCGACGAAGTGCTCGACCAGGGATGCATCGATGTCATGCAGCGCGGCGCGCAGCACGATAGTCTCGTCGTAGTACAGGCTATCGCTGGCCTGGAAGAGGCGCAACAACTCTTGGCGGGTGGCCAGACGCCGCCCAGATGTGGTGCGAATGACATAGTCGCCCCGATTGGTGCGATAGGGGCGCTGGTCCCCCTTGGCTACATTGACCACTATGACGGTTCGCCCATCTGTGGTCCGCACTGCCTCCTGCAATACCGTCAGCGGCGGCTCGCAGTTGTGATAGGCAAGATTGTCGAACCACTGCATGACCCGATCAGGGTCGTTGACGCCGACCATCTGGCCATCGTCGCTAACGCCAATGATGAACTGGCCGCCGTCGGTGTTGGCAAAGGCCACCAGCGACTCGGCCGCGCTGACGTTGTTGACTGGCCACAGCTTGAACTCCGTGTGGACATCCTCACCAGCAGCGATGCGTTGTTCCAACGAATCAAGGTTCATGATACACCCATTTTCTGTGCGAGATCGTCTCGTCAATTGTAGCTGATGGGCGCAAGAATGGCAAGGCGCCGTAGCTGATATCCAGCAATTCCAAACTGGATCAATGATCGCTCATTTGACACTAATAACGTCCCGCGTTATCATAGGTGCGATGATCAAAAGCTTTGCCGACAAGGAAACCGAGCGAATTTTCAACCGCGAAATCTCACGTCGGTTTGCGCCGAATATCCAGCACAAGGCGCGCATCAAGCTGGAGATACTGGATGCAGCCGAGGCGTTACAGGACTTGCGCATTCCGCCATCCAATCGCCTTGAGAAGCTATCCGGCGACCGGCAAGGACAACACAGCATTCGGATCAACAACCAGTGGCGCATTTGCTTTATGTGGCAAGATGGCAATGCCTATCGTGTCGAGATCGTGGACTATCACTGAGAGAGATCGACTATGAGTGAGCAAAGACTCCCCCCCATCCATCCTGGCGAGATCCTGCTTGAGGAATTCCTCGAGCCGATGGGCATCAGCCAGTACCGGCTTGCCAAGGACATCAGCGTTCCTGCGCGTCGTATCAACGAAATCGTGCAGGGCAAGCGGGCCATCACGCCCGACACCGCGCTCCGCCTCTCGCGCTACTTCGGGCTGTCCGAGCGTTTTTGGCTCAACCTTCAGACGCGCTATGACCTGGAGGTGGAGAAGGACAAACTGGCGGGCCGACTGGAACTTGAAGTACCCATGGTGCTGGTGTATACGTCTTGATGCGCCCTGGTCTGGATGATCGACATCCATGCGCTGGGCGCACCACCGTTGATGAAAATGGCGGGTTCGGCCGGCCCGCTTCGGGATGCTGCGCAACGACCGGTCCGAGCGGCTATTGTCAAGTCAGCGCGCGGTTCCGGGCGTAACGGCAACCGGGAGGCCAGGCAACTCACATTGACCGTGTTCTGGCCTTGCGCTATAATCCGCGCTGGTTCAACCAGTCGGACTGGTCTCCTTCCCCGCAACGTTTTCGGAGTGTGCGCCATGGCTTGGGTATACCTGTTTGTCGGCATCGTGCTCGAGGTCATCGGCACGATCAGCATGAAGCTGTCGCAAGGGTTGACGCGGCCCGGCTACAGCGTGGCGATGTTCGTCTGCTACGGCCTCAGCCTGGCGGCCATCGCACTGGCGCTGAAGAAGCTGGATGTCAGCCTGGTCTATGCCATCTGGGCCGGGCTGGGCACGGCGCTGATCGCCGCCATCGGCATCTTCTGGTTCCACGAGCCGGTCAATTTGCTGAAAGTTGTCTCCATCGCGCTCATCGTCGCCGGCGTGGTCGGCCTGGGCCTGGTGGGCGTGGGACGCTAGAGCCTGGGCAGGTCATGAGAACAAGCCCTTCCGGCTCCAGACCAACGCCGCGGCGCAAGTTGCCGCAGACACCGTCTCGTGCTAGAATCGGCGGACAATGCCTGCCATCCGAGGCGCAGGGTGCGCCCCAGGCCCGCAGGTGAAAGCAGAGCAACGATGAAACGAGGCAGAACGGTCCTACAGGCCAAACGTTTTGGCATCCATAGCTGCACCGCCAACACCTCGCTGCTGGCGGCGATCCGCATCATGGTGGAAGAAGAGGTCAGCTCGCTGGTGGTCGCGGACGACGCCGGCTATCTGCTGGGCCTGATCACCCGCAACGACGTGCTGCGGGTCTACATCGACCACGACCGCTGGGCCGCGCTGCCGGTCAAGGACTTCATGCAGCGCAACATCCCGGTGGTCTCGCCGCAGACGCTGTTGATCGACGCGGCGCGCCTGATGGTGAGCCAGCGCGCCCGCCAGGTGGTGGTGGTGCTGGAGGAGGATGGCCAGCGCCGTCCGGTGGCCATGTTGACCGACGCCGACCTGGCCTATCACCTGGTCAAGAGCGGCTGATATGGCGTTGCCTCAGCTTGTCAGCCGCAACGGCCGCCTGATCGCGCCGGCCGATGCGCACATCTCCATCTTCAACCCGGTGATCTTCGGCGCCTTCGGCGTCTACGAATCGATCCAGCTCTGCCAGGGGGTTTGCTTCCGCCTGGATGATCACTTGCAGCGCCTGGCCGACTCGGCCGCGGCCATCGATCTGGAGCTGCCGGCCGGGCTGGAGACCATCGGCCGCTGGACTCATGCCGTGATCGCGGCCAACGGCTGCCGCGACGCGTTGATCCGCATGTTTGCGCTGGGGCCAACGGCCGGCAACGCGCCGGAGCTCTTCATCTGGCCCGAGGCGCCGCGCGCCTTTCCGCCGGAGCTTTTCCAGCAGGGGGTCGGCGCGGTGACCTTTCAGGGGGAGCGCGCCCTGCCGCACGCCAAGTCGCTCAACACCCTGGTCAACCACCTGGCCCGCACGCGCGCCCAGAAGGCCGGCGAACATGAAGGGCTCCTGGTGGATCGTCACGGCTGCGTCACCGAGGGCTCGACCAGCAACCTCTTCGTGGTGCAGGCGGGCGTGCTGCTGACCGCGCCGGCCGAGGATGTGCTGGCCGGCGTGACCCAACTGGAGCTGCTGGGCCTGGCCCGCGACCTGGCAGTGCCGGTGGAGGAGCGCCCCCTCCCGCTGGCTGACCTGGCGCGCTGGCAGGAGGCCTTTCTGAGCAGCACCAGCCGCCATGTCCTGCCGCTGGTGCGCATCGACGGCCAGCCGGTCGGCGACGGCCGGCCGGGGCCGATCACCCGCCGGCTACAGGCGGCCTTCGAGCGCCATTTTCTGGCTGAGATTCAACGCGGTCAACCAGGGAGCACTTTGCCATGATCCACATTTTCACCGACACCACCGCCAGCCTGACAGAGGATGTGACGCAGCAGCATTACATCACGGTGATCCCCCAGGTGATCATCTTCGGCGAAGAGTCCTACATGGAGGGGCTCGAGATCGATCACGAGACCTTCATGCGGCGGCTGCGCGTCTCCAAGGTGTTGCCCACCACCGCCGCGCCGCCGCCCAAGCTCTTCGTCGATCTGATTAGCGCCCGCGCTGAGCCGGGCGACACCTTCATCTGCATCCACCCCTCGGCCGAGTTGAGCGGTTCCGTGCGCGCGGCCCTGACCGCGGCCGCTGAATTGCCCGACGTGGACATCCGCGTCATCGACACGCGCACCATCGCCGGCCCCATGGCCACGCTGGCGCTGCTGGCCGCGCAGTGGGCCGAGGCCGGGGTGGACGCCGACGCCATCGTCAGCCGTCTTCAGGCCATGATCCCCCGCGCCCACATCTACTTTCTGGTGGACACGCTGGAATATCTGCAAAAGGGGGGACGCATCGGCGGCGCGGCCGCGCTGATCGGCAGCGTCTTGCAGATCAAGCCGATCCTGGAGCTGCGCGATGGGATCATCCAGCCGTTGGAGCGGGAGCGCACCCAGCGCAAGGCGCAGGCGCGGCTGAAGGAATTGGTGCTGGCGGCCGCGGCGCGCGGGCCGGAATCGTACCTGTCGGTGCTCCAGGCTGGCGCGCCTGACGCGGCCGAGGCCCTGGCCGATGACCTGGGCCAGCAGCTCGGCGTCCCCGATGTGATGCTGATGGAGTTGACCCCGGCCATTGTCACCCATGCCGGGCCGGGGGTGTTGGGGGTGGGTTTCTTTTCCGCCGCCTGAACGCCGGGCACGTTGGTTGAGTAGGCCGCCGTATCGAAACCAGCAGTGGGCACGTTGGTTGAGTAGGCCGCCGTATCGAAACCAACAGTGGGCACGTTGGTTGAGTAGGCCGCCGTATCGAAACCAGCAGCGGGCACGTTGGTTGAGTAGGCCGCCGTATCGAAACCAACAGAGGTATCACCGGCCGGACTGCACCTCGCGCACCAGGCCGGCCTGCACGGCGTAGGCCGCGGCGTGGGCGCGGCTGCGCAGGTGCAGCTTGGCCAGAATATTGGCCAGGTGCGTCTTGACCGTGTGCTCGGAGAGATTCAGCGCGTCGGCGATCTCCTTGTTGCTCAGCCCCTGGGCCACCAGGCGCAACACATCCAGCTCGCGCTCGCTCAGCTCAGGGCTCGGCGCGGCGGCCGGCTCCCTGGGCGGGGCCGCGGCCAGGGAGCGGAACTCCTCCAGCAGCCGCGCGGCCATGACGGGGGCCAGGATCGCCTCGCCGGCATGCACCCGCTGCAGCGCATCCAGCAGCTCGGCCGCGCCGACATTCTTGAGCAGATAGCCGCGCGCGCCGGCCCGAATCGCATCGAAAAGGTCCTCATCGCGCTCGGAAACGGTCAACATCACCACCGGCAAGCGGGGAAAACGGGTCTGGATCTGGCGCACCGCATCGGGGCCAGACATGACCGGCATGTTGACGTCCATCAGAACCAGGTCGGGCTGAAGCTCTTCGACCAAGGCCAGCGCGTCCTGGCCATTGGCCGCCTGGCCCACGACCTGCAGCTCGGCGTAGTCGTCCAGAATGCGGATCAGGCCGTGGCGAAACAGGTTGTGATCGTCGACGATCAGCAGGCGAATGGGGGTCGTTGTCATGGGCTGAATCATGGTCGCCCGGCGGCAGGAGCCGGCGTCGTGGGCGATGAATGTCGCCCCCTCAGGCAGGCGGCGGGGGCAGCGGATGCGGCGTCGGAGCAGAGCCGCGCGGCGGGGCGGCGGGGGACAGCGGCACGCGCGCGGTGATGCGCGTCCCCTGGCCGGGGCTGGTGGCAAAGGTGAGCTGGCCGTCCAAGCTGCGCACCCGCTCCCGCATGCTGGCCAGACCCACGTGGCTGCGCTCCAGGGGGCTGCTGGCGTCGAAGCCCTGGCCATCGTCGGCCACAGTCAGCTCCAGCGCGCCATTCTCGCGCGCCAGGCTGACGGCGACGCGGCTGGCGTGGGCGTGGCGGCGCACGTTGGCCAGCGCCTCCTGCGCGATGCGCAGCAGGTGCAGCGCCACATCAGGCGGCAGATCGGCCAGCGCATCGACGCGGGAGCAATCCACCGGCAGGCCAGAGCGGCGGGTGAAATCAGCCACATGGGCGCGCAGTGCGCCGTAGAAGCCGCCCGGCTGATCCACCGTCAGGCGCAGGCCGTCGATGGTCTCCCGCAGATCCAGATAGGCCTCGGCAATCACCTGGCGCAGCTCCTTCAGCTCAGCCGGCAGCCGCTCAGCCTCGCCGCGCTCGACCATGCCCTCGATGCGCTCGGCCTGCATGCCCAGGTAGCCCAGCGTCTGCGCCAGGCCGTCGTGCATCTCGCGCGAGAGGCGATAGCGCTCCTCCAACACGGCCGTCTGGCGCAGTTGGCTGTAAAGCTGGGCGTTGCGCACGGCCAGGGCGATCTGGCTGGCGATGGCCCGCATCAGCTCCACCTGGGCCGGCTTGAACGCGCCCGGCTCCTGGCTGGCCAGGAAGAGCGCGCCCAGGGTATTCCCCTCGGTCTGCAAAAGGAGCACGGCCGCCGCGGGGAAGGCGCCGCCGCTCACCTGCTCCTGGATGACGATGGGCTGACCGGCGACGCGCGCCCGATCGGCCAGACGCAAGGCCTGGCCAAAGGTCGGCGCGGCCAGGTCGTTGCCCATGCCGCGATGGGTGTGTACATCCCACGAATCGCCGGCCAGGAGCAGGATCGCCCCGGTCTGCACCCCCCAGCCGTCGATGGTGGTGTCCAACACCCGGCTGAGCAGGGCATCCAGGCTGCGCCGTTCCTGAGTGGCCTGATCCACCGCGTAGAGGGTGGCCATCTGACGGGCGCGCAGGCGGGCAGCTTCCAGCGCGCCTGTGACCTCGGTGGCCAGGATGCTGGCCAGATGGATCTGCTCCGACGAGGGCTGCACGCCCGGCAGCAGATAAGCTGATACGACGCCGCTGCGCTCTTCCCCGCGACCCAGCGGCATGCAGACGATGCGATCCAGGTTGCTGCCGCCGCCGGCCGCCTGCACCGAGGCCAGCAGGTGGCATTCGCTGTTGACGTGTGCAGTGAGCGGCTGGCAGTTGGCGCAGCGCTGGCCCGAATGGGCGGTTTCGGCCTGGCGACGCAACGCCTGCACCGCGCCGGCGTCCAGGCCGTAGGTCATCTCCAGCGAGCTGCGCTCCTGCTCGGCGTCGAAGGTGATCACCGAGGCGCTGGCCGCGCCCAGCAGCTCCACCGGAATGCGGGCGGCGATCTCCAGCAGCTCCTGCACGTCCGAAGAGTTGGCGACGCGGCGGCCCACCTCGTGGATGGTCTGGAGCTGGCGGTGGGTCTGCTCCAATTCGGCGTAGGCGGCCTGCAGATCAGCCTCGGCCTGCTCTTGGCGTTGCGTGGTGCGCAGCAAGGCGCGCAAGCCCACCCAGACGACGAGGAGGCCGGTCAGGCTGTAGATGGCCAGATGGATCCACTCTTGCGGCGCGTTGGGAAAGAAGCGCAGCAATGCGAAGAGCAGGGCCTGGTGCAGGGCGGCCGCGCCCACGACGATGATGACGATGGGCCAGCGCAGCTCAGCCAGACGCCGGGTGACCCGGTTGATGCTGTCGAAAGATGGTGATTCTGCGACCTCGCGTGCCATAGCAGTCGATTCTACCACGAAGGCGCTGTTAATCCAAGGTCTGCGGCGCGGCAAAGCAATTTCAATTTGGCGCGGAGTCGAGGCTTCAGCCGGGTCTGGACGATGCGAGTTGCGCGCGCCGACCCGCCTGAAGGCTCGACTCCAGTTTGGCAGCAACGGTTTCTTGATTGCTGTTTTGACTTTCAGGGCTTTCGCAGGTAGAATGCAGCAACCTTTTCCGCCTTGATTCGCTCAGCCCCGTTGTTTCTGGATTCAAGCCCGCCGAAGTCAGCGCCTTGGCTTCACCGATCATCCCATTGGTTTCTCACAGTCGACCGGCTGGCTTCGTCCTGGTCCGGTGAGGAGGTCATCAACCAAAAAACTCATCGCTCCCTCCCTGTCCCCATTGTGTCCCCGCAAGCCGAGAGTCCGGATGCGCCCAAGCGCGGTCCGGCCCCAGGAAGCCCCAAGGAGTATCTCTACGACATGCAACGCAAGCAATTCATCTACCTGCTGGCCATTCTGGTCCTGCTGGCCTCGATGTTGCCGCTGGCCGCGGCCGCACAGGAGGCGCCCACCGCTTCCTACTCCATCGAGGAATTCGCCTCATCTGACAACAAGGCGCTGGACGGCTCGGCCGCGGCGGGAGCAGCCCCCTTCTACGCGCCCGAC
>JAKQCW010000349.1 GCA_029558955.1 Chloroflexota bacterium
GCACAGGCAAGGACGTTGCAATGGACGCATTCAACCCGACCGACCATCCCCACCGCCGCTACAACGCGCTGACCGGCGATTGGGTGCTGGTGTCGCCGCACCGCACCAAGCGGCCCTGGCAGGGGCAGGTGGAGCGGCCGCCGCAGGAGACGCGGCCGGCCTACGACCCCACCTGCTACCTCTGCCCCGGCAACGAGCGGGCCGGCGGCAAGCAGAACCCCGCCTACGCCAGCACCTTCGTCTTCACCAACGACTTCTCGGCCCTGTTGCCCGATTCTCCCCCTGCACCGGCCGGCGGCCATCCGTTGCTGCAGGCCGAAAGCGAACAGGGGGAGTGCCGGGTGATCTGCTTTTCGCCGCGCCATGACCTGACCCTGCCGGAGATGCCGGCGGCGGAGATCCGCCATGTGGTCGATCTCTGGGCCGAGCAGACGGTGGAGCTGGGCCAACGCTATCGCTGGGTGCAGGTCTTCGAGAACAAGGGCGCGGTCATGGGCTGTTCCAACCCGCATCCGCACGGCCAGATCTGGGCCGGCAGCGCCCTGCCCCACGAACCGGCCAAGGAAGAGCGCCAGCAGCGCGCCTACTTCCAGCAGCACGGCCGGCCGCTGTTGCTGGACTACGCCGAGCTGGAGCTGGCGCGCGCGCAAAGCGGGTCAGAGCCAGGGCAGGAGCGCATGGTCGTGCAGAACGATCACTGGCTGGCGGTGGTCCCCTACTGGGCGCTGTGGCCCTTCGAGATCCTGCTGCTGCCCCGCCGCCACGTGCTGCGCCTGCCTGACCTGCACGACGGGGAACGGGACGCGCTGGCCGACATCCTGAAACGCCTGCTGACGCGTTATGACAACCTGTTCGAGACCTCCTTCCCCTACAGCATGGGCTGGCACGGCGCGCCGACGGGGCCGGGAGAGACCCTGCGGGCCGCGCCGGGCGAAAACTCCCCTGCGACGCCCGCAGAATCCGCCTGGGCTCACTGGCAGCTCCACGCCCACTTCTACCCGCCCCTGCTGCGCTCGGCCACAGTCAAGAAATTCATGGTCGGCTACGAGATGCTGGGCGAACCGCAGCGCGACCTGACAGCCGAACAGGCCGCCGCCCGGCTGCGCGAGGCGTCGGAAGTACACTATAAGAGCAGGTGAACGGTATACGGTGAACGGTAAACGGTATACGGTATACGGTATACGGACAAGAGCGTTCGCCATTCACCGTTATCCGTTCACCGTTCACCGTTCACCGACCACCGTTCACCGTTCACCGTTCACCGTTCACCGACCACCGTTCACCGTTCACCGTTCACCGTTCACCGTTCACCGTTCACCGTTAACCGTTAACCCTCCGAAAAGGAGACCCCATGAACATTCTCGTCACCGGCGGCGCCGGTTACATCGGCAGCACCGTGGCGCAGCAACTGCTGGAGGCGGGGCATCGCGTCACCGTTTATGACAACCTGTCCAGCGGACATCGGGCGGCCGTGCCCGCGGCGGCCCGCTTCGTGCGCGGCGATACGCTGGAGCGCGCGGCGCTGGACCAGGTGCTGGGGAGCGAGGCTTTCGACGCCATCCTGCACTTCGCGGCCTTCATCGAGGCCGGCGAGTCCATGCGTGAGCCGGGCCGCTTCTTTCGCAACAACGTCACCGGCGCGCTGACGCTGATCGACGCCGCGATTGCCCACGGCGTGCCCCGTTTCGTCTTCTCCTCCACGGCCGGCGTCTACGCCAGCAAGGATGGCCCGCTGGTCGAAACCGATCCCGTCGGCCCCTCCAGCGTCTACGGCGCGACCAAATACATGGTGGAACAGGCGCTGGAGTGGTACCATCGCATCCACGGCCTGCGGGTGGCCATTCTGCGCTACTTCAACGCGGCCGGCGCCGCCGGCCCGCGCGGCGAGGCCCATCAGCCGGAGACCCATCTCATCCCGCTGGTGTTGCAGGTGGCGCTGGGCCAGCGCGCCAGCATCGCAGTCTTCGGCGACGACTATCCCACGCCCGACGGCTCCTGCGTGCGCGACTACATCCACATCGAGGATCTGGCCACAGCCCACGTGCTGGCGCTGCACGGCCTGGACCAGCGCCCCTTTATGCGCTACAACCTGGGCAACGGCGCCGGCTACTCGGTGCTGGAGGTGATCGAAAGCGCCCGCCGCGTCACCGGTCACGCCATCCCGGCCGTGATTCAGCCCCGCCGCCCCGGCGATCCGGCCATTCTCATCGCCGGCAGCGCCAGAATCCAGGACGAGCTGGGCTGGCAGCCGCAACACCCCGACCTGGCCGAGATCATCGCCAGCGCCTGGCAGTGGCACGTGGAAAACCCGGCGCGCTATGGCGATGAGGGAAGCTAGGGGAAGCCGGAGGAACTGGAGGAACTGGAGAAACTCAGAGGAACGGGTGCAGCGCGGCGTGATCGCCTCTGGCGTTCGGAGTCGAGGCTTTAGCCGGCTCCGGCGTGGCGACCGGCTGAAGCCTCGACTCCTGACGGCGTGGCGACCGGCTGAAGCCTCGACTCCTGACGGCGTGGCGACCGGCTGAAGCCTCGACTCCTGACGGCGTGGCGACCGGCTGAAGCCTCGACTCCTGACGGTGTGGCGACCGGCTGAAGCCTCGACTCCTGACGGCGTGGCGACCGGCTGAAGCCTCGACTCCTGACGGTGTGATGACCGGCTGAAGCCTCGACTCCTGACGGTGTGATGACCGGCTGAAGCCTCGACTCCTGACGGTGTGACGACCGGCTGAAGCCTCGACTCCTGACGGCGTGTGTCGGGCGTCGCAAGTCACCGTCTCTCCCCCTACCCCCATCTCCCCCTTTCCCCACCCACCACCGCCCCAAGGAGACCGTATGTCCCTTCATTCGCAAGTCGTTCAAGCCTTCCAAAGCCATTTTGGCGCGCCGCCGGCCCTTGTGGTGCGCGCGCCGGGACGCGTCAATCTGATCGGCGAGCACACCGACTACAACGATGGCTTCGTGCTGCCCATGGCCATCGACCGCGCGGCCTGGATCGCGCTGCGCCCCCGCAGCGATGGCCAGGTCATCGTCCATTCGCTGGACCTGGATCAAACCGTCGGCTTCACGCTGGCCGCGCTGCGCCACGAGGACGCCGGCTGGGCCGAGTACGTCAAGGGGGTGGCCTGGGCGCTGCAAAAGGCCGGCCACAGGTTGACCGGCTGGGAAGGGGTGCTGACGGGCAATGTGCCGCGCGGCGCGGGGCTATCCTCCTCGGCCGCGGTGGAGCTGGCCACGGCGCGCGCCTTTCAGGCCGTCTCCGGCTTCCCCTGGCAGGCCGCGGCCATGGCCCAGGCCGGCCAGCAGGCCGAAAACCAGTGGGTCGGCGTCAACTGCGGCATCATGGACCAGATGATCTCGGCCGCGGGCCAGGCCGGCCATGCCCTGCTGATCGACTGCCGCACCCTGGAGGCCAGCCCCGCCCCCCTGCCCCCCGGCGTCGCCGTGGTGATCCTGGACACCGCCACCCGCCGCGGGCTGGTGGATTCAGCCTACAACGAACGCCGCGCCCAGTGCGAGGCGGCCGCGGCCTTCTTCGCCGTGCCCGCGCTGCGCGATGTCAGCATGGAACGCTTCGAGGCTGAGGCCGGCGGGCTGGACGAGCTCACCCGTCGCCGCGCCCGCCACGTGGTCAGCGAAAACGCCCGCACCCTGGCCGCGGTTCAGGTCATGGCCGCCGGCGACGCGGCCGCGCTGGGCCGTCTGATGAACGCCAGCCACGCCAGCCTGCGCGACGATTTCGAGGTGTCCAACCACGAGCTCAACGTCATGGCGGCGTGCGCGCAGGCTGAGCCGGGCTGCTACGGCGCGCGCATGACCGGCGCCGGCTTCGGCGGCTGCGCCGTGGCGCTGGTCGACGCCGGCCAGGCCGAGGCCTTCGCTCTCAACGTGGCCACGGCCTATCAGCAGCGCACGGCCCTCACGCCGGCCGTCTACGTCTGCACCGCCAGCGAGGGCGCGTCCATCGTGGCCTAGCGCGCCGGATCCCGGCAGCCCCGCGCGCCTGCGCCCAGGCATCAAGAAAACAGCGAGCGAAACCCATGGATAACAAAGCGATCGCCATCCTCCTGGGCGGGGTGCTGCCAGCCGTCCTTCTGGGGATCGCCGGCATCTTTCAGAAGTTCAGCACCAACAACGGCATCGGCACAGGGCCGTTCCTGATCGGCGTGGGTCTCACCACCATCGTCGTGGGCGGCGTCTTCATGCTGATCGACAAGCAGGCAGGCATCAGCGGGCAGAGCGCGGCCTTCACCATGCTCTATGGCCTGGTCTGGGCCTCCTCCACCGGCTTCATCGCCATCGCCCTGAGCCGCTTCGGCGGCCAGATCAGCCAGTTGGTGCCCCTCTACAACATGAACACGCTGGTGGCGGTGCTCCTCGGCCTGCTGATCTTCGCCGAATGGCGCACCGTCGATCCGCGCAAGCTGGCCGTGGCGGCCATCCTCATCGTCGCCGGCGGCGTGCTGGCATCCCGCGCCTGACCGGAGCGGCAGCCGCCCGGCCGGTCGGGGGGGGGCCGGTCAGCGCACCAGGTAGACGATGGCGATGGTCACGCCGAAGCTCACCACGATCTTGCGCAGCGTCTCGGGCCGGATGCGGCTGGCCAGCCGGCCGCCCACCACCCCACCCAGCAGCGCGCCCACCATCATCACCAGCGCGGCGGGCCAGACCACCAGGCCGGAAAAAAGAAAAAGGATCGCGGCGGCCGTGTTGGCGCAAAAGGCGATGACCTGCCTGAGGGCGTTCAGCCGGGTCAGCGTGTCGTCGATCACCAGGGCCAGCACCGCCAGCACGATCACCCCCAGCCCCGCGCCGAAATAGCCGCCGTAGATCGCGCCCAGGAAGACGGGGAAGGCCACCCAGAACTCCGGCAGCGAGGCATGGCCAGCCCGCTGGGCGCGCGCCATCACCCAGGCGCGCAGCCGGGTCTGCGCCGCCAACAGCCCCGAGGCCAGCAGGATCAGGAAGGGTATCAGCTCGGTGAAAAGCTTTTCGCTGGTGTTGATCAACAGGAAGCCGCCGATGAGGCCGCCGACGACGCTCACCGGCGCCAGCAGGATCACCCGGCGGCGCTGGCCGACCAGGTCTTTGGCCTGGGCCATGGTGGCGCCGAAGTAGCCAGGGGTCAGCGCCACCGTGTTGGTGACATTGGCCGCCACCGGCGGGATGCCCACGAAGGTCAACGCCGGAAAGCTGATCAGGGTGCCGCCGCCGGCGATGGCATTGACCGCGCCGGCCGCCACCGCGGCCAGGGCGATGATGAAGAAGTCGAGGAGGGAGAGGGGGTCGGTCATGGCTGGTTTGCGTTGTCCTTCGGGAGGGGATGGCATCGGATTATAGTCCAACAGGGCGATCTACGGCAAGGAACGAACGGCCTTCAGCGCTTCGAGACGATCGGAGTCGAGCCTTTAGGCGGGTCGGGGAGCGGAACCGGCTGAAGCCTCGACTCCTTTCCGTGGTGGTGGAGTCGAGCCTTTAGGCGGGTCGGGGAGCGGAACCGGCTGAAGCCTCGACTCCTTTCCGTGGTGGTGGAGTCGAGCCTTTAGGCGGGTCGAGGAGCGGAACCGGCTGAAGCCTCGACTCCTTTCCGTGGTGGTGGAGTCGAGCCTTTAGGCGGGTCGGGGAGCGGAACCGGCTGAAGCCTCGACTCCTTTCCGTGGTGGCGGAGTCGAGCCTTTAGGCGGGTCGGGGAGCGGAACCGGCTGAAGCCTCGACTCCTTTGTTGCGGCGCCCGGCTGAAGCCTCGACTCCTTTGTTGCGGCGCCCGGCTGAAGCCTCGACTCCTTTGTTGCGGCGTCCGGCTGAAGCCTCGACTCCGCGCCTTGGCTGGAATTGCTGGGGCAAATCATTGCAAGGAAACCCGAAGTCGGGTACAATCGGTTGCCATCGACCAACCCCCGATTCAGCCAGCGGAGCCCTTGGGCATGATCCAACTCGAACAGCTTCAACCCCGCACCACACTCAGCGGCATCCTGCCGGACGCGCTGGTCACGGTGGTCCATGTCCAGTGGTACAGCTCGGACGCGCTGGAGCTGACCTACAAGATGGCGACCGGCCAGGTGGCCAATGAACTGATCTACCGCGACGATGAGCCGCGGCTGGAGATCGTGGAGCAGGGGCGGCCCTGGAGCTTCGACGGCGACGGCGCGGCCTTTCGCCTGACCGCCGAGGCGCAGCGCATCCGCCTGGCGCACCTGTTCGACCCCCTGCTGGCGGTGCATACCTCGCTGCTGGAGCCGCTGCCCCACCAGATCACCGCGGTCTACGAGGCGATGCTGCCGCGCCAGCCGCTGCGCTTCCTGCTGGCCGACGATCCCGGCGCAGGCAAGACCATCATGGCCGGCCTGCTGATGAAGGAGCTGATCGCGCGCGGCGACTTGCAGCGCTGTCTGGTGGTCTGCCCCGGCAGCCTGGCCGAGCAGTGGCAGGACGAGCTCTACCAGCGCTTCCACCTCCCCTTCGAGATTCTGACCAACGACAAGCTGGAGTCGGCGCGCAGCGGCAACTGGTTCCTGGAGAACAACCTGGTCATCGCCCGGCTGGACAAGCTGGCGCGCGATGAGGCCGTGCAGGACAAGCTGCACGCCCCCGACTGCCAATGGGACCTGATCGTCTGCGACGAGGCCCACAAGATGTCGGCCACCCTCTTCGGCGGCGAGATCAAGTACACCAAACGCTACCGCCTGGGCCAGATGCTCTCGGCCCTCACCCGCCACCTGCTGCTGATGACGGCCACCCCGCACAACGGCAAGGAGGCCGATTTCCAGCTTTTCATGGCGCTGTTGGACAGCGACCGCTTCGAGGGACGCTTCCGCGACGGCGCACACGTCAGCGACATCTCCGACCTGATGCGGCGCATGGACAAGGAGAGCCTGCTCACCTTCGACGGCACGCCCCTTTTCCCCGAACGCATCGCCACCACCGTCCCCTACCAACTGTCGCCGGCCGAGGCCAGCCTCTACCAGGCGGTCACCGACTATGTGCGCGCCGAGTTCAACCGGGCCGAGGCGCTGCACCAGGACGGCGACCGGCGCGCCGGCACGGTGGGCTTTGCCCTGACCGTCTTGCAGCGCCGCCTGGCCTCCTCGCCCGAAGCCATCTACCAGTCGCTGCGCCGGCGGCGGGAACGGCTGGAGCGGCGGCTGAGCGAGCTGAAGCTGGCGCCGCGCGGGTCAGCCGCGGCCATCGGCGCCGACCTGCCTCTGCTGGACGCCGACGACATCGAGGATCTGGAGGAGGCGCCCGACGACGAGGTGGCCCAGGTGGAGGAGGCGATCCTGGACCAGGCCACGGCCGCCCGCTCCATCGCCGAGCTGCACGCCGAGATCGAAACCCTGGTCGGGCTGGAGGCCGCGGCGCTGGCGGTGCGGCGCAGCGGCCAGGACGCCAAGTGGCGCGAGCTGGCCGAGCTGCTGAGCGAGATCTTCACCCCGGCCGCGATTGCCAACCGGCTGGCCGAAGCGCGCGTGCCCTACGTCGCCGGCCCCATCCCCCAGCCCACCCCCTCGCCCGGCCAGAAGCTGGTGATCTTCACCGAACACCGCGACACGCTGAACTACCTGGCCGACCGCATCAGCCGCCTGCTGGGACGGGGCGAGGCGGTGGCGACGATCCACGGCGGCATGAAGCGCGAGGAGCGGGCCCGGGCGCAGGAGGCCTTCCGCCACGATCCGCTGGTGCAGGTGTTGCTGGCCACCGACGCGGCCGGCGAGGGCATCAACCTGCAGCGCGCCCACCTGATGGTCAACTACGACCTGCCCTGGAACCCCAACCGCCTGGAACAGCGCTTCGGCCGCATCCACCGCATCGGCCAGACCGAGGTCTGCCACCTGTGGAACCTGGTGGCCGACGAGACGCGGGAGGGGGACGTCTACCGCCGGCTGTTGGACAAGCTGAACCAGGCGCGCGCGTCGCTGGGGGGCCAGGTCTTCGACGTGTTGGGCAAGCTCCACTTCGAGGGCAAGCCGCTGCGCGAGCTGCTGATCGAGGCGATCCGCTACGGCGACCAGCCGGAGGTGCGCGCCCGGCTGAGCCGGGCGCTGGATCAGGCGCTGGACCATCAGCGGCTGCAAGGGCTGCTGGAGGATCGGGCGCTGGCCCACGACGTGATGGACGTCAGCCGCGTCTACCGCATTCGCGAGGAGATGGAGCGGGCCGAGGCGCGCCGCCTGCAGCCGCACTACGTGGAGGGGTTCTTCATCGAGGCCTTCCAGCGGCTGGGCGGGGCGGCCAGGCAGCGGGAGCATCGCCGCTACGAGGTGAGCCACGTGCCGGCGTCGCTGCGCAGCCGCGACCGGATGACCGGCCTCGGCGACCCGACGGCTTTGCTCAGAACCGGGCCGGTGCTGCCGCGCTACCAGCGCATCGTCTTCGAAAAGGAGCTGATCGCGCCGCATGGCCAGCCGCCGGCCGCCTTTGTCTGCCCCGGCCACCCGCTGCTGGACGCGGTGATCGATCTGACGCTGGAGCGTCACCGCGACCTGCTGCGGCGGGGCGCGGTTCTGGTGGACCGGAAAGACCTGGGCGTGCAGCCGCGGGTGCTCTTCTTCCTGGAGCACGCCATCCAGGACGCCAGCCTGACCCGATCGGGCGAGCGGCGCGTCATCTCCCAGCGCGTGTTGTACGTGGAGATGGACGCCAGCGGCCAGGCGCGCCACATGCACTACGCGCCCTACCTGGACTACGAGCCGCTGGCCGAGGATGAGCCGGGGGTGGCCGAGATCTTGCAGCGGCCTGAATGCGCCTGGATCGACCGCGACCTGGAACAGCGGGCGCTGGGCTATGCCGTGGCGCACGTGGCGCCGGAGCACCTGGCCGAGGTGCGCGGCCGCAAGCTGGCGCTGCTGGCCAAGACCGAGGCCGCGGTCAAGGAGCGGCTGGTCAAGGAGATCACCTACTGGGATCACCGGGCCGAGCAGCTCAAGCTGCAAGAGCAGGCGGGCCGGCCCAACGCGCGGCTCAACTCCGGCGAGGCGCGCAAGCGGGCCGACGCGCTGCAGGCGCGGCTGCACAAGCGGCTGGAGGAGCTCAAGCTGGAGGCGCAGATCGCGCCGCGGCCGCCGGTGGCGCTGGGCGGCCTGCTGGTGGTTCCGCTGGGGCTGCTGCGCGCCATGGCCGGGCCGCTGAGCGCGGCGGCGCAGGCTGAGCTGCGCCGCGCGGTCGATACCCAGGCCGCGGCCGCGCGGGCGCGGGAGATCGTCATGGCCGTGGAGCGCGAGCTGGGCTTCGAGCCGGTTGACCGGGAATTCGAGCGCCGGGGCTACGACATCGAGAGCCGGGCGCCGGGCACAGGCATGCTGCGCTTCATCGAGGTCAAAGGCCGGGTCAGCGGCGCCGAGACCGTGACCGTGACCAAGAACGAGATCCTGACCTCGCTCAACAAGCCAGAGACCTACATCCTGGCCCTGGTGGAGTTCCTGAGCGACACAGAGCATCGGGTTCACTACCTGCGCCGGCCCTTCCAGCGCGAGCCGGATTTCGGTGTTTCCAGCGTAAACTACGATTTCGCTGAGTTGATCGCACGTGCCACAGCGCCGTGGTGAGCATGGTCGCCGCACAGCCCAGGCGGTGTTGGGCAAAGCAGCCAAGGCAGGATACACTACCGGCAAAGCAACCGCGGCGACCCAGGCACATGCGGAGTAGAGGCTTCAGCCGGGTTTAGCGCACCAAGCCAGCGACAAGGAGCAACCCCATGGCAGCTCATCCCTTTCTCAGGCGCGTCGTTCTCAAGAACTACAAGAGCATCGCGGCCTGCGACGTTCACCTGCGCCAGTTGACCTTTCTGGTCGGTCCCAACGGCGCCGGCAAGAGCAACTTTCTCGATGCCCTGCGCTTCGTGAACGACTCCTTGCGCACATCGTTGGACCACGCGCTGCGCGACCGGGGCGGCATCCACGAAGTACGCAGACGCTCTGGCGGGCATCCCACCCACTTCGGCATGCGCCTTGAGTTCACACTGCGCAGCGGCCAGACCGGGCATTATGCATTTCGCATTGGCGCGCGTTCCAAGGGAGCCTACGAAGTCCAGCAGGAAGAGTGTTTCCTGGATACCACGGAGGTAGATGGCAGCCCGCAGTACTTTCGGACGCGGGGCGGCGAGGTAGAAACCAGCGCCCAGATCGCTCCAGCCCTGGTCTCGGACCGCCTGTATCTGGTGAATGCCTCAGGCCTGCCTGAGTTCAGACCGGTCTACGAGGCGTTTTCGCAGATGGGGTTCTACAATCTGAACCCTGCCAGCATGCGGGACTTGCAGCAGCCGGACGCGGGCCTGCTGCTGAGCCGCGATGGCAGCAACCTGGCCAGCGTGCTTGCTGCCATGAACGCTGAGCAGCCGGAGCTCAAGCATCGCATCGAGGAGTATCTCAGCAAGATCGTCCCTGGCGTGCGCGGCGTGGAGGCCCGCTCGATTGGCCCCAAGGAGACGCTGGAGTTCAAACAAACGGTGGCGGGCTCGCAGGATCCCTGGCGGTTTCTGGCTGTCAACATGTCCGACGGCACGTTGCGTGCGCTCGGCGTCCTGGTGGCCCTCTTCCAATCCGGCAACGGGTCTGGTCCGTATGTGCCTCTGGTCGGCATCGAGGAGCCTGAAGTCGCACTGCATCCGGCGGCCGCGGGCGTCCTGTTCGACAGCCTGCTCGAAGCCAGCCGGCGCACGCAGGTCGTCGTCACCAGCCACAGCCCCGATCTGCTGGACAACCAGTCGTTGGACACAGATGCCATCTTGGCGGTGACAGCGCCGGCGGGAACCACCCTCATCGCTCCTCTTGATTCGGCGGGCCGTTCAGCGCTGCGTGAACGCCTCTACACGGCCGGCGAGCTGCTGCGCTACAACCAACTGACGCCCGACCCAGAGGTCATTCAGGCGCACGCTTCACACCAGCTTAAGCTGTTCCAGGAGTAAGCGCACTATGGAGATCACCATCGGATGCATCGTCGAGGGCCATGGCGAGGTGGAAGCCGTGCCGCTTCTCATCAGGCGCCTGGCGTCGGAGATTGATCCTTCCGTCTCCGTGCGCATCCCCGCTCCCATCCGCATCCCCAAGACCAAACTGGTCAAGGAGGGTGAACTGGAGAAGGCGGTGGAGTTGATGGCGCGCAAGGTGGCGCCGGCCGGCGCGGTCTTGGTGTTGGTGGATGGCGATGATGACTGTCCAGCGACCCTGGCGCCGGCTCTGTTGACGCGCGCCCGAAACGCGCGCCGCGACCTGCCGCTGGCCGTGGTGCTGGCCAAGCGAGAGTACGAGACCTGGTTTCTGGCCGCTGCGTCGTCGCTGCGCGGTCGGCGGGGACTGCGCGCTGACCTTGTGACGCCGGCCCAGCCGGAGGCCATTCGCGGCGCCAAGGAATGGCTAAGCGCGCGCATGACCGGCGACTCGTCCTATGTCGAGACCCTGGATCAGCCGGCGCTCACCCAAACCTTCGATCTGGAACAGGCCCGCCAAACCGACTCGTTTGACAAATGTTGGCGCGAGATCGAGAGATTGGTCCGGGCGCTGCGTGCAGATGATAAAGGGGTCAGCCCTTCCTAGTCCGACCATTTCATATTCGACGCGGAGTCGAGGCTTCAGCCGGGTTTAGCCAGCGCGCATCGGGTGCGTGGACCCGCCTAAAGGCTCGACTCCAAGGCAATAGAACTCATCCATGAACCGACAGCCTCATGCCAGTGAGGTCTGCCCCCAGATCGGAACACCCCCATGACCGTGCCCCGCAAAAAACTGATCGAAGTCGCCCTTCCCCTGGATGCCATCAACGCCGCCTCGGCGCGTGAGAAATCGATCCGCCACGGCCACCCCAGCACGCTGCACCTCTGGTGGGCGCGGCGGCCATTGGCCGCGGCCCGCGCCGTGATCTTCGCCCAGATGGTGGATGACCCCTCGGAATACGCCGAGCTGCTGCTGAGCGACCCGGTCAAGCGGCGGGCGGCCAACCGCGAGCTGAACAAGCGGCTGGGGCTGTGGAACCAGCGCCAGGCGGCCTATGAGTTCAGCGGCGGCGCGGGGGCCATGCCCGACCCCGGACCGGCGCCCACCCTGGCCGGCTGCGCGGCCGACCTGGAGCGGGAACGGCTGTTCAGGATCATCGAGGAGCTGGTCAAGTGGGAGAACACCACCAACGAGCGGGTCTTGCAGCAGGCGCGGGATGAGATCTGGCAGAGCTGGCGCGCCGCCTGCGCCGAGAACGCCGATCACCCGCGGGCGCGGGAGCTGTTCGACCGCTACAAGCTGCCCGCCTTTCACGACCCCTTCGCCGGCGGCGGCGCGCTGCCGTTGGAGGCGCAGCGGCTGGGGCTGGAGGCCTACGCCAGCGACCTGAACCCGGTGGCGGTGTTGATCAACAAGGCCATGATCGAGATCCCGCCCAAATTCGCCGGCCGGCCGCCGGTCAACCCGCAGGCGCG
>JAKQCW010000183.1 GCA_029558955.1 Chloroflexota bacterium
CGGGTGTGGTGTGCCCAGGATTGATGGCGCCCGAAGACAGGGCGTCGACCTTCATCTCACAATAGCAACTGCAACGGAAAGGAAATGCATCCAACTTATGCCCACGTTTATCCGCGCCCTGGTGCTGCTGGTCATGCTTGCTGCGCTGGCCGCAGCGCCGCTGGTCGCAGCCCAATCGGCAGATCCACCAACGCCCCAACTCGATGAAGCGCCCGTCGCAGCGCAAACCAATGGCCCCGTGGCCACCTTCACCGTCAATTCGACCAATGATCCCGGCAACGGCAACTGCAATGCCGCTGAATGCACCCTGCGCGAGGCGATCATCGCGGCCAACGCCAATGGCGGATCGCAGGACACCATTCAGTTCAACATCCCAGGTGCGGGCCCGCACGTGATCACGCTGGCCGCAGCGCTGCAGCCGATCCTCCAGCCGTTGATCATTGATGGGCTCACTCAGCCGGGTGCAAGCTGCACCGGCTTGCCGGCTGACCCGCGCATCGTGCTCAACGGCTCAGGGTTGCCCGGCGGCACACCTGGCCTGGTGATCACCGCCGGCAACACGCACATTCGCGGCCTGGTGATCCAGCGTTTTTCCAGCCACGGCGTCATCTTGCAGGGCGGCAGCGGCATCGTGTTGGAGTGCAACTACATCGGCACCAACGCGGCCGGCGTCAACGACCTGGGCAACGGCGGCATCGGCGTTTACGTCAACAACACACCGGGCGCCAGGCTGGAGCGCAATCTGATCGCCGGCAACGACAGCTACGGCGTCTACCTGGGCGGCGGCAATGCCAACGGCAACGTGCTGCGCGGCAACTTCATCGGCGTCAACGAGAGCGGCGCGGCGGCCATCCCCAACGGTTCCACGGGCGTGCTGGTGGAAAGCGCGGCCAACACCACGATTGGCGGGACGCAGGCAGCCCACCGCAACGTGATCTCCGGCAACGCCGGCTACGGCGTGGCGGTCAACGGCGCGTCGGCTGGCACGGTGGTGCGCGGCAACTATGTGGGCGTGGCGGCCAACGGCAGCTCAGCGCTGGGCAACAACGGCGCGGGCGTCAGTGTGGCCGGCGCCAACGGCATCCAGATCGGCGGCAGCGACGGGGGCGCGGGCAACGTCATCTCCGGCAACACCGGCTCAGGGCTGATCTTACAGAACAACGCGCAAAACACCTTGGTGGCGCGCAACATCATCGGTCTGAACGCGGCGGCGACGGCCAAGGTGGGCAACAGCAGCTACGGCATCTATCTGCCCAATGGCAACAACAGCACCATCGGCGGCAACGGCATCGGCAACACCATCGCCGGCAACGGCCAAGACGGGATCTTCATCTCCGGCAGCTCCACCGCCAACGGCATCTTCGGCAACGCCATCGGCGCCAATCAAGCCGGCAGCGGCGGGCTGGGCAACAGCATGTTCGGCGTACACATCTCGCTGGCGCCCGGCAACAAGATCGGCGACATCGGCAACGGGCTGGGCAACCTCATCGCCGGCAACGGGGCCGATGGCATCTACGTCACCGGCGAAAGCGCCCTGGGCAACGCCATCCGCGCCAACAGCATCCGCGACAACGGCGATCTGGGCATCGACCTGGGCAACAACGGCGTGACGCTCAACGATCCGGGCGACCCCGACGTCGGGCCCAATGGCCTGCAGAACTTCCCAGAGATCACGGCGGTCGGCAGCGGCGGCAGCCAGACGCAGTTCGCCGGCTCGCTCTCCAGCCTGCCAAACCGCACCTTCCGCCTCGACTTCTACTCCTCGCCGGCCTGCGATCCATCGGGCTACGGCGAGGGGCGCGTCTACGTCGGCTGGCGCGATGTGACCACCAACGGCGCGGGCAATGCCAGCTTCAGCTTTATCCTGCCCATCGGCATCAGCCCCGGCTGGGTGGTGGCAGCGACGGCGTCTGACCTTGCCGCGGGCGGCCAGACCTCCGAGTTCTCACAGTGTCGCCAGGTCGTCGCGCAGAGTTTCACGCGCACAACCTACCTGCCGCTGGTCATGCGCCAGTTCGGCGCCCCATAGCCATCGGGTGCAGATGCACAACCAAGCGGCGCAGGATCGTTGATCCTGCGCCGCTCTTTTTTTGATGAACCGCCAGCATGGGGTATACCTCTACGTTAACGTGGCAACCTCAATCGTCCGCATGTGCAGACACGCGCATCGTCGTTGGGATTTGTCTGAATGCCTACCCCGATCATAGCCCAACCGCTGGCGATGTCAATCAGCTCGTCAGCCTGCACCAAATGTAGAATCTCCACTCACACGTGCCGCTCGACGATCTCTTTGATGAAGGCGGGGATGTCCTTCTGCAACTCCTCGGTGCGCTTCTTCAAACGATCGTAGATGGCGACTTCCTCTCCTGTCCACAGGATATCGGCCCGCCGCGCTTGCCGCATAGCGACATGGTCATAGTCGTCCGGATAAGCCCAGTAGCAGCGCCGGCAGATGGTCGAGTCTTTCAGATCGCGCCAGTTCACGCAATGTTCACAAGACCACGACTTGGCGCGATTGGCAGATCCCGACAACAACATGTAATTGCTGGGATCATCCATGGCCTCAGTAGTGTCGCCAGCCACTTCGTACGGCACCCGGTGATCGATCTGCAGCTCGGCCGGGTCAAACTCTTCCAGGTAGATAGCGCAGCGGCTGCCATGAAGTCCGATCAGCGCGGCCTTCAGCTTCTTGGCAAAGGCCGTTCTACCCGACAATTTCGAATAGCGCGCCTTGGCAGGATCGCCAAGGCGATAGGCGCCGATCTTGCGGCCATCGCTGCCGGTCACCCGAAAGGTCTCCAACGGTATACCCTGTTCGCGCACATCGCGGGCTGCTCTCGGCGGATGGTTGTAGCCGTATAGCTCCTTCAACTCCTCGGTGGTGATGTGACCGTGCGTCAAAATGTGATCGATCACCGTGCGAGGTCGCTTGGCCGTGACCGCCCTACATCTGGCGATGAGTTCCGGCGGCAGGTCGTTCATGGCCATTGGGCGCGTCCTTCCATCAGGCAGAGTTGCTCACCGCGCGTATAGCGATAGACGATGGGCACATGGACAAGTTCGTCGGCCAAGCTGGGGGAGAGATAGAGCGATTCGATGGTCACATCGTTTCTACCCAGAAGGGTGGCCTGGGTAGAACGCCCGGCATAAAGCTCGATCAGCGTCAGGCCCAGGTCATCAGGCAGCCTCTCACCGTGGACCTTGTCGCCGGTGCGCCCGTCATAGCTAACCAGATAGCGAATGCGGCGTCGATTGAGCTCTTCTAACGCTTGAGCGAACTCAGAGAACTGCACATTCTGCAAGTAGCGCGAATCGCGATTACCACACACACCCTGATAGGGCGGATCCATATACACCAGATCGTCCGGCGTAGCCCGATCCAGCACGTCCCGGTAATCCAGCGACGTGACGGTGGTCTTTCCCTTGAGATAGTAGGAGACCCCCAGGATCTGCAGCCGCATGGTCTCCGGCCGCATCCCCTGGCGGCGATTGTCAGGACTTTGGTTGAACTCCCCCTGCGAGTTGTAGCGCACTGAGCCTTTCACGCAGCGTGCCAGCAGATAGAGAAACAGATCGGGCTTCCCCGTCCGGTTGAAGTCGTCACGGACCAAATCGTAGAAGGCGCGGGGGTCCTGCTGCTGGTTGCGCCAGAGGGCCTCGTACTGGGCCGCAATGGCGTCGGGCGTCTCGATGATGGCCCGCCACAGGTCCATCAACGGCTTGTTGAGATCGTTGATGTGGTAGCGTTCGCCCGACCCATTGACGGCAGCGGCGATGGTCATGGCAGCCGATCCCGCAAAAGGCTCGATCAACGTGGTAAAGCGCGGGGGAAAATAGCGCAGAATCTCGGCCGCCAGATTGCGCTTGCTGCCTTGATAAGGGATGGGATGAGGTACGGTCTTGGTCTTCATAGCGCCCGCCGCCGATGGTCGAATCATGTTGCCGGCATTCTACCATTGCAGATGGGCGGTGTCAAAGCAGGCTGGCGAAATGCGAAATCGCCTCCGCCAGCCAACCCGCCGGGCGTTCAATCCGCCCAGCCGCATAACGGCGCCCGGTCAACCGGGCTGACACGTGCGCACCGACCTCCCAGCGCCGTCGACGGGACAGTATGCTTGCTACGCGCGTGCTGCCTGTACATGAAACTGCAAACCCAGCGCCCGCACGACCTTGAGAATCGTCGCAAACTCCGGGTTGCCGGTGGCGCAGAGTGCCTTATATAGACTCTCGCGTCCTAGTCCTGCTTCGCGAGCAATCTGTGCCATCCCCTTGGCGCGCGCGATGTCACCCAACGCAGCCACGACCAACGACGGATCACCATCTTCTAACGCAGCATCCAGATAGGCTGCCATATCTTCTTCGGTTTCGAAGTGCTCAGCCGGATCCCAGGGGCGGGTTTCGACCTTTTTCTGCTCCATGCTCATCACCTACATCTGACGCGCCAACTCCAGCGCAACCTGAATGTCACGGTCTTGCGTGCGCTTGTCGCCGCCAGCCAACAAGATCACCAACTCCAATCCTCGCTGAACGAAATACACCCGATAGCCGGGGCCATAGTCAATACGCAATTCGGAGACCCCTTCGCCCACCGGCCTGACGTCGCCAGGATTGCCCAACGACAAGCGACGGATGCGCACATCAATGCGCGCACGCGCCTGCCGGTCACGCAATCTTGCGAACCAGTTGGCATAGACCTCGGTCTGGCGGATTTCGATCACGGACGCATTGTATCCCATAGGATACGTTCACGCAAATACGGGATGCGCGTGCCCATGCCAGCCCGCCGGGCGATAAATCGACCCGGCTACAAAACAGCGCCCGGTCAACCGGGCTGACACGTGCTCACCACGCGCCAGCCCGTTTCAACGGGCGCTGTTGTCAAGCCGGGGGACTTCATTCCCCCGCCGTTCTCGCAAGAGCGTACCGCCCCCCGCCTTCCCCGTCGGGAAGGCGATATCCAACGAAAAACTGGCCAATGGGACTACGCTGACGGCTCAACCTGATGCGCTTCCATGTACGCGCGCAGCAGTGCGTTGATGCGCGTTTGATAGCCATCACCCTGCGCACGGAACCAGCGCAAAACGTCGCCGTCCAAACGGATCGTGATCTGCTGCTTGGTGGGCGGTTGCCTGAGACCGCGCCGCACTACCGCCTTGGCAAACATCTCCGGTGTGATCTCCGGGATGTCACTCAGGTCGATATCCTCATCCTGCATGGCATCCAACCGATCCCAGTCAGTCAACGATTCTTCGGAAATAGGTGTCTTGTTCATAGTTGGTCGCCTTGCGAGCCGAAATGATACGTGTCACATCGCCATGTTCGGTATGCACGACGACGATCACGCGGCCTCGAAGCAGTCCCAATGAGACGAAGCGGGTTTCTCCATACTCGAAGCGTCATCTTCCATCAACACAGTGTCTTCAGCAAACACCGTGGCAACATCACGAAAGTCAATGCCGTGCTTGCGGAGGTTACTGATGCGCTTGCGCTCGTCCCACCGGAATTCCATGGCCCAAGTATAATTACATTTTGTAGTTACGACAAATTCACGCCCGAATACATCTCACACACGGGCCACACAACAGCGCCCGGTCAACCGGGCTGACACGTGCGCACCGACCTCCCAACCCCGTCGACGGCAGTCAATGAGACGTTACTGAGCTAGGCTGCTATGAGCTGTGGGTGGGGTGCAACATCCTTATGCGCCTCGGCATAGATGCGAAGTGCGGCGATCATGCGTCCTTCGCTCTCGCTGCCTTGCGCCTGAAACCAGGCGAGCAAATCCGGGTCAACAGGCACAGCCACGACAGCCTGTCCTTCGGGCATCCGCCAAACTGCTCTGGCGAAGAACGCATCGTCCAGCGGCGGAACCTCTGACCGGTCGATCATCTCATCCGTCAACGAATCAACCAGCGCCCAATTGGTCTCTGAGGAGTTGTTCATATCTGATCCGTTCATTGCGCGAGATAGAAAGCGCACCCGTGAACACCACAATTTCACCGTACAATGCTCCTTCAGGGTTGCCTTCCCTCATTATCCTGCCCGAGGCAGCGCCAGAGTCAAGCGGCATCTTGACCCGATCAAACCATGTGAGAAGATCAATTCCTGTAGCTTGAATTGCCCGGATCAAGATTTCGCCGGCGGCCCGCGCATCCTCCTGAGCGTCATGATGCTGGAAGTCGATGCCCAATTTCTCTGCGACGTTTCTGAGGCCATAGCCCCTCTGAGAAAACTCAGGCCACGCACGACGCGCCACTCTCGCAGTGTCAATCCACTGACAATCGGGTTGACTCAGGCGGTGCTTGGCTGTGACCTTAGCAATCGCAACACGGTTGGCGGTCTCAACGTCTATGGCCGTGAAGTTCATAACTCCCTCGCATCAGTGGTGTATGTTAGTCCGCAGCTTGATGGTAGCGACACTCGGCCAAAAACTACGAGACATCTGTTCAGTTAGCCGCACCGCAATGTGTCCACACCAGCATCCTGGCCCCTTTCCTTTGGGGAAAGGGGCCAGGCCTTCACTAACACCTACACAAAACCAACTCCCGCGCCGCCCGCACCTCGTCCAACCGCTTCATCGGCGCATTGTGCGGGGCTTCTTTGAGCAGCTCCGGCTGCTCCCGCGCCTCCTGCGCGATCTGGATCAGCGCGTCGGCGAAGGCGTCCAGCGTGTCCTTGCTCTCGGTCTCCGTCGGCTCGATCATCAACGCTTCTTTGACGATCAGCGGGAAGTAGACGGTCGGCGGATGGAAGTTGTAGTCCATCAGCCGCTTGGCGATGTCCATGGTGTGGACGTCGGGCGCCCCTTCGAGGATGCCCTGGGCGATAAACTCGTGCATACAGGTGCGCTCTGCATAGGCCAGCGGATAGGAACCCTCGGCCAGCAGCCGCGCCTTCAGGTAATTCGCGTTGAGCACCGCGTTCTCGGCGATCCGGCGCAGCCCATCGGGCCCATGCATGCGGATGTAGGTGTAGGCCCGCACCAGCACGCCGAAGCTGCCCCAGTAGCTGCGCACCCGGCCAATCGACTTGGACGGCGTGTGCCAGATCAGGCGATAGCCCTCGTGGTCATGCTCATGGTCGTCCTCATGCAGGTGAGGCTCGTCGCCGTCCACCTTCTCCACCGCCACCAACGGGCCGGGCAGGAAGGGCGCCAGCGCCTCCACCACCGCCACCGGGCCGGCGCCAGGGCCGCCGCCGCCGTGCGGGGTGCTGAAGGTCTTGTGCAGGTTGAAGTGCATCACGTCGATGCCCAGTTGGCCCGGCTTGGCCACGCCGACGATCGCGTTCAGGTTGGCGCCGTCGCCGTAGACCAGCCCGCCGGCCTCATGCACCAGCTTCGTCACCTCCAGCACGTGCTCCTCGAACAGGCCCAGCGTGTTGGGGTTGGTCAGCATCAGGCCGGCCACCGTGTCGTCCAGGTTGGCCTTGAGCGCCTCCAAATCCACGTTGCCGCGGGCGTCCGAGGGCAGCTCCACCACCTGCAGACCGGCCATCGACGTGGTGGCCGGGTTCGTGCCATGCGCCGAGTCGGGCACCAGAATCTTGACCCGCTTGGCGTCGCCGCGGTCCAGGTGGTACTTGCGCATGATCAGCACGCCGGTCAGCTCGCCATGCGCGCCGGCCGCGGGCTGCAAGGTCGTCGCAGCAAAGCCGCTGATCTCCGCCAGGTAGACCTGCAGCTCGAAGAGCAGTTGCATCGCGCCCTGGGTCATCTCCGCGTCCTGCAAGGGGTGCAGATTGGTGAAGCCCGGCAGGCTGGCCGCCTTCTCGTTGACCTTGGGGTTATACTTCATGGTGCATGACCCCAGCGGATAGAAGGTCGTGTCGATGGACATGTTCTTCTGGCTCAGCCGCACGAAGTGACGCACCACGTCCAGCTCGCTCAGCTCCGGCAGCGGCAGCTCATCGGCCGGCCGCAGCAAAGCGGCATCGGGCAGCGGCGCGGCCGGCACATCCAGCGCCGGCAGCAGCGGGCCATGGCGGCCGGGCGATGACAGTTCGTAGACAGTTGGTTCGATCATCACCTTAACTCCATCTCCAGGACGAAGCCCTCAGGCGCCAGCTCAGCCGCCTCGGCCAGCGCCTCGGCCAGGGCGTCGATCTCCTCGACCGTGTTCATCTCGGTAACGCAGACCAGCAGGCACTCGCCCAGCTCCGGGTAGTCCTGGGTCAGGTCATAGCCGGGGATGATGCCCCACTCCAGCAGCAGGTGCGCCTTGACATCGGCCACCGGCAGCGGGCAGCGCACCACGAATTCCTTGAAGAAGGGCCCCTTGTTGACGATCTCATAGCCGGGCAGCATGCCGATCTTGGTGGCCGCGTATTGCCCCTTGTGGTAGCACTGCTCAGCCACGCTGCGCAGCCCCTGCTTGCCCATGGTCGCCAGGTAGATGGCCGCGCGCAGCGCCATCAGCGCCTGGTTCGAGCAGATATTGCTGGTCGCGCGCGAGCGCTTGATGTGCTGCTCGCGCGTGCTCAGGGTCAGCACATAGCCCGTGCGGCCGTCCAGGTCCACCGTCTCGCCGGCGATGCGGCCGGCCGACTTGCGCACATCCTTCTCGCGCATGGTGAAGAAGCCCAGGTAGGGCCCGCCGAAGCTGAGCGGGATGCCCAGGCTCTGCCCCTCGCCCATGACGATGTCCGCGCCGTACTGGCCGGGCGGGGTGAACAGCCCCAGGCTGATGGGATCGACGGCCACCGCCAGCAGCGCGCCGCAGGCATGCACGGCGTCGGCCAGGTCCTGCATCTCCTTGGGGCTGTGGACGTTGCCCAGGAAATCGGGGTTCTGCACCACCACACAGGCCGTGTTCTGCTCGCACATGTCCAGCAGCGCGTGGAAGTCGGGATCGCCGGCCTGGTCGCCCACGATCTCCAGCCCCATGCCCTGCGTGTAGGTGCGCACCACCTCGCGGTACTGCGGATTGAGCGTCGGCGAGAGGATGACCCGCTTGCGCTTGCCGCGGACCGTGTTCAGCGCCATGATCACAGCCTCGGCCGTGGCGGTGGCGCCGTCGTAGTGGCTGGCGTTGGACGCGTCCATGCCGGTCAGCGCGGCGATCATGCTCTGATACTCGAAGACCGCCTGCAAGGTGCCCTGGCTGACTTCGGGCTGATAGGGGGTGTAGGCAGTGTAGAACTCGGAGCGGCCGGAGAGGAAGTCCACCACCGTGGGGATGAAGTGGCGGTAGGCGCCCGCGCCCAGGAAACTGGTCAGCTCGTCCAGCTTCTCGTTTTCATTGGCCAGGCTGGCCAGCTCGCGCAGGACTTCCAGCTCGCTCAGCGCCTCGGGCAGGTTCAGCTCCGGGAAGCGATAGGCCTCAGGCACATCGTGGAACAGATCCTCGACGCGCTCGACGCCCACCGCGGCCAGCATGGCCGCCTGGTCAGCGTCGGTGTTGGCGATAAAGGGCATCAGTGACCTCCTGCCTCCTCGGCCGCCACGAAAGCCTCGTAGGCCGCGGCGTCCATCAGCGCGTCCAACTGGCTCAGATCGGAGGGCTGGATCTTGACGATCCAGGCGCCGTAAGGATCGCCGTTCAGCATCTCCGGCTCATCCTCCAGCGCCTCGTTGACCGCGACGATTTCGCCGCTGACCGGCGCGAAGACCTCCTCGGCCGCCTTGACCGACTCGACGGTGGTGTAGACCTCGCCCTGGGACACTCCCGCGCCTACCTCGGGCAGCTCCACATAGACCACGTCCGACAGCGCGTGCTGGGCAAAATCGCTGATGCCGCACACCGCCAGTCCATCCTCGACGCGCACCCAGTCATGGGTCTTGGCGTAGCGCACGTTGGGGTCGAATTTGTAAGCCATCGTTGTCTCCTGAGTTGGGAATGGGTTGAGTTGTTGAGTTGTTGAGTTGTTGATGGGTTGATGGGTAAGCGGTGAACGGTTAACGGTGAACGGTTAACGGTTAACGGTAGCCAGAACGCTTTCCGTTCACCGTTTACCGTTTACCGTTTACCGGTCACCGTTCACCGTTCACCGGTCACTTCCTGCGATACGCCGCCACATAGAACGGTCGCTTGACCACCGTCGCCTTCTTGGGCTGATCGCGAATCAGGATGTCGATGGCGCTGCCCAGCTTGGCGTGGCTCGGGGGAACAAAGGCCAGGCCGACGAAACGCCCGGTGGTGGGGGACTTCATGCCGGTGGTGACCCGGCCGACCACGACGCCATCCACTGCCACCGGCTGGTCTGGCCGCGGCACGCCTTTGTCCACCATCTCGAAGCCCACCAGCAGCTTGACCGGCCCTTCCAGCTTGATCTTGAGCAGGGCGTCCCGGCCCACGAAGTCGCCCTTGTTGAAGCTGACCGCCCAGCCCAGCCGCGCGCAGAAGGGATCGGTCACCTGGTCGATCTCGTGGCCGTAGAGGGGCAGACACGGCTCGAAGCGCAGCGAATCGCGCGCAGCCAGGCCGCAGGGCAGCAGCCCCTCCTCCTTGCCCGCCTCCAGCAGCGTGTTCCAGATCGACACCGCCTGTTCGGTGGGGAAGAAGAGCTCGTAGCCATACTCGCCCGTGTAGCCGGTGGCGCCCAGCACGGCCGGCACGCCAGCCACGGTGGTCTCCAGGCCGGTGTGGAAGGGCATCGCGGCCAGGTCGGCTGGCGTCAGTTTTTGCAATATCGCCTGCGCCTTGGGGCCTTGCAGCGCCAGCATGTAGACGCCGTCCGACAGATCTTCCAGCTCCAGGTCGAAGCCATGCGCCTGCGCCTGCATCCAGGCCACATCCTTGGCCCGGTTGGAGGCGTTGACCACCACCCACCAGCGCTGCTCGCCCAGACGGTAGATGAAGATGTCGTCCACGATGCCGCCATCGGCATAGCACATCAGGCTGTAGCGCGCGTCCAGCACGGCCATGTCGCTGACATCGCTCACCTGGATGCGCTGCAAGAAGGCCAGCGCGTCCGGGCCGCGCACCTCCACCTGGCCCATGTGGTCGATGTCGAAGAGGCCGGCCGCGCTGCGCACTGTCTGATGTTCCACGCTGGGGCCGGTGTTGTCGTACTGCACCGGCAGCTCCCAGCCGGCAAAGGGCACCATGCGGCCGCTCAGCCGCACGTGCTCATCGTAGAGGGCAGTTCGTTTCAGTTCTTCAGCCATAAGTGCCTTTCTCCTGGGTTGTGCAGCTCCTTGCGATGGGGGCGCATGCACCATGGGGTTGAGACCAAAAAAGCGGAACCCAAAGGGGGCGACCTGCGCCCTCGGGTTCCGCTCACACGCGTCCATGCTGCCCGGCGGACGACAGGCCATCGTCGTCACGAGAGATATCTTTCAGCGCCAGAAGTTCAACTTCTCGGAAGAAGTTGAACTTCTTCCGGTTCTGAGCCCTGCTCAGCCACGCTATCCTCAGCAGTCAGCTTGATCTCGCCAACCTCCTTGGTCATCATGCTCAGCGCCACCTGATGCGGCCCTGGCGAGAGACGCTGGCCCGGCACGACGATCCGGGCCACGGTGAACAGGTCGAAGGAGAGGGTTCGGTCCTTGTCCTTGTCCTTTTCTGTATCTTTGTTCAGCGCCTTGAACTGCCATTCGCGCACGCTGGGAGGCCGTCCCAGCCGCTCGCTGGGCCGTTCCAGCCGCAGAATGGCCTGCCCCAGGTCGATCGTCCCGCCGTCGATCACCAACGGTCCCACGGCGGTCACCTGGGTCGGCGCGAATGTGTTCTTGAATGCCAGCTCGAAGCCGCTGTCGGTGTTGCGTAAACTGCCCGGTTCGTACAATTTGCTCAAAATCTTGAGTGACACTGCTCTCGTCCTGTCAATAGTCCATTGCTAAGATCTATCCTGAAGCCACCAAAATCAAAGTTCAACGCCCACCGACCTGGGCTCTTTTCGAACGGGCCCTGAAGGGCCCTCGTGCTGTCAGCCGGTGGATTCACCCACCGGCTCAACCCATCGGAAAGCCAGGAAAGCTGGGGAACTTGCCCTTGCGCTTGCCGCCGCTGTCGCCGAACTGCTTCATCATGCGCTTGATCTGTTTGAACTGCGACAACAGCTCGTTGATGTCCTGCACCTCGGTGCCGGAGCCGCGCGCGATGCGCCGTTTGCGGTTGCCGTTGATCACCTCCGGGTGGCGTCGCTCCTCCCGGGTCATGGAGCTGATGATGGCCTCGATGCGCCGCATCTGCTGGTCGGTCACGTCGGGCGCAATGTCCTTGCTCATGCGGTTGAAGCCGGGGATCATGTCCAGCAACTGGCTGAAGGGCCCGATTTTGCGCATCTGCTGCATCTGCTGCAAGAAGTCCTCCAGGTCGAACTCGCCCTTCATCAGCCGCTTGGCGGCCGACATGGATTTCTCCTGATCCATGCTCTCCTGGGCGCGCTCGATCAGCGTCAGCACATCGCCCATGCCCAGGATGCGGCTGGCCATGCGGTCAGGGTGAAAGACCTCCAGCGCGTCGGTTTTTTCGCCCACGCCCAGGTACTTGATGGGCACGCCGGTGACCTCGCGCATGGAGATGGCCGCGCCGCCGCGCGCGTCGCCGTCCACCTTGGTCAGGATCAGCCCGGTCAGGCCTAGCCGCTCGTGAAAGGTCTTGGCCACATTCACGGCCTGCTGGCCGGTCATGGAGTCGGCCACCAGCAGGATCTCCTGCGGCTTGGCCAGCGCCTTGATCTGGTCCAGCTCCGCCATCAGGGTTTCGTTGATCTGCAAGCGGCCGGCTGTGTCCAGGATCACCACCGTGTAGGCCGCCTCTTTGGCGCGGGCCACGGCATTGGCGCAGATCCTGGGCGGCGGAAGCCTGTCCCCCTCGCTGTGTACTGGGATATCCAGTTGCTTGCCCAGCGTTTCCAACTGGTGGATCGCGGCCGGCCGGTAGGTGTCAGCCGCCACCAGCAGCGGCCGCTGGCCAGCCTTGCGTAGGGTCAACGCCAGCTTGGCGGCTGTGGTGGTCTTGCCCGAGCCTTGCAGGCCGACCAGCATCACCACATGCGGCGTGGGGCCGGACAGATTCAGCTTGGCCGGCTCGCCCAGCACCGCGATCAACTCCTCGTTGACGATCTTGATCACCTGCTGGGCCGGCGTCAGGCTCTTCATCACCTCGGCCCCGATTGCGCGCTCTTTGACGCGGGCGATGAACTCCTTGACAACCTTATAGTTGACATCGGCCTCCAGCAGGGCCAGGCGCACCTCGCGCATGGCCGCGTCCACGTCCGCCTCGCTCAGGCGGCCGCGGCTGGAGAGGCCGTCGAACACTCGCTGTAGTTTTTCGCTCAGTGACTCAAACATGCCATCGGTCTTTCCCGTTGCTAGACTGTGGAAGCTGCCGGCTTGGTGCGGCAACCTGCGTCGCCTGACGCCAAGCGTTTCAGGGGCATTCTACGTTGCCGCCAATGATTAGTCAAGTTGCCGCCCTGCTGCCGGTTTGCCTTTGCCGTCAAAATATGATAAGCTCCCCGCCGCAGGGCCGCCAGGGTTGCGCCCACTGGCTATGGGAGCCAATCGACCTTTCCTCCTACTCACTTGGAAACTGTCCAGATAACCACGGGCTGGCTCGGTCAGGAGACCGGCCAGAGCATCGATTGGCCAGAGCATCGGCGGGCGCAACCACCCCATGATCAAAAAAGAGCCGTCACCCAACAGCGGAAAGCTATACGTCACCTTCGAATATCCTGGCGTCCGCCGCACCAGCAGCGTCTACCTGGTGGGCGATTTCAACGATTGGAACGAGAGCGCCACCCCCATGCAGCGCAAAGGCCAGGGCGATATCTGGAAGGTGCGCCTGGAACTGGACCGGGGCCGCGAATACCAGTTCCGCTACCTGGTCGACCAGACAAGCTGGCACAACGACTGGCACGCCGACGGCTACATCCCCAACATCCACGGCAGCGACAACTCCGTCGTCGCCACCTGAGTTCACCGTCCACCGACGACAACGCCGGGCAGAAAGACCTTCGGCCGGTTCAGCGGCCCATGCTCGCTGTGAAAGATCGCGCGCTGGCTGTTGCTCTCCCAGCCGCTCCAGGTCAGGTGCAGCTCGCCCGCCGGCGCGCCGGCCAGATCCTGCCCATCCAGCCCGCCGGCGTTCATCACCAGCGGCCGGGGCGGCAGCCAGACGCCGGCCGGCAGCTCTCGCCGAACCGTGTGCAGCGTGTCGCTGCTCCGCCAGACCATGCTGAGCTGCCGCTCCTGGGTGATCGCCAGGCGCGGCTCGCGGCTGTCCACCGCCGGATCGCTCACCGTCTGCGGCGCATGCCAGGCCCCCTGCCGGCCGCTGACATAGCGGATGTGCGCCATCTCCCCCACATGCTCCTGCCAGGCCAGATGCACCGAGCCATCGGGCGCGCAGGCCATGGCCACCTCCAGCGACTCCTCATTGGGCGACTGGGAGAGATTCTCCGGCAGCGACCATTGGTAGCGCCGCCCTTGCAGATGGTGAATTTCCCGCTGGGGGGCGCCGACGCCGCTGGCCTGATAGGCCACATGCAGCGTCTCGTCGGCGCCGTCCAGCGCCAAAACGGGCGCTGCGCCGCGGGCATTGCTCAACGGCTCGTTCAGCCAGGTGTTTTGCAGCCAGCCATAGTAGATCACCGAGAAGCCGGGAGATGTGTCGGCCCAGACCGCGTGGACGCCGCCGGCCCGGTCCACCGCCAGGGAGGGCGAGCTGGACATGCCCGGCGTCTTGGAAACCAGCCGCGGCAATGACCATACCCCGTTGACCCACGCCACATGGAAGATGTTGTGCTTGCCGGCGAACTCGTTGCTGAACACCGCGTGCAGCGCGCCGTCGGGCGTCAGGCCGCCGGCCGGCTGCTGGCCGGTGGCCACCGAGCGCGGCGTGGACCATTTATCCTCCCGGCGCAGGGCATGATGCACCCGGCCGTTCTGCTCCCACAACAGATGCACCACGCCATCCCGGCCGGGGATGACCACCGGCGTGACGGCGCGGCCGGTGGGCGCGGAGACGACCTGCGGCGTCGACCAGGCGGGATTGAGAAGCACTTGGCTGGGAAGGGAGGTAGGCTCTGTGGGGAACATGCGGCTGCGCTCCTTGGGTCGAAGAAAGCTGCTGTGCTGGGAGCTGGCGGCGCATCGAGGGCCGTGCAGCAGGGTTGTGTGGCCCCCAGTATACCCGACCTGGCGCGTCCCCGTCAACTGTCGCAGGAGTTACGAGCAATACAAAATATGGCGCGGAATCGAGGCTTTAACCCGGTCTGGACCATGCCCGTCGAGCGCGCCAACCCGCCTGCGGCTCGACTCCGGTTTGGCAGCCATCATGCCTGCAAACGCTGGGAACGCCCGCATCCCGCGCCGGACCAGCTGCCGCCGGCGCAGCCGCAGCCGGTTCCGAGGTGGCCGTGGGCGTCGACGTCGCGCTGGACGGCTCAGATGTGGCGGTGGGCGGCGTTGTGGGGGTCGCGGTGGCCGGCTCAGGGGTGGCGGTGGGCGGCGTTGTGGGGGTCGCAGTGGCCGGCTCAGGGGTGGCGGTGGGCGGCTCAGGGGTCGCGGTGGGCGGCGGCGTGGGGGTCGCAGTGGCCGGCTCAGGGGTGGCAGTGGCCGTCGGCGTCGCGCTGGCCGGGGTCGTGGGGGTGGCGGTCGCCGGCGCGGTCGGGGTCCAGGTCAAGGTCGCCGTGGGGGTGGCGGTGGAGGGCGCCGCGGTGGGCGTGGGCGTGGCCGTGGCCACGGACGTCGGCGCCAACACGTTGATCCAGGTCGCGATCAAGCTGCTGCCGCTGGGCACGACCATGGCCTCGGCCACGTAGCCAACCTGCGGCGCAACGCCGGTGATCACCGTCTGGCCGGTGATGCGCACTGTCTGGCCGTCGATCACCCAGGAGCTGGCGCCGAAGGCGCTGATCACACCCTCGATGTAATAGGGCTCGCCCGTGGACGGATCCTCCACCTCGATGCGCGTCGCGGTCCACGCGCCGCCAGCCGGCCGCGCCAGCGAGACGCGCGCGGTTCTGCCGACCTCTGGCGTGCCCACGATCTGCGTGGCGCTGGTGACCGTCACCCACCGATTGCCGATCAGCCACCGGCCGCCGCTCATGCTCTGGATCACGTCGGTGAAATAGTCCGTCTCCTGCTGCGCCTGCACGCTGATCACCAGCGCCCGCACCGAGCCATCGGGCTGTGTCATGCCTGCCACGGCCACGTCCGCGCCCACCACGGCCGGCCCCTGCGACTCGTCGATCACGGTCTGCGCGTCGATGCGCACCGTGCGGCCGCTGACCAGCCACCAGGACGCGTTCTTCTCCTGAATCGTGCCGTAGAAGGTCACCGCGGCCGGCCCGGGCGTGGCGGTCGGCGTGGTCGTGACGGTGGGCGTGCCCGAAGGAGTCGCCGAGCCGGTGGGCGTCATGGTGGACGTCGTGGTGCGCGTGGGGGTCGCGGTCAGCGTGCGCGTGCCGGTGAGCACCGCAGTCGGGCTGGGGGTCAGCCGGACGCCCGGAGTCCAGGTCGCGGTGGCCGGCGCCGCAGGGGGCAATGGCACGACCACCGGCGGCTGGGCGCGCACCGTGCGGGTGAAGGTGGGCGTTGCGCTGGGGGCCGGCGCGCTGTCGGCGTTGACAATCAGCGCCTGGCGGGCCACCAGGTTGCCGTGGCCATCAGAGGAGGCCAGGATGATCACCTGTGCGCCCACGGCCGGCTGGCCGCGCACCACCGCATCGCCCGGCACGATCACCGGCGTCTCCAGCCCGGCGATCCGCCACACCCCGTCCACCATGCTCTCGATGGCGCCGGAGAACTGCACCTGCACCTGGCGATGTTGTTCGACCACCGCGACCGCCTCCTGCCGCCGGGTCTGCTCGAACTGCTGGCGCAACGCGGCGCGCTGCGCCTCGTCGGTGGTCACCAAAAGCCGCGCCTGCTCAGTGGCCAGCTTGACCGGGTAGAGCGCGTCCCCCGGCAGCGCGGCGGCCGCGGCGGTGATGGCCGTGCGGCCAAAGCTGAAGAGCAGCACAGCCACCAGCAACAGCGCGGCCGCCCGCGCCCAGACTGGCTGGCGGAAGAGCCCTTGCCATGCCTGGCGCCACCCCGCGCCGGCCTGCTGCATCCGCATCTTGCGGCGGCCGGCCTGCGCCGCCGCAACGAAGGCCCGGCGCTGCGTGCGCAGGGCAGGTTCTGGCCGGGCCGGCGCGGGCTGGGCCAGCTCGGTCTGCAAGGCGGCGACAATGGCCAGCGCCGGCCGCAGCTCATCGGCGTAGTGTGGATAGGCCTGCAGGCACGCCTCGGTTGCTTGGCCGGCGGCTACGATCTCCAGGCTGGTCTCCAGCGCATCTTCGATGGCGATCTGCGGCGGCCGGCTCAGCGCCTTGGCCTGGGCCTGGGCCAGGAAAAGGCTGCGCGCCTCGGCGCGCTCAGCCGGATCCCGCTCCGGCGCGGGCGCGCTGGCCTGCTGAAGCGCGGCCAGGACCTCCAGGCCAGGCCGCAGCTCGGTGGCGTGATGTGGGAACGCGTCCAGGAGTTCCTCCAGCGCCGCGCCCTCCGCCAAATCCTCGCTGGCCTGGGCCAGGGCCTCTTCCGATGTGATCATGGCCGGCTGGCTGAGCGCGCTGGCCCGGGCCAGGAAGCGGGCGCGTGCATCCTGCGCCGCGGCCGGCTTCATGGCAGGAACCGGCGCAGCCAGCCCACGCAGCGCGACGACGATCTGCAACAGCGGGGAGAGCTCAGCCGCCTCGCCCGGATAGCGCGCCAGGCAGGCTTCCAAAGGCGTTCCGCTATTCAGTTGGGCCACGCAGGCCGTGAAAACGCCTTCCAATGGGGCCATGATCGCTAAACCTGAAACTCCAGCAGGCGACGTAGCGAGGTGACTGCGCGATATTGCATCGCCTTGATCGCGCCTTCCGTCTTGCCCATGGCCTCGGCGACCTCGGTGATGCTCATGCCTTCCAGGAAGCGCAGCGTCACCACCTGCGCCTGTTCTTCGGTCAGGCGATTGATGGCGCTGCGCAGATTGGCGGCGGTCAGGGCGCGTTCCGCGGCCAGTTCGGGGCCTTCGCTGTGGGACGGTAACATCGGCAGATCGTCTATCGGCACCTGCGTATCCCGGCCTCGCCGGCGATAATGATCGACAACCAGGTTATGAGCGATGCGATACAACCAGCCGGAAAACGAGGATTCCCATGCGCGTTGGTACTGGATTGCCTCCAGCACGCGCAGAAACACCTGCGATGTCAGGTCCTGCGCTACGGGTTGGCTGCCTACACGGTGGTAGATGTAGCTGTAGATCCTGGCTTCGTAGTGATCGTAGATCTCAGCGAGTGCATTGACGTCGTAGGACTTCGCCCGCTCAAGCAGACGACGTTCCGACTCAGTTGTCCATTGTGACACCCTCATCACCTCCGATGACGCAGGAGAGACGCAAAAATTACGGGCAGACGCAGACAAAAGCCACAGATTGTAGCCGGTCGCAGGACAACCACAACCCTCAGGGACTGACCCGCAAACGGTTGCTCTTGCCGGCCAACGCGTCAGCCCGCGAAAACCCCAAGAAGCGCGACCTGTTTGGTACGCGTCCAACCAGGTTCAGGCCGCGCCCGACGCTCAGGACTCCTGGCTACCCACCCGCGGTTGTCCGGCGCACGGCCAGGATGCGCTGCAGGGCCGTGACATTGCTGAGGATGGCCAACACCCACAACACCAGGGTGATGACCGGCGGCAGCGCGGCGATTGGCTGCCAATTGGCGAAGATGAGACCGATGACCAGCAGCGCCACGCGCTCGGCCCGGGTCAGGATGCCCTCGGTGCAGGCGATGCCCAGGCTCTCCGCCTTGGCCCGCGTGTAGCTCACCAGCAGCGAGCCAACCACCGAAGCGTAGATCAACAGCACCTCGGTGCGGCTCTCCGGCTGGCCGCTGAAGTAGACCAACAGGCCGAAGAGCACCAACGCCTCGGCCACGCGGTCCAGCGTGGCGTCGAAAAAGGCGCCGAAACGGCTGGTCTGGCCGGTCAGACGCGCCAGCGCGCCGTCGAAGGCGTCGAAGACCGAGGTGCAGATCAACAGCACGCCGGCCAGGGGCAGATAGCCCAGCGCGATGACCACGGCCACCGCGGCCTGCAAGATCAATCCCGTCAGGGTCAATTGGTTGGGTGTGAGCCCCAGCCGCTGGAACAGGCCAGCGATTGCATCGAGGAGGTTCTTGAAGGTCTTTCTGGCCCAGGCTGTTAGCATGACGAGGTCCCAATCTCTTCTGGTGTTCGAGTGGATGCCGGCTCAGGTGTGTGGCACACTGAGGGGACGCATGACTTGCGTCGCCCGCATGATACCGCGAAAACGGTCGCCTGTCAACAGCACGAGAATCTGTTCAGCAGTTCCAAGCACCGCCCGGAGTCGAGGCTTCAGCCGGGTCCGGCCGCCTGGAGTCGAGGCTTCAGCCGGGTCCGGCCGCTCGGAGTCGAGGCTTCAGCCGGGTTCGGCCGCCCGGAGTCGAGGCTTCAGCCGGGTCCGGCCGCCCGGAGTCGAGGCTTCAGCCGGGTCCGGCCGCCCGGAGTCGAGGCTTCAGCCGGGTCCGGCCGGTGCGAGTCGGGCGCGCTGACCCGCCTGAAGGCTCGACTCCGCTTTGCCAGCCAGCATATCTGGAAGCGCTGCAAACACGCTGCAAGATTTGCCCTTGCCAGCCAATTGTGATACATTCGTCTTACGCAAAGGTGGTATCCCATGGCCGACTACGCCATCCAGCAAGCAGCAGATTGGATCCAGCACGCCTCTTTTGTCATGGTACTGACAGGCGCTGGCGTGAGCACCCCCTCGGGCATTCCTGACTTTCGCAGCCCCTCCTCCGGCATGTGGACCAAGGTCGATCCCATGGCCGTGGCCTCGATCTGGGGATATCTTGAAAACCCTGAACAGTTCTACCGCTGGTTCATACCCTTGGCTGACCAGATCCGCCGGGCAAAGCCCAATCCGGCGCATTTTGCGCTGGCGGAGCTGGAACAGGTCGCGTCGCTGAAGCTGCTGGCCACGCAAAACATCGACAGCCTGCATCAGACGGCCGGCTCGCGGCATGTGGCAGAGCTGCACGGCCACCTGCGCACCGCTTCCTGCATGGCCTGCGCCGAGCAGATTCCGCTGGACAACTCCTGGCCGCTGGCCAAGCTGGCGACGCTCCTGCGCTGCCAGCACTGCGGCGGCCTGATGAAGCCAGACGTGATCCTCTTCGGCGAGCCGTTGCCCTACGACGCGCTGCGGGCCGCGCAGGAGGGGGCGCTCTTCTGCGACCTGCTGATCTCCATCGGCACATCGCTGGAGGTAGAACCCGCGGCCGACCTGCCCCACCTGGCCAAGCGCAGCGGATCGCGGGTGATCATCGTCAACCGCCAGCCCACCGCTGTCGACAAGATCGCCGATCTGGTGATCCACGACGACGCGGCCAAGGTGCTGCCGACTCTGGCGCGCGCCCTGCGCAGGTGAAGCTGCCGCGCTCCCCTAGCGCAGCAGCCAGAACCACGCCAGCACGATCACGCCCAACACCAGCCGGTACCAGCCGAAGATCTTGAAGTCGTGGTGCGCGATGTAGCGCAGCAGCCAACTGATCACCAGCAGGGCCACGACAAAGGATACCACCGTCCCCACCAGCAGATTGAGCACATCGCCGCGGGTGATCTGATCCAGGCTGCCCGCCAGGTCGTACAGCGTGGCCAGGCCCAGCGTCGGTATCGCCAGATAGAAGGAGAAGGCCGCGGCCGTGGGCCGGTCGAGGCCCATCAGCAGGCCGCCGATGATGGAGGAGGCGGCGCGCGACATGCCGGGGATCAGGGAGAGCGTCTGCGCCAGGCCCACGCCCAGCGCCTGTTTCGGGGTGACGTCAAAGACCGAGGCCGTGCCCTGCGCGTGGTCACGGCGCTCGATCAACAGCAGCGCCACGCCGCCCGCGATCAGCGCTGCCGCCACCACCGGCGGCGTGAAGAGCCGCTCCTTGATCCAGTCGTGCAGCAACAGGCCGATCACGGCCGCGGGGATGAAGGCGATGACCAGGTTCAGCCAGAAACGCTGCACCGAGCGATCGCTCGGCGCGCTGCGCACCTGCTGCCACAGATCGCGGCGATAGTACCAGACCACCGCCAGCACCGCGCCCAGTTGAATGAAGATCTCAAACGTGCCGCCCAGGCTGCCCTGGAAGTTCAACAGATCGGAAGCGACGATCAGGTGACCGGTGGAGGAGATGGGCAGGAATTCCGTGATCCCTTCGACGATGCCCAACACCACCACGCGCCACAGATCGGAAAAAAGGTCTGACATGGCGACGCCTTTCGCGAATGATTGCGAGCTGAGATGGGGCCGTTCAGCCGGCCGGTGTGAGCGCACTCGTCTTTGGCCGCGCTGCCGCGGCCCGATCAAGCGCCGCCTTCACACCTGGCGGTTGGCCAGTATACACCCCGCCGCGAAGGGCTGTCAAAAGCCAGCAGGCAGCGCGGCCTGCCAGTCGCAAAAAAATCGCTTGACAGTTCGCCCCGTTGCGGATACCATGCGACTCATGGAGCGCCCCTCATGACTGCAAACGCCGATTTGCTCGGCCTGAGCGTGGTTGGCCTGAGCCGCCGCTGCGCTCAGGAGACCACCGCATTCTTCCAACGACAGCCCTACGATCCCGCTTTCTGCTACGAGCTCTTTCGCCGCGCCCTGCTGGAGCGCAACCAGCGCGCCTATGAATGCCTGTACAGCCAATATCAGCCGCTGGTGGCCGGCTGGGTAGAACACCATCCCGGCTTTCCCGGCGCGGGGGAAGAGGTGCAGTATTTCGTCAACCGCGCCTTCGAGAAGCTGTGGCACGCGCTGACGCCGGAGAAGTTCAGCCGCTTCGCCGATCTCAAGGCGCTGCTCAGCTACCTCAAGCTGTGCGCCCACAGCGTGGTCATCGACCATGCCCGCGCGCGCCAGCACCTGCTCCTGCTGGACGAAGAGCCCAGCGACGCCGTGCTCGGCGGCTACGCGGCCCGCGGCGACGTGGCAGAGGAGACCATCGAACAGACCCAGCAGCAGGAATTCTGGCGCCTGATCAACCAGCGGCTGGTAGACGAAAAGGAGCAGGCGGTGGTCGTCGGCTCCTTCGTTTTGGCCATGAAGCCGGCCGAGCTGCAAGTGCGCTACCCGCACCTGTTCAGCGACGTGCGCGAGGTCTATCGCACCAAGCAAAACGTGCTGGACCGCCTGCGCCGCGACCCGGAACTGCGAGCTTTGCGCGCCGACTACGTGTAATTCTGCGCGATCTCCCGTTCAATGGCAAGAAGGAGCTTTTGATTGCCATGATCTGTATCCGTAACCCCCAGCTTGACGATGTCGAGCTTTTGATGGCCCTGGACGGCGAGGCCGGCGCGGAGGTAAACATGCACCTGTCGCAATGTCCCCGGTGTCAACTGCGCGCGGCTGAACTGGCCGCCGAGCAGCGCCAAATCACCCAGCAACTCTGGCGCGCCGCCTGCCCTCCCGCCCTGGAGCTGGGCGAACATTCCATGGGCCTGCTTTCTGCCGACCGCAGCGCGTCCATCCAACAGCACATCGCGGCCTGTCCCTATTGCACCCAGGAGCTGGCGCAGCTCGCCCACTTCATGGACAGCCCCGACCCCTATCTGCACCCTGCGCCCTTGGAGACCCTTCAGCGGCGGGTGAACGTGCTGGTGGCGCGCCTGACCAGCGCATCGCAGCAGGTCGCGGGCCTCTTTGGCGCACCCACATTGACCCCCTCCCTGGCTGGCCTGCGGGGGGCGGACGGCGAGCCGCTGACCTACGAGGCGGGCGACCTGGAGATCATTCTCGAAGTGCAGGACAACGGGGGACAGCCGGGCAACAAAACCTTGGCCGGCCTGGTGGTGGGGATGGACGACGCCAGCATGACGGCGCACCTCTGGCACATCCGAGGGTCGGTGGCTTCCACCGGGGTGGACGAGCTGGGCAATTTCCTCTTCCAGGACCTGGAGGCCGGACGCTACGAGCTGATACTGGCCAGCGGCCCGGACGAAGTACACATCCAGGATCTGCTGATCTAGCCCCATGACTGCGCAGGATACTCTCCAACGCCTGCTGGCCGAAGCTGATCCAGAGCGCCAGCAGGCGTGGTTGGAGACCCATGTTGGCGAGCTGGCTGACGCCGCGCCCGACCTCAAGGCCGAGGCGGACCGCCTGCTGCGCGCCGATGTGCGGCGTTCTCTGGAGATGGCGCGTCTGATCCAGCGGCTGGCGACCCTCACCGGCAGCCTGCGTGATCGGGCGCTGGGGCTGCTGGCCGAGGCCAACGCCCGCGCCATCGGCCTGGGCGAATACCAGGCCGCCATCGCGCTCTACAACGAGGCCGCGGACGACTATGCCCAGCTCAACCTGCCCATGGAACAGGCCCGGGCGCAGGTGGGCAAGGTCGGCGCGCTCTCCTTCCTGGGCCGCTACGAAGAGGCCCGGCAGTGCGGCGCCTGGGCCAGCCAGATCCTGCAAGCGCATGGCCAGTGGCAGCCGCTGGCCACCCTGACCATGAACCTAGCCATCATGGACGCGCGCATGGGGCTGGACGCCGCGGCCTTGCAGCATTTCGACCGCGCCGCCACCCTGTACGATCAACTGGGAGAGGCTGGCCGGGCCGGCTGGCTCTGGGTGCAGCTCAACCGGGCCTTCGTGCTGCGCAACCTGGGCCAGTTCGAGGCATCCATCGCCGCCTGCCGCACCGCCCACGACGAGCTGGCGGCTCTGGGCCAGACCGTCGCCGCGGCCCGCGCTCAACAGAACCTGGCCCTGACCCAGTTCATCCTTGGCCAGTACAACGAGGCGCTGCAAAGCCTCGATCAGGTGCACGATATCTTCGTGGCCGACGGGCGCCGGCGGGACGCGATGCTGGTCGATCTCTTCGTCAGCAACTGTCTCCTGCAACTGCGCCGCTACCCCGAGGTGCTGGAGACCTGCCGCCAGGTGCGCAGCCTCTTCACCGAGCTGGGCGCGCACGACGTGGCAGCCAAGGCCATCCTCAACGAGGGGGTCGCCTTCGCCGGGCTGGGCGAGCACGACGCAGCCCTGCGCTCGCTGGACGAGGCGCGCGCGATCTTCGCCCAAAGCGACAACCAGCCCTGGACCGCCTCGACCGACCTGGAAAGGGCGGCGGTGCTGCGCCTGCGCGGCGACTGCGAGCAGAGCCTGGCGCTGGCGCAGCGCTGCGCCGACTGCTTTCATCAGCTTGGCCTGCCGGTGGAGGAGGCGCAATCGTATCTGGTGGCCGCGCGCGCCGCGCTGGGCCTGGCGCGTACCGAGCTGGCCGGCCAGTTGGCCAACCAGGCCCGGGCCACCGGCGAAGCCATGGACATCGCCTCGCTGGTCTTTGCGGCGCACCATCTGCTGGGCCAGGTGGCCAGCCGCGAGGGCCGCGCCGACCAGGCCATGACAGACTATCGCATGGCCATCGAGCAACTGGAGCGGCTGCGCGGCCGGCTGATGGTCGAGTTCAGGGCTGACTACCTGGAGGACAAGACCGAGGTCTACGAGGAGATGGTGCTCCTCTGCGTGGCGCTGGACCGGCCGGAGAGCGGGCTGGAATATGTGGAGCGGGCCAAGTCGCGCGCGCTGCTGGAGATGGTGGCCTACCGGCTGGACGTGAGCATCGAGGCGCGGGCGCCGGAGGATGGCCCGCTGGTGGCCGAGCTGCACAGCCTGCGCGATCAGCGGGACCAGCTCTACCGCCGCTGGCAGGGCAAGGAGGAGCTCAAAGCGCGCGGCGACGGCGAGGGGGGCTGGGAGCAGATCGAGCAGGACGTGCTGGCCATCGAAAACCGCATCACCAAGCTGTGGCACAAGCTGCTGGTACACAACGCGGACTATGCCCGCGACGCCGCGCTCTGGCGCGTGCAGGTCGAGCCGATCCAGCCCTACCTGGACGAGGAGAGCGCGCTGATCGAGTACTTCATCGCCCACGGCGAGCCGCTGGCCTTTGTGGCCACCCGCCGCAGCGTCGAGGTGTTCCGCCTGCCGGTGGCCACGCGGGAGGTGCTGGACACGCTGCGGCTGCTGCGGCTGAACCTGAACGCGGCCGCGCGCAGCGCGTCAGAGCGCCTGCCCCGCCTGACAGCCAACGCTCAGGCGCTGTTGCAGCGCCTGTACCAGGGGCTGGCGGCGCCGCTGGTCTCCGTTGCCGGCCGCTACGCCCGCTGGATCGTGGTTCCCTGCGGCCCGCTGCACTACCTGCCCTTTCAGGCGCTTTTCGACGGCGCAGAATACCTGATCCAGCGCCATGAGATCAGCTACCTGCCCGGCGCCAGCCTGCTGCGCTATTGCCAGGAGCCGCGCCCAGCCGGCGGCGGCGCAGCGGTGTTTGGGCATTCCCTCGGCGGCCAACTGCCCAACGCCGTGTTCGAGGCCCAATCGATCCATCAGCTCCTGGGCGGCGACCTGTTCGTGGAGCAAGAGGCCACCCCGGCCTGCTTCCGCGCCAACGCCGCCCGCCGCCGGGTGGTGCATCTGGCCGCCCACGGCAGCTTCCGGCCTGACAACCCGCTTTTCTCCGGGCTGGCGCTGACCGACGGCTGGCTGACCACGCTGGATATCTTCAACCTGCGGCTGGACGCGTCGCTGGTGACGTTGAGCGCCTGCCAGACCGGGCGCAGCGTCGTGGGGGGCGGCGATGAGGTGCTGGGGCTGATGCGCTCGCTGCTCTATGCCGGCGCGGCCAGCCTGGCGCTGACGCAGTGGACGGTGGAGGACCGCACCACGGCCGAGCTGATGCAGCGTTTTTACCGGGGTCTGGCCCAGGGAGAGCGCAAGGGCAACGCCCTGCGCCAGGCGCAACTGGCCTTCATTCAGGGCGAACCGGCCGCGTTTGGCTCAGAGCGCGGCGACGCCACCCACCCTTATTTCTGGGCGCCCTTCTTCCTGGTGGGCGACGCCGGCCCAGTCTGATCGACCGTTGTTCTTCTCATCTAGTACACATCGGCCTTAATCGGTCTTCACTCACTGCTCAAGCCGGTTCCGTGAACCGGCAGCGTTGTGGGCGCAAACCCGGCGGATCACGGATCCGCCGGGAGCAGGCAAGCTGAAGAGTTATTTACGCCAACTTGTACCAGGTCACGTCGGCCTAAATCGGTCTTCACTCACTGCTCAAGCCGGTTTCGTGAACCGGCGGCGTTGTGGGCGCAAACCCGGCGGATCACGGATCCGCCGGGAGCAGGTAGACTGAAGAGATATTTACGCCAACTTGTACCAGGTCACGTCGGCCTAAATCGGTCTCCACTCACTGCTCAAGCCGGTTCCGTGAACCGGCGGCGTTGTGGGCGCAAACCCGGCGGATCACGGATCCGCCGGGAGCAGATAGACTGAAGAGATATTTACGCCAATTTGTACCAGGGAGGCAAGGCCATGTGCCCCGGACAGCTTGGCGCCCTGGCGTGAGACCAATCTGGAGGAAAGACTATGACCCTGCACAGGCTATGGCATCATCTGAAACATGGGTGGCTGGCCATCGCGGCGTTGGCGCTGCTGGCTGGCTGCGTGCCGCCGGCCACCCCCGTGCCCCCGGTCGCGCCCACCCAGCCGGTGGGAGGTGAGGACTACATCTGCACGCCGCTGGCCCCTGACTTCAAGCCCTCCGCGGCCGTGGCTGGCCAGCACTACATCCTGAACCAGGTGCTCATCACCGGCCCGGCCGGCGGGGTGAAAGCGGTGGTCAGCGAGATGAACGAGAACGGCGCGGGCCTGGCGCCCATCCAAACCTGCACTCTGGGCCACCTGGCGCGGCAAGAGGCCGATTTCAAGCCCTGGGGCGAGGGCAGCGGCAGCCGCGGCGCGGGGGAACGCGTGCTCTTTCCACCCGACCTGCGCGCCGAGCTGACCACCGGCCTGTACAGCCTGCCCCTGGAGAACTCGGTCGAGGAACTGGTCGCCGCCATCAACGAGCTCGGACGGGAGCAGTGGGTCTTCGCCGATCCCAACTACCTGACCGGTCCGTTGGAGGCCAACCCGGTCAGCCCATGCGCGATCGAGGATGATCCCTTCGAGGTGGGGGGCAG
>JAKQCW010000238.1 GCA_029558955.1 Chloroflexota bacterium
TAAACCTAAACCTCTCGCGGCGACAAGCCTCGCTCTGATTGCCGCCAGTTCGCACCACCGATGCGCTGGCCCAGCCAGCACACAGCATTCGTACACTAAACTATCGCTCGCGCTGTCTCACAATTCTTGACACATTCCGCATTACGCATTACGAGTTACGAATCACGCCTCCCGCGCAGCAACAGCCAAATCACCACACCCGCCCCAGCCGCCACGGCCAGAGAGCCGAAGCCGCTGTAGAGCAGCAGCGCGGGCTGGCGCTGGCTGGCGCGGCCCAGCTCCATGTAGAGTGGCTGGGGAGTGGCTGTGGGGCGCAGCGCCAGGGTCGGCGACGCGGTGGGAGTCAGCGTGGGGCTGGGGCTGGCCGTGGGCGATGGCGTGCTGGTGGCGGTGGCCGTGGGCGATGGCGTGTCGGTCGGCGTGGAGGTGACGGTGGGCGTTGGGGTGTCGGTGGGCACGGCCGTGGGGGTGAAAGTCGCCGTGGCCGGCGCTGCAACGCGGGCAGGGGGCGCGGTCGGCGGCGGCGTGGCGGTGGCCGGCGCAGCCGTGGGCGCCACGGGCGCGACGCTGGCATCCTGCCGCAGGCCCACCTGGTCGATATAGATCAGGTTGTCGCCGGTGGATCGCGGATGTTCAACCCAGACAAAGACCGTGACCGTGGGCGACTGGGCGACCGCAGCCACATTGAGGTTGGGATTGTCGGCGGAATAGGGGCCTGGATAGTTCAGGAAGCGGCCCGGGCCGTAGTGCAACGGCCCCCAGACCACATTGGGCGACAGCGGGTCGGTTCCGCCCGTGGGATCGATGCCCAGCTTGCGGCCGAAGCTATCGGGATCGTTGGGCCCACCCCAGCCCCAGGAGGCCACATAGGTCGCGCCTGGCTGTACCCCACCCACCTGGGTCAGGATGCCGGCGGTGAACGTGCCGCCGTTGGACCACATGCGCAAGGAGGGCGGCCCGAAATAGGTGTCTGTGTCCTGCATGTAGGTCAGATCACCCGACACCACGAACGGCGCCCAGCCGGCCGGAACCTGTCGGGGCGGCGAGCCGGTGAAGCTGTCGAAGCGGCAATTGGGGATCAGATTGGCCGCGCCGCAGGGGTCCTCCTGGGCCTTGACCCCGCCGGCCAGGATGCCGATCAGCAGCAGCGCAGCCAGCGCGCTGGCCAGCCAGCGACCTGCGCCCCCCTGCCGTCGGCCAGGTATCGCAAATAAATCTTGGGAAAACTTGGGATTTTGCAAAAGATATACCAAACCTTGGGCGTTATCCCAAGGGCTTATCCCAAATCAGCTTGGGATAAAACAAAGACCCCGAAGGCCGCGCCCAAGCGGACGCAGCCATGTCCGGGGTCTGCTGAATTCTCAGTGCAGGTCGCGGGCAGCCGCGTGTTGGCGGCACTGCTCGACGAAATCGGCGAACAGTTGGCGGCTGGGCGCGTCCAGCAGATGGGTGGCCAGCTCCTCCGGGTGCCATTGCACGCCCAGGGCAAAGGGATGGCCGGCCACCTCGATGGCCTCCACCACGCCGTCGGGCGCCCAGGCGATGGGTTGACAACTGGCGCCCAGCGTCTTGACCGCCTGGTGATGCATGCTGTTGACCATGGTGGTTGGGCCGAAGATGCGCGCCAGCCGGCTGTGCGGCTCAAAGCGCACCTCGTGGCTGATGCGCACCCGCTCGAACTGCGGCGGGAAATAGTCGTGGCGCTCGGAGCCCTCACGCAGGGCGCGGATATCCTGGTAGAGCGAGCCGCCCTGGATCACATTCAGCACCTGCGCGCCGCGGCAGATGGCGATCACCGGCTTGTGATCCTCCAGCGCCCAGCGGCCCAGCAGCATCTCCGTGCGATCGCGCTCCGCGTCGGTAGCGCCCAGCAACTCATGATGCGCCTCATCGTACTGGGCCGGATCCATGTCCTCGCCGCCCGGCAGGAAGATGCCATCCACCATCTCGTAGATCACCCGCAGCGTCGCCTCGTCCAACTGCAAGGGAATGATGATCGGCGCAGCGCCGCCGTCGGTGATGGCGCGCAGATAGGTGGTGTTCTGAATAAAGATCGGCAATCCGTAGTAACGCTGTGATTTGTCGCGCGCACAGGGAATGCCGATTTTCGGTATCCGGCCCGCGCCGTTGTGTCCATTAGAAGCCATAAGCGCATCAACCTCATTTGCTCGTGACGACGAAATCCTGTTCGTCCCTGGATTATATCCACTCCAAGGCGGCGCGGCAAACATACGAGGCCGCCGTTTTGACAAGCAACCCAGGCTCGGCTATAAGTTCCACGCGGCTGTTGCCCAGACTTGGGCCGTCGCCGCCTGACCGCGAACTCCCAAGTCTCGCCCCATCGCAAATCCGCATCATGTCTGACCGACGACTCGCCCGCTGGGCCGGCCTTGCGCTGGTGTTGGCGGCCGCGCTCCTCTATCTGGCCACCCTGGACAACGGCCTGCGGCCTGGTGAACTGGCCGGCGGCGATCTGATCACCCACCAGTACGCCCAGGTGCAGGCCCGTCCCAGCAACGCGCCCGGCTATCCCCTCTACACCCTGGGTGGATGGCTCTGGTTCCACGGTCTGCGCGCCCTGCTGGGGCCGGCCAGCAACCCCACAGCCATCCTCTCGGCCTATTCGACGCTGTGGGCGCTGCTGGCGCTGGCGCTGCTCTACATCCTGATCCTGGAGCTGACCGGCAACTGGCTGATCGGCCTGCTGCTGGGCGCGTTCTATGCCCTGAGCTACTTCTTCTGGTACTACGCGGTCAGCAGCGAGCAGTACACCTCGGCCGTGGCCCAGACCCTGGCCATGGTCCTGCTGGCCCTGCGCTGGGAGGCCATTCAGGAGCGCGCCGACCAGGCTGGCGATCAGAGGACGCGCGGCGATGGCTATCTGCTGGCGCTGGCATTGCTGGCCGGCCTGGCGCTGGCCCACATGGTCACCGTGGCGGTGATCGCGCCGCCGCTGCTCTGGTTCATCCTGGCCCGCCGGCCGCAGCTTCTGCGCCGCGGCCGGCTGATCGCGGCCGCATGCGCGCTGGCGCTGCTGCCGCTGCTCAGCTACGCCTTCATCTATCTGCGCGGCGCCCAGCACCCGGAGTGGCGCGGCGCGGGCGACTGGCCCACCACCGCGGCCTGGTTCCTGGCCTTCGTCAGCACCGGCCAGGGCCGCGCTGAGCTGACCTGGACGCTGCGGCCGCTGTGGACAGCCAACTTTCCCGCCCTGCTCTGGCAGAACCTGACCTGGATCCCGCTGCTGGGCGGCCTGGCGGGGCTGGCATTGCTCCCCCGCCGGCGCGCGCTTTTCCTGGGATCCACCCTGCTGCTCTACGGCCTGCTGGCCTTCATCGACCGCCAGGGCAACTGGTACCAGGTGGTGATGCCGGCCTATCCGCTGCTCGTCGCCTGCTTTGCCGTGGCCGTGCAGGCGCTCTGGCGGCGCATCGCGCTGACTACCTGGCCGGAGAGCCGGCGCCGGCTGGCGTGGGCCACGTTGACCGCCCTGCTGCTGGCGCTGGTGATCGTCCGCTTTCTGCACAGTTGGCCCCACACCAACCAACGCAACCGCGGGGATGACACGGCGCTGCTGCCGGGCCGGGCGATCCTGGCCGACCGGCCGGAGGCAGGAGCGGCCATCTTCGGGGAGGGGCAGGAAATGCTCAGCTTGCGCTATCTGGGGGCGATCTGGGGGGAACGCCCCGACGTGGAGGCGGTCGGCAGCCAAGAGGCGGCCGCATTGCTGGCCAGCGCGGCGCGGCCGCTCTACGTCACCCGCGCCGCCGCGCCGCTGCTGACAGCCGAACTCGGCGCCGACCTGCACCTGTCATCGGCCGGCCAGACGTTGATCCGGCTGAGCCGCACGCCGGCCGACGCGCTGCCGGCCGACGCGCGCCGGCTGGATCTTCCGGCCGGCGACGGGTTGACCCTGCTGGGCATCGACGCGCCGCCCCCGCTGGCCGGTCAACCCTGGCCGGTGCGGCTCTACTGGCAGGCCCAGGGGCAGCCGCAGGGAGACTGGAGCATCTCGCTGCGCCCCACCCTGGCCGGCCAGCCGCTGACCCAGGCCGGCGGCGAGATCGTGCAGCAGGACGCGGCGCACCCGGTGCACGGCGCCTATCCCACCAGCCGCTGGCAGACCGGCGAGGTGGTGGCCGACGACTATCTGCTGCCGCTGCCGGCCGGCGCTGCGCCCGACGGCGTCCAGGTGGTGCTCTACCGTCGCCTGGCCGATGGCAGCTTCGAGAATCTGGCCGTGCTTCAGGCGCCCTGACAGCGCGAATCAAAAACCCCGCTTTGTCAGCGGGGTTTTGTGTTCAGGCAGCAGGTGAGAACGGTCAGTGCTCACCGAAAACACCACGGCGACTGGCTCGCTGCTGCGCAAAGACCGGCCGGAGCACGGGGTGCAGGCGAGGAGGGCTACTCGCCTTCGCGCTCGATCACCACAGTGACCTGGGGGTTAACGTCGCTCAGCAGGTGCACCGGCACCTGATGCGTGCCCAGATCGCGCAGCGGGTGCTCCAGCTCGACCTGGCGCTTGCTGATCTCCACGCCCAACCGCTGCTCCAGAGCCTCGGCGATGTCGGAGGCGGTGATCGAGCCGAAAAGACGACCGGTGTCGGCCGCGCGTGCGCTGAAGGAGAGGCTCAAGGCGCTGATGCGCTCGGCCAACGAGGTTGCGCTGGCGCGCTCGCGCTCCTTCTTGCGCATGGCGGCCGCCTTGATCTGCTCCGCCTGCTTGGCCGCGCCCTTGTCCGCGGGCAGGGCGAGCCCCTGGGGGATGAGAAAATTGCGCGCATAGCCGCTGGCAACCTTCTTGATGTCGCCGGCGTGTCCGACGCCCTTAACGTCTTGTTTCAGCAATACTTCCATGGTTTTTGCTCTGCTCCTAAAAATACATCAGCCGCCGGCGAACGGGCGGCGTTTTGGCACGGGGCAGATCATACATCAAAAACCCTGAAAGGGCAAGTTCCAGCCGTCATTTTGAGCGCAGGGGGGCCTGTGCTATACTCTCGCCATGCATCACGCCCTCCACAGCGCCGGCCGGCTGCGCCTGGCTGCTTTGATGATTCTGCTGCTGGCCGCCAGTCTGGGCTGCTCGTTGGGCCAGATGCTGGTCGGCGAGCCGACTCCGACGCCCAGCGCCACCCCACAGCCCGCGCTGCCCACCTGGACGCCGTCGCCGGTGGGCGCCCTCTCCCCGGCGCAGATCGCCACGTTGACTGTGGTGGCCGGCATGGCCTTTCCCACCCTGACCCCCACCGCCACGCCCGACTACACCCCCACGCCCACACCCACCTGGACGCCGCTGCCGACCCCCGTGGACACCCCGACGCCGACGCCGGGGCCCTACGCCCTGGTCGTCGCGGCCACCGTCAACGTGCGCAGCGGCCCCAGCGTCGCCTATCCCATCATCGGCCAGGTCCACCAGAACGAGCGGTACGACATCATCGGCCGCAACGAGGCCTTCACCTGGTGGCAGATCTGCTGCGTCAACGGCCAGCAGGGGTGGATCACCACCCAGCTCACCGCGCCCGGCGGCGCGGCCGACACAGTGCCGGTGGTCATGCCGCCCGACCTGCCGCCGACCCCCTTCCCCACCGCCACGCCGCAGGACACCCCAGTCCCCACCGCCACCCCCGGCCCCTTCCGCCCGGTGGAGCTGGCCGAAGGGCCTGAGCTGTGGGAGACCGACAATCCCTGGCTGACGATCTGGCTCAAGACTTTCGTCGGCACGCCGCCGCTGACTGAACCGATCGGCAACCTGCGGCTCAAGGTGCTGCGCAACGGCGTGGACGTCAGCAAGCCAGGCCTGACCGAGCGGCGCTTCCAGTTCTCGGCCCCCACCGTGCTGGGCGAGCCCATCGGCAACCGCCGCGAGTACAACCTGAAATATGAGTACATGCCGGAGGCCGGCGCCGCCCAGTGGACCATCATCATCACCGACGCCAGCGGCAATGAGCTCTCCCTGCCCGTGACCTTCGAGACCCACGGCGGCCAGGAGGTCTACGTCAGCTTCTTCGACACCCGATAGCCGCATCGGCCGCACGTAACTGCTCAGCCGGCTGAGTAGTATTCCACCGGCGAATTATCCCGTTGGTCGTTCCTGTGCTATACTGCGCCACCTGCCTGACTGGCAGGGCTGCTTCGACGGGCGCGGCTGGTGCGCCCGGATCGGCCAAAACGGCGCCTTTCATGCCTCACCATCACAGGTAAATCATCGCACTCCGGCTGGCCCGGCGCGCCCCGGCCAGCCAGATGCGAGGAGGTCATACCTTTTGCGGAACTCAAAACTGATCGCGCTGATTGCGCTGGCCGTGCTCCTGGCGATGCCCGGCTGCGCGCTGGTCAACTCGCTGGTCGAATATCCCACGCCAACCCCCAAACCCCGCCTGGCGCTGCGGCCCACCTTCACCCCGACCGTCGTTCCGACGGCGACGCTGGAGCCGACGCCGGCCCCCACCGAACCGCCCGCCGTGACCGAGCTGGCCGCGGCCGCCCCGATCACAGCCACGGCAGCCGTCGAGATGCCGGAGCAGGTCGCGGCTGCCACGCCGGAGCCGCCCACCGCGACCCCGGAACCCCCGACCGCCACGCCAGAGCCACCCACCCCCACGCCGGAGCCGCCTACCCCCACGCCCACTGCCACGCCGGAGCCCCGGCCTGAGGTGGTGGTCAGCAACCCGCGCGTCAACGTGCGCAGCGGGCCAGACGCCGACGCCGCCGTGCTGGGCCAGGTGCTGCAAGGGGAACGGCTGGAGATCGTCGGCCGCGACGCGGACAGCCTGTGGTGGCAGATTTGCTGCTTCCAGGGCCAGACCGGCTGGGTCGCCAGCGAGGTGGTGGCGGCCGAAGGCCCGCTGGAGAGCGTCGCGCTGTCTGCTGACCTGCCCACGGCCACGCCCAGCCCACAGCCGGCGGGCGCGGCGGCGGCAACGCCTGCGGCCGGCGACTTCCCCTTCGCCCTGAGCGAAGAGATCACCTATCCCTTCAACCAGGACTATCTGCGTGTCGGCGTGAAGGTCAACGACGCCGACGATACCCCGCTGAGCGGCTATTATCTGCGCATCGTCAACGAGACCACGGGCCAGCAGTGGCTGTCGTCGCCCACCGGCGCCGGCCCCTGGCGCGGCACTGCGCCCAGCCCTGATTTCGCCGATTACCGCCAGGCCAACCTGATCACCGACACGCGCGGCAAGAGCACGCTGGCCGACAACAGCTTTGCGCTCTGGCTGGTGGATGGCGCCGGCCGCCCGGTTTCACCCACCGTTCGCCTGACCCAGGATGACGACGAGTTCCGCTGGCTATACCTCGTTTGGACCAGGCAGTAGGCGCGGCGATCTGCTGCTGCTGGCCTTGCTGACGCTGCTGGCCCTGCTTCTGCGCGCGGCGCGACTGGATTTCCAGCCGCTGTGGTGGGACGAAGGCTACAGCGTCTGGTTTGCGCATCAATCGTTGGGGGAGATGCTGCGGCTGACCGCGCTGGATATCCACCCCCCGCTCTACTATGCCCTGCTGGGCGACTGGGCCGCGCTTTTCGGCTGGGCGCCGGTCAGCCTGCGCTGGCTGTCGGTGGCCGCCGGCGTAGCCGCCGTGCCGCTGATCTACCTGGTGGGCGATTGGCTGAGCGGCCGGCGGGTGGGGTTGCTGGCAGCCTTCCTGCTGGCCATCAATCCCTTGCACATCTATTATTCGCAAGAAGTGCGCATGTACGCGCTGGTGACCGTGTGGTCGTTGCTGGCCATGGGCGCGGCCGGCCGCTGGCTGGGCCTGGGCCGGCGCATCCGGGGCGACAGCCAGCCCGCCGGCTGGGGCTGGTTGGCCGGCTATGTGGCCGCCATCACCCTGGCCCTCTACACGCAGTACTACGCCGCCTTTCTGCTGATGGGCCTGGCCGCGGCCGGCTGGGCCGTGCAGTGGCGCCTGCAGGCAGGACGCCAGCGCATGCTGCTCTGGCTGGGCGCGCAGGGCGTCGCGCTCTTGCTCTTCATCCCCTGGCTGCTCTACGCCACCCCCCGCCTGATCCCCTACATCTCGCAAAAGGTGGTCGCCGACTCCGATCAGCCCCTGAGCCTGCCGCTCTACCTGGCCCGCCACCTGGCAGCCTACAGCGCCGGCCATCTGGAGGGCCCGCTGACCGCCTGGTGGCCGCTGGGGCTGTTGGGCGCGGGCCTGCTGGCCATCGGCCTGATCCGGCTGGCCCGCCGTCGCCCGCTGGAGAAGGGCCATCTGCTGACCCTGGGCTATCTGGGCATCATCCTCGGCGTCGTGCTGGCCCTGGGCTGGCTGGTCAACCTGACCTATCCCTTCTTCCCGCAGCGGGGGGAACGGCTGCTGCTGCTGGGCCTGCCCGCCTTCCTGCTCTTGCTGGCTGCGACCTGGGCCACGCCTGACCCTGTGCGCAGCCGCGGCCAGCGCATGATCGTGCTGCCGCCCAAGAGCCCGCTGCCTCGCCTCTTCGTAGCCCTGCTGACGCTGCTGGCGGTCCTGTCGCTGGCCGCCTTCTATCTGGTCCCGCGCTACGCCTCCGAGGATTACCGCCCGTTGATCGGCCAGGTGATGCAGTGGGGCCGCGGCGAAGACACCGTTTTTGCGGTCTACCCCTGGCAGGTGGGCTATTTCTGGAGCTACGGCGCAGCCAGCGGGCCGCAGCCGGCGCTCTCTCCCAGCGCCGAATGGTCGCCGGCGGTGGCCGAGGCGCTGGACGACAGCCTGAGCCGCGGCCGCGTTTGGTTCCCCATGCACCAATCGCTGGGGGGCATCCTGGAGGATGCCGTCGAACAGCACCTCTCCGCTGCCAGCTATCAGCTCGCCAATCGCTGGTACAGCCCCAGCACGCGGCTGACCGGCTGGGCTGCGCCGCAGGTGGACGCGGCCACCGCGCCGGTCTTGGCCGCCTCAGCCCGCTTCGAGAACGATGCACGCGTGGAGGCGCTCACGGTGCAGCAGACGCTGACGGCCGACAACGACATGCTGCCCGTCACGCTGGAGTTCACCGGCCTCGATGGACAGCACCTGGCCAGCCTGCGCCTGGTCAGCGCCGACGGCCGCATCTGGGCGCAGCGCGATGTGACCGTCGATCAGGATGGCGTGCAGCAGGTGGGGCTCCTGGCGCCGGCCGGGATGCCGGTGGGCAGCTATGACCTGCAACTCGGACTGGCGCACCCCGACAATGCCCGCCCCGTCGCCCTGATGGAGCCGGCCGGCGCCGGCAGCCAGTTGACGTTAGGACAGATCACCGTGGAGGCGCCCGCGACGGCGCCGCCGCTGAGCGCGCTGCCCATCGAACACCGCCAGCAGACCACTTTTGGCAACGCGGCGCAGTTGCTGGGCTACAGCGCCACCTCTGGGCCCCTCCTGCCGGGCAACGATCTCATGGTCAACCTCTTTTGGCGCGCGCTGGACGGTGCGGGCGAGGCAGACCTGGCGGCCTTCGTGCAGTTGTTGGACCGGCAGGGCCAGGTGGCGGTGGGCTGGGAAGGGCCGCTGGTCTCCTGGCGCCCCAGCCAGCTCTGGCAGCCGGACGAGTTGCTGCGCAGCCAGCACACCCTGCGCCTGCCGGCTGACCTGGAGGCGGGAGACTACACGCTGGTGGCTGGCCTCTTCGACACGGCCACCGGCCAACGTCTGCCGGCCGCGACGCCGGGCGGCCTCTTCGGCCTGCTGACCCGCCGCGGCGAGCTGGCCGAGCTGGGCCCGGTGCAGGTGGAGACGCGGCCGCTGGTCACCGCCCCGCCTGAGCCGCGCACCGCCGTCGATGCCAACGCGCAGGGCGTGGGCGCGTTGCTGGGCTATGACCTGGCCGAGAACCGGGCAGCGCCGGGCGGGGCGCTGGATCTGACCCTCTACTGGCAGCCCAGCGAGCTCACCGGCCAGCGGCTGACCGTCTTCGTCCACCTGCTGGACGAGCAGGGGGTGATCATCGGCCAATCGGACCAGGAGCCGGCCATCGGCGAGCGCCCCACGTCAAGCTGGCGACCGGGCGAGACCATCGTTGACCAGCACAGCGTGCGGGTGCAGGAGGATGCGCTGCTGGGCAACGCCCATCTGGCGGTGGGACTGTATGACCCGGTCAGCGGCCAGCGCGTGGCCTGGCTGGACAACGCTGGCCAGCCGCTGGGCGACGCCCTGGCGCTGCCCACCACCGTGCGCATCACCACACTGCGCTGAAACCTGGCGGGGGCAACAGTCGTATATCATCATAGCAACCCAAAGCTTCGGAGGTCGCGGCCCGAAATGGCCCGCGAAGTTCGGACCAGCAACACAAAAGAGGCTACCCATGAACGACGAGACCACTACCCAAACCACCCAAGAGAGCGCCAACGCTGCCGAGGATGCGGCCAAGACCGCTGCCGGCAACGGCGACGGCGTCACCACCCAGATCATGAACGAGCTGAGCCAACTGAGCCACAAGGTCGCCGCGGCCGTGCAGACGGCCCTGGAGAGCGAGGAGCGCTACAAGGCCGAGGCGGAGATCCGCAAGGCGCTGAAGATGGCCGGCGATCGGATCGACCATGTGGCTGAGGAGGTGCGCAAGAGCGACCTGTCGAAGGACGTGCAGTCTCAGGCCACGCGTGCGGCCGACGCCGTGCAGAAGAGCGACGTCACCAAGCAGCTCAAGCAGGGCTTCCTGAGCGGCCTGCGCCGCTTCAACGAGGAGCTGAACGATTTTCTGGACAAGAACAAGCCAGTTGAGAGCGCTGCTGAAGCAGGCAAGGCCGCAGCGGCCGACGCCCAGGCCGCGGCCGACGCGGCGTCAGCCGTGGTGGATGAAGCGGCCGAAAAGGCCAAGACCCTCTAGCTGACGCGATTTTTGGACCGACACGGGAGCAGGATCACCTGCTCCCGTCTTTGATTCGCGGCCATTGCAAAAATGGACGGAGTCGAGGCTTTAGCCGGGTCTGGACGGCGCCAGTCGAGCGCGCCGCTCCGCCTGAAGGCTCGACTCCGGAGTGCTCCGCCTGAAGGCTCGACATTGCAAAAATGGACGGAGTCGAGGCTTTAGCCGGGTCTGGACGGCGCCAGTCGAGCGCGCCGCCCCGCCTGAAGGCTCGACTCCGGAGTGCTCCGCCTGAAGGCTCGACTCCGGAGTGACCCGCCTGAAGGCTCGACTCCGGAGTGGCAGTCGTTATGTTTGGCAGCGCTGTTTGATTCGGGGCTGTTTGGACTTACCTGTGCATCGCGGGTATAATGCGCACCGGCAGAATCTGACAGCTCGTGACGCTGGAAGCTCTGGCACAGGCCGGCGGGCCTCGGTCGGAGACCGGCCCGAGCGATGGCACTAATGGTTTGATTTTGCAGCGACCCAACCACAGGTATTTTTTGGAGGCATCCTTTCTTGGAGATCAACTGGTACGGACACGCGTGTTTCAGGCTGAAAGACCGCAACCTGACCATCGTTTGCGACCCCTATGACAAGGGGATCGGATTGACGCTGCCGCGCCTGAAGGCTGATATCGTGACCGTCAGCCACGATGCGCTCGGCCACAGCTACACTGAGGGGGTGAAGGACGCGCGCAAGGTCTTCTCTGGCCCCGGCGAATATGAGGTGGAGGCTGTCTTCATCACCGGCATCGCCACCTCGCACGGCAAGAACGCGGCCGGCGTGGCCGATCCCAACACCGTCTTCATCTTCGAGTTCCCCGAGATGACGGTGGCGCACCTGGGCGACCTGGGCCATGTGCTCACCGAGTCGCAGGTGGAGGCCATGCCCAACATCGACGTGCTGCTGATCCCGGTGGGCGGCCGGCACACGCTGGATGCCGCCATGGCGGCCGAGGTCATCGGCATCGTCGAGCCGCGCATCGTGATCCCCATGCACTATCGCATGGAGGGAACGCCGGAACACCTGGAACCGTTGGAGCGCTTCCTCAAGGAGATGGGCGTGCCCGCGCCGGAGCCGGTGGCGGCCCTGCGCATCACCAAGGCCCAACTGCCCGAAGAGACCCAGGTGATCGTCATGGATATCAAGTGACCATGAAGACAACACCAGGCGCCCCGACGACATGCCACCGGCCGCGCGGCCCGATCAGCCTGATCGGCCTGATCAGCCTGCTGACGCTACTGGCAGCGCTGCTGGCATTGGCTGCATGCGGCGGCCAGGCGGAAGGGCCGAACCCGACTGAGCCGGCCGCAAGCGCGCCGACGCCCGAGCTCTCCGCCCAGGGCTATTTCGATCTGGGCAACACGCGCTATGAGCAGGGCGATCTGACGGGCGCGGCGGAGGCCTACCGCCAGGCCGTAGCTCTGGACGAGGAGAACGTCGGCTACTGGCACAACCTGGGGGTGGCCTACTACGGCCTGAACGCGCTGGAGGATGCTCAGGACAGCTTCCAGGCGGGGCTGGCGCTGGACCCCAACGACGCCAAGCTGAACTACCTGATGGGCGTGGTGTCGATCCAGGTCGATGCGCTGGAGGAGGCCGAAAGCTACCTCACGCGCGCCAACGAGCTGGACCCCGCCCTGCCTGAGCCCTACTTCGGCCTGGGCGTGCTCTATCGGCTGCTGGGCCGGCGCGAGGAGGCGATTCGCGCCTTCGAGACCTTCCTGGAGATCGGGCCGGGCCAGGACGCGGCGGCCATGCCCATCGCCGAAGCGGAACTGGAAGCGCTGCGGGCCGGCGAGGGCCCCTGAGAAATCAGGTCCACAGGACTCCGGCAACCCAGCGGGCGTCGCCAGTTGAGACATCCATGCGCGGAGCGCACAACCGTCAATGAAACTAGCTTACAACAGCACCACGCTGGACAATGGGCTGCGCGTTCTGACGTGCGCCATGCCCCACACCTACTCGGTGGGTGTGGGGTTCTATATGTCCGTCGGCTCCCGCTATGAACAGCCGGCCACGGCCGGCGGAGCGCATTTCGTCGAGCACATGCTCTTCAAGGGCACCCAGCGCCGGCCGGCGCCGGAGGCCATCGCCCTGGAGATCGAAGGACGCGGGGGGCTGTTCAACGCCAGCACCGGCCAGGAGATGACGGTGATCTGGGCCAAGATGCAGCAGACGCACCTGAGCCTGGCGCTGGATGTGCTCTCGGACATGCTGCGCCACAGCCTGCTGGCCGCGGATGAGGTGGAAAAGGAGCGCCGGGTCATCCTGGAGGAGATCAGCTCCTCGCAGGACATCCCCGAGGAGCTGGCCAGCCTCGCGCTGCACGAGCTGACCTGGCCCGGCCACCCGCTGGGCTGGGATGTGGCGGGCACGCCGGAGAGCGTGCGCGGACTGCAACACGAAGGGCTGGCCCAGTTCTTGCTGCACCACTATGGCCCTCACAACACGGTGATCAGCGTGGCCGGCGACGTGGCCCATGACCAGGTGGTGGAGCTGGCCGGCCAACTGCTGGGCGACTGGCCGGCCAACACGGCGCCGAGCTTCCTGGCCGCACCGGCCGACAGCGCCGGGCCGCGCGTGGCGCTGATCAATAAGAAGATCGAACAGACCCACCTGGCGCTCCACCTGCCCGGCCTGGCGCGCGACGACGTGGACCGCTTCGCCCTGGGCCTGGTGAACGTGATCCTGGGCGAGGGGATGAGCTCGCGGCTCTTTGTGGAGATTCGGGAACGGCTGGGGCTGGCCTACGCGGTCGATTCGTATGTCAGCCACCTGGCCGACACCGGCGTCACTGGCGTCTACGCGGCTGTGGCGCCGGAGCGGGCGCTGGAGGCGCTGAGCGCGATCCTGGCCCAGCTCCAGCGGCTGCGCACTGAGCCGGTGGATGCCAAGACGCTGCACAGCGCCAAGGAGTACATCAAGGGCCGGCTGCTGCTGGGGCTGGAGGATACCATGGCGGTGTCAGGCTGGTTTGGCCGGCAGGAGGCGCTGGCCGGTGAAAAGCTGACGGTGGAGCAGATCATCGAACGCGTCGCGCGCGTCGAGGCTGAGGAGCTGATGGCGGTGGCGCAGCGGCTTTTCCAGGCTGGCCGGGGTCGCTTGGCGGTCGTGGGCCCGCACAAGCGACGCGATGAAGCGCGCTTTCAGGCGCTGTTGGCCAATGGCCCGCTGGCTGCGTAGAGGTCGGCGGGTTGGGACGCGGATCAACGCAGAAGACGCAGATCGGAGGGGAGGGGTTGGGACGCAGATCAACGCAGAAGACGCAGATCGGAGGGAGATAGGACGCGGTTTAACGCAGAAGACGCGGATCGGAGGGGAGGTGGGGCGCTGATTGGCGTGGTCAGGGTTGATCGGCGCTTTTTTTCTGCGCTGGCCGTTTGAAGCGCCGGCGCAGGTCGGCGACGGGCTGCACCCGCACTTGAACCCAGGCGCGGCGCAGCAGTGGCTGCAGATCGCCCCAGGCCAGCAGGGCCTGCTCCGAGCGCTGCTGATCAGGCTCGCGCGGGCTGTAGAGGTCCTCCACGTAGAGATCGGTGATGGACTGGATGGCCGACCGGCCCTCGGGCACCACGCCCCCCAGGCTGGCAGCTTGCTCATGGGGGGTCTGGCTGGGGAGCAACGGCAGATGCAGCCGCTGGGCCCATTGCATCAGCCAGCCATACAGGTTGACCGTGAAGTGGGGGTCGCCCAAAACGCGCTGCCGGGCGCTGGCGCTGACGCCAGGCCGACGACGACGCCACCACAGCGCGACCGCCAGCAGGACCAGCCCCAGCGGCGCGATCCACCAGAAAGCCCGCCACCCGCGCGCCGCGGCCGCGACCAGCTCCTCTGGTTCAGCGTTTGGATCGACGCCGAACTGATCACGCTGTTGCAGCGGGCCCAACAGCTCCTCGTCCAGCGGATCCGGCGGCGGCGCAGGGGTCAGACCGGGCGCGGCCTCGTCGCTGCGATGGGTGCGCACGATCTCCAGCTCGGCCGCGGTCGGCTCGAACTCGATCCAGCCATAGCCGGGGAAGAAGGCCTCGGGCCAAGAGTGGCCGTGGTACTCGCGCACGCGGTATAGATCCGCCTCGGGCACGTAGTCCCCCTGAGCATAGCCGGCCGAGACGCGCGCCGGGATGCCCAGGGTGCGCGCCATCATGGCAAAGCTGCTGGCGTAGTAGTCGCAATAGCCCTGCTGCACGTCGAAGAGAAAATAGTTGACCGCGTTGACCCCCGGCGGCGGCGCTTCGATCTGATCGTTGTAGGTGAAACCGCGCAGATATTGCTCGATGGCGACCAACTGATCGTAGGGATTGGCCGCGCCGGCCGTGACCTGGCGGGCCAGCTCGCCCACCTGCGGCGACAGGTCCGCGGGCAGGTCCAGATAGCGCTCCGTGGCCCAGGCCGGGTAGTCGCGGCCGACCTCTTGCAGGTCCTCCACCGTGGCCTGCGACAGCGACGAGACGGCCAGGTATCTATCGCCCGGCTGCAGGGCGGCATCGCGGCGGTGCAGCATGGCGATCTCGGCCACAGGCGGCCGATCGCCCGGCGCCGGCTCAACCACGAACAGGTCAGCCGTGGCCTTGAGGCTGACGCGCACCGGCTGGCCCGCGGCCATGAGCACATTGCCGGTGGGCGCCTGGATGGTGATGGTCTGCGTCACCTCGCGGCGCGCCTGGAAGCGGGGGGTAAAGACGTGCGTGCTGCCGTCGATCTCCTGGCTGGCGGTGGAGGCGCTGAGCCAACCCCGCCCGGTGAAGGTGTCATAGGCCACCGCGCGCCAGTAACGCCCCTGGGGGCTGCTGACATCCATGATGATCTGATCGCCCAGATCGCGCGGGCCGCCCAGCGTCAGCGTGTTGCCGAACACCGGCTCGCCCACGGCCGCGCCCTGGTAGTTGAGGCTGTTGAAGAGGCGTCCCCACTCCTGCTGCACCTGGCGCCAGGGGGTGCGCAGCGGCTCCAGCGCACTGGACATGGCGCCGCTGTTGGCCGCGTTGGGCAGCAGCAGCGCCAGGCTGAGGACCACCAAGGCCAGCAGGAAGCCATCGCGCAGGAAATCCACCTGGATATCGGCCGCGTAGCGCACCCCCTCCAGACGCCAGACGATCTCCCGCTCGGCCAGGTGGCTGCGCACGGCCAACAGCAGCCCGCAGACCACGAAGACCGCCAGGTAGATGCCCAGATCAGCGGGGCCGAAATAGGTGTTGACCAGCAGCACCAGCCCGACGGGGATGATCGCACGCCAGACGCGCCCCTCGCGGAAGACCGCCCAGGCCGACAGGTAGCCCAGCCACCAGAGAAGAAAGCCCAGCTCCAGGAGAAAGACCAGATTGCTGCGCACCGGCTGATCGCTCACCAGCAACTGCAGCCAGGACCACAGGTTGGCGCCGATAACCATGATGCGCTCGGCGCTGCTCAGCTCGGCGGGGATCTCCGGGGACTTGCCCACCCAGTAGAGCACGGCGGCCAGGCCAATCACCAGGCTTTGCAGCAGGGGAAAGAGCCCGCTCCAGCGGGTGTAGCTGAGGGCCAGGCCCAGCACAAAGCCGGCCAGCACGATGGGCGTCAGCAGGTTCATGCCCGCGGCCCACTCCGCGGCGCTCAACGAGGTGGCCAACGCCAACAGCATGATCGCCAGCAGCGCCGCGGAGACCGGGGCGCCGGGAATGGAGAGCCGGCTATGGTGGGATGGCGCAGTTGCCTGCATGGTGGCGCACTCCTGACGCAAGACCGAAGGGTGAGCTCGACGAGCGAAGTGAAGGGTAAGCTTGAAGGATGGGTTTGATTGTAAGTTTTCTCCTGGCCAGTGTCAAGTAACCCTTCTTCCCTTCGGCGCTCCCGCACCGGGATGGAAATGAAACCGATCCAACTTGCCGAATCGCCCACTTACTGGTATCCTATGGTGAACGCTGGCAAGGCTCAGCAAAGGTCCCCAAGCCGGCCAGCCGCTGGCTGGCATCGAAGTATCTTACACCGGCTGGCGGAGCGCCAGAGGCAAGGAGTCGTGGCATGATGATGAAGCTGTTGATGAGCTGGGACATCAAGACCGGGCGTGAGCAGTCCTATTTTGAGTTCATCGTCCGCGAGTTCGCCCCCAAGCTGATGCGGCTGGGCTTGCAGCCGACTGAAGCCTGGTACACGGTGTACGGCGAAGGCCCCCAGATTCTGACCGGCGGCGTGGCGAACGACAAGGCCATGGACACCATCCTGGAGAGCGACGACTGGAACGCGCTGCGCACCCAGTTGTTGAGCTACGTCACCAACTACAACCAAAAGGTCGTTCCGGCCAGCGGCAGCTTCCAGCTCTAGCCGGCTGGCCGGCAGCAGATGACGACAAAAAGCCTCACCGCCCGGGCGGTGAGGCTTTTTCTATCCTGGCAGGCAGGCGTCATCAAGAGGATGGCGCGCTTTCAACGGCCTTGGGCTGGGGGGCCGCGGTCTCGCCGGACTTGGCCTCGCCCTTGGTCTCGCTTTTGACCCCGCTTTTGGCTTCTCCGTCGCTCTTGGAGTCTCCGTCGCGTTTGGTGGGCGGCGTCGTCGACGACTTGCCGCGGTTGTCGGTGACGTAGAAACCTGACCCTTTGAAGATAATACCCACAGGCTGGATCACCCGATGGACGGACTCGCCGCAATTGGGGCAGATCCGCACGGGTTCATCGCTGAAACGCTGCACTTTCTCGAAGCGCAGGCTGCAATTGTCGCACTCGTACTCGTAGACCGGCATAACGTGAACCTTCCTAAACGGCGCTAGGCGCTGACTGACTGAGTGGAAATTATACTCATTGCCAGAGATTCGGCCAAAGCGCCTGAGACGTTGGCAACGATTCCCGGCAGGCGTTGATCGAGAGGGGGCCTTTTCAGACCGCAAACGGGCGCACAATAGTACTAAAGTACTATTGCATCACGCGTCACCTTCCGCTATACTGATATCGCCGCCAGAATTGGCACAACTACTTCAAACACAGGAGTCCACCGATGCCGAAACTGATTTTCGCCAGACCTCTTGATCCCCATGAGCGCGCAAGCCTGGAAACCCTGATGGAGAGCGACAATGAAGCGGTCAAACAACGGGCCTTGATCGTGCTGCTCTCTTCACAGGAACAATACCGGATTCCGGAGATCGCCCCCATGGTCGGGCTGCACGTGGACAAGGTACGCAAGTGGGTGCTGCGCTTCAACGACCAGGGCATGCAGGGCCTGCAGCCCACGCGGCGCAAGCCTGGCCCGCGCGGCAAGTTCGACTCTGCGCTCTGCGCCCGGATTCTGGAGATTGCCCGCACGCCGCCGCGCGATCTGGGCCTGTTGCGCACCACCTGGACCCTGGACGCCCTGCGGGAGTACCTGCTCAGCCGCTCGGTGGTCGATGAAATCAGCCGGGAGAGCCTGCGTCAGATCCTGCTGCGCGGCAAGGTCAGTTGGCAGGACAATCGCGCACGCTCGGAGGATGTCACCCGCTGGCTGCGCCAGTGGCGCAGTCATCAGCCCAACCGCACGACCCTCTGATCCACACCTCCGTTACCAGGACCACCTGAAACCGCGCATGTCGCGCACGATGTCGGTCGTGGAGAGCACCCCCACCGGCATCAGCTTGTCCCCCTCCGATTGGGTCACCACCAGGCGGTGAAGGCGCTTGCTGACCATCACGTCGACAGCCTCGCGCACAGGAGCCTCCGGCGCTACACAGATGACCTTGCTGGTCATGATCTGAGCCGCGGTGAGCTGGGAGAGGTCCTGGCCATGATACGGTATCACGTCCATGTGTGAGATAATTCCCACCACCTCGCCGGAGTCGTCGGTGACCACCAGCGCGTGGATGTCCGTATCGCTCATGATCTGCACCACCTCCGCCAGTGACGCACCCGGTTGACAGCCTATAACGTTATCGTGCATGATCTGTTGGACCAGCTTTTCCGGCATGATGAAGCCTCCATTCTAAGATCGCAACACCAACGGTTTGACCGCCGATGGTTGAACTCACCTCCGGCGGCAACTGCCCAGCCCCCTGGCCGGTGACAATCTCGCAGGCCGTCGTCGGGGGCGACCTCCGAGATGGCGGGCCGCTGGTGTCCTCCGGCCATTATATGAGCGTCCTCAAAGCGTTGTCAAGTTCATTTCAACGCCGATAGTCGCTCTCGGTCTCGCCGCCGGCCATCCACCAGTCGGTCACGCCGCCGGCCAGGCTGCTGGCCCGCAGGCCGTGGCGCAGCAGATAGTCGGCCACCGCGACCGAGCGGTTGCCGTGCGCGCAGACCACCACCCATTCGGCCGCCGGGTCCAGCTCACCCAGGCGCGCCGGGATGTCGTTCATGGGGATGTGCAGGCTGCCGGGGATGCGCACCTGCGTCCACTCGAACGGCTCGCGACAGTCCAACAGCCTGGGGGCCGCACCGTCACGATAGAGGGGGATCAGCTCGGCCGCCTGAATCTCCGCCACCTGCTGCGGCTCGGGCTCAGGCTGGCGGCCCGCGGCCGCGTTTGTGGCAGCCGGCGCGCTTGGCTGCGCCGCGGCTGACTTGGTCAATGCCTGTTTGATGGAATCGAGCAGTGCCATGTGAACTCCGTTTTCTTTGATGATGCTACTGCCGGGGCATGCCGGCTCTGGGCTGGCTCGGTCGCAGACCGGCCAGAGCGCAGCGCAGTTGTGGGTTGGCTCGGTTGGCCCCTGCCGGGTGCTGTGCAAAGACCGGCCGGAGCGCGCGGTTGGGGCGCGTGGCTGGTCTGGGGCTTACAACGCCGGTTTGTAGGGAGCGTGGTCGATGTTGACCTTGACCTTGCTGAGCTGCAGGCCCATCTGGGTCTCGACCACATCGCGCGCCACGGCCACGACCTCCTCGGTCTTCAGCGGCACGTCGATGTCGGGCGCGGTCTGCAAGTTGAGATCGACCTCCACGCTGTTGCCGCGGGTGCGCACCACCGGCGTCACGCTGTTGACGTCGGCCAGTTGGTCGATGTGCCAGGCCAGCCGCCGGCCGATGGAATCGGCCGTCACAGCCGCCTCGCCGCCCGAGGGCAGGCGCATCTTGACCACCGGGGTCTTCTTGCGCCGCAGCTCCTGCATCAGCCAGGCCAAGGCCAACAGACTCACCACCACGATGACGGCCCCGCGCAGCAGCGGGTAGGTCCAGCCCGGCTGCATGGATTGGAGCTGGAAGAGGCTGCCCTCAACCCAGTCCAGCCCCTGGCGCGCCCAGGTCAGGGTCTGGCCGGGCACGGCCGCGGTCAAGACGATGACGACCCAGAACGCCACCACCAACAACACGACCACAGTGCGATTGATCAGATTCACAGCTCACCTCAGCGTCGGGCACGCAGGCCCAGGATGGCCACGGCCAACAGCGCCAACGCCGCGGCCAGGCTGATGCCGGCGCCCAGCCGAAGGGACGCCGGTCGAAAGTCGAACTGCACCAGATGTTGGCCGGCCGGCAGCAGCACCGCACGAAAAAGGTAGTTGGCCCGCAGCAGGGGCGCTGGCTGGCCGTCGATGCTGACCTGCCAGCCGGGGTACCAGGTGTCCGACAACACCAGCGCCCCCGGCGCGTCCAGCGTCGCCTCGACCACGACCCGCTCCGGCTGATATTCGACGATGCGCGCCGCGCCGTCGATGGGGCCGGCAAGCTGCGCGACCTGCTCCTGCTGGCCGGCGGCGGCCAGCTCGTCTGCCAGCAGCACCACCTCTTCAGATGGCTCGAACGTGGCCTCGGCCAGCCGGGCCAGCGCGTCGGCGTCATCGACCGCGGCCGTGGCCTGGCCGACCAGGTAGGCGCGGCCCAGCGGCTGCTGGTTCTGATAGATCTTGACGTCGCCGGAATGGACGCGCTGGAACTGGCCATCGGCCGGCATGGTCAGCGCGGCGTGGGCGCCGGTGCGCTGGTCCACCAGGCTGAGGCCGCGCAGCACCAGGTCGCCCTCGGCCGCCACGTTGCGCAGGACGATGCGCCGGGGCAGCAGCGGCTGATCCCAGGCCACGCGCGCCAGGTAGTCCCAGCCTTCCTGCCCGCGCGGCCAGGGCTGGGCCGCGTCCGGCTGGCTGTGGGCGGCGTCGCTGCGCCACTGCCCCTCGGCCGTCTCCTGGCCGGCGCGCAGCAGAAAGGACTCGCTGCGCTCGGCGTCCTCGACCAGCAGCTCGGCCACCGGCGTTCCCTGGGGCAAGGCCGCACCGCCGGCCAGATGGCTCCACAGCCCCAGGCCGGTGGCCTCCAGTCGCCCGGCATCGGGTATCTCTACGGCCTGGCCCGGCGCAAGTCGCGTGCTCAGCTCCAGGTCGTAGTAGATGCCATCACGCCAGACGTCGAAGGTCTTGTCGGTGATGATCTGCTCCACGCCCAGCAGGCGCAGCAGGCGGCTGGGCGGCACGTTCTCCAACTGCTCGCGCAGGCGGCCATCCTCGGCCAGCGCGCCCGGCGGGATGAAGAGGGTCTGCAAGTCCACATAGCGGCGCAGGGGCAACACCCCCCCGTCGTAGCCGTCCACCGCCGGCAGCCGCCACAGGAGCGGCAGGTTGGGCGCGACGATCTCTTGCAGCTTGCTGGCCACCGCCAGATCGTAGATGGCCGACGGGGGCAGGTAGGGGGCGAACATCTGCTGCATCTGCGCCAGGTCGCCGGAATCGTAGGTGATGCCGGAAAGGCTGAGGAAGCGGCCGGGCGCCTGACCTGCGGCCTCCGCCTGACGCGCGGCCGCCAGCAGGTGAGCGGGCGCGGTGCGCAGGCTGGTGATGGCCTCGGGCGCGGTGGGCCGGCGGTGTTCCAGCGCCAGGCTGGCGATGGTCAGCTCCAGCAGGAGCAGCGGAATCAGCAGCAGCGCGGCGGCGGGCCGGCGCGTTTGCCAGATGAGCACGCCCAGCAAGGCCAGCGCGGCGGCCAGCCAGAAGAGCCAGGTGGGCCAGCGGGGCCAGTGCTGCACCGCCAACAGCGCCAAGGTCAGGATCAACAACGCGGCCGCGGCCAGACGCCCGCGCCGGCCCATCGACGCGGGCCGCGCCTTGGACCAGGCCAGGCGGCCGGGCAGCGCGGCCACGCCATGGCCGGCCAGCAGGCTGACGCCCAGGGTATAGAGCAGCATCCAGCGGGCGGGGGCGCGAAAGAGGTCGAAGCCGGGCGCGACCCTGACCAGGAGGTGGTAGAGCGGGTTCCAGCCGCCCAGGGCCAGCGCCAGGCCGACCAGCGCCAGGCCGATGGCCAGGCCCCAGGGTGAGGCCAGCGGCCGGCGGCCGGCGGCATTGCGCCAGCGCGCCACGGCCAACGCGGCCAGCAACAGCCCGGCCACCCCCACATAGGCCACATATTCGCCATAGGCTGGCGTGGCAAAGTGGTCGGCCAGGTTCTCGCCAACGCTGGGCAGCAGGGTCAGGAGCAGGCCGCGCGGCTGCAAGGAGAAGGAGACCGCCTCGCGCCAGGAGAGTCCGCCGCTGCGGATGGAGAGCGCGGAGAGCTCCAGGGTGGGCGCGATCTGCACCGCGGCCAGGAGGAAGCCCAGGAGGACGGCGCCCAACGCGGCCAGCACGCGCCAGCCGGCCGCGATCAGCGCATCTCTCTCGATGCGGGCCGGGCTGCGCCGCACGATCCGCCCCAGCCAGGTCGCCGACGCCGCAATGGCCGGCCATAGCGCGGCCAACATCAGCCCGGCCAGGTTGATGAAGGAGGACTGGGTGTGACCGGCCAGCAGTTGCAGGGCCACGGCCAGCGTCAGCCCGGCCCAGGCCAGCCAACGCACGGCCGGCCGCGCGCCCGCAGCCATGCCAGCAGGCGTCAGACGCCAGCGGGGGAGCGCTGCCTCCAGCAGCACCAACAGCCAGGGCAGCCAGGCGGCCGCGCTGGCCTGGTTGATCTGGCCGGCGCGCGCGCCCAGATAGCCGCTCAAGCTGAAGAGCAGGCCGGCGACCAGCGCGGCCAGCCAGCCCAGTCCGGCCACGCGGCGGGCATAAAGCGCCGCGCCCAGGCCAGCCAGCCAGAGGTGCAGGGCCAGCGATCCCTCCAGGCTGGCGGCGGCGCTCAGCCCCGCGAAGGGCCAGTGCAGCGGGTAGAAGAGCGCCGTCTGCGGGTTGGCCAGAAAGGGCGCGCCCAGAAAGAGGTAGGGGTTCCAGAGCGGCAGCCGGCCGGCGCGCAGGGCCGCGTTGACGAAGTCACGGTAGGGGGTGAAATAGGTGAAGGCGTCGCCGCTGGCCAGCACCCGGTTGGTCAGCAGCAGCGGCGCATAGACCCACAGCACGCCGGCGGCCAGCGTCGCCGCCAGCAGCAGCCAGCGCAGGGCCGCGCCGCGCCGCGCCGGCTCATGGGACATGGCTGGACGCTCCCGCCAGAATCGGCTCGATGCTGTAGAGCGTGATCGACCGGGCGGCCGGGGCGTCGTTGCCGGCCGGGAGCGGACGCAGCGCCAGGCCGAAACGGGCCAGGGCGGCGCGCGCGCCGGCTTCATCCTCCCGGCCGGCGGCAAAGGCGATCCACTGGCGCTGGCCCAGGCTGGCGGCGGCCTTGCGCGCCAGGTCGTCCGGGTCTTGCCACCAACGCAGATCCACCGGCGCGTCGTACAGATAGAAGCTGTAGTGCCAGCCCAGCGCCTGATGATAGAGCACCGTCTGAGCCGGCCCGGCCGCGGCCACCTGGTTCGCCACCTGGGCGACGCCGTCGTAGGCGCCGCCATCGGCCAGGGGCAGCCGGGCCCATGCGGCCAGATGGGCGGCGGCGAGCAGAACCACGGCCAGCCCCGCGGCCGCGGCCGCTTCGATCCAGCGCGTGCTGCGGGCTGTCCGCAGCGCTGGCCTGATGGCCTGCCAGCTCCACTGCACGCCGCGCGCGGCCAGCAGCGCCAGCAGAGGCACCAGGGGCAGGGCGTAGCGATCCCACGCCGCCAGGTTGGTGAGCAGGTGCAGGAGCAGATAGGCGGCGACGAAGAGCAGCAGCAGCCGGTCGAACCAACTGGACGGGGCGCGGCCCGGCGCCGGTCTGCCGCGGCGCAGCCGCCATCCCGCGCCCAGCAACGCGGCCAGCGCCAGCCACAGCGGCCAGCCCAGGGTGTAGCCCAGCAGCTCGCCCCACTGCGTCAACCGCTGGAGCAGGCTGGCGTCCAGGGCCAGGGCCAGGCCGCCGTAGGTTTGGGCGCTGCGCTCCCAGTAGCTGGGCATCCACTGCCAGCGCAGGCTGTCCCACCAGAGCACGGCCACGGCTATGAGGGCGAAGCCGTTGAGCCAACGCCAGGCCAGGCGGGCTGTGCTGGCCGCGGCCAGCCCCTCCGCTGGACGCGGCGCGGCGAAGAGCATGGCCAACGCCAGCGGCGCCAGCCACAGCGCCTGCTGTTTGGCGGCAAAGGCCAGGCCGAAGACGACGCCGGCCAGCAGCGGCCGGCCGGTCAGCGCGGCCCACAGGCTGAGCAGCATCCACAACACCAGCCAGGGATCGGTGAAGAGTGTGGGGCCCAGGCGCACGGCCAGCGGCGAGAGGGCGAAGAGCGCCAGCGCCAGCAAGGCCACGGTGGGGCCATGGACGCGGCGGGCGACCAGCCAGAGCAGGGCCAGGCTGGCCGCGCTGGCCAGCAGCGCGGCCAGCCGGCCGGCCAGGATCAGGTGTGCAATCTGTGGAGGGGAGCTGCCGTCGAAGCCGGCCAGGCGGAAGAGACCGGCCAGCAGATAGAGCAGCAGCGGCGGCTTGTCCACGTAGACCCCCAGCAGGGCCGGGTCGCTGCCATCGGCGATGCGCAGGGCCCAACTGGCATAGAGGGCCTCGTCCGGGTGCAGGCCGGGCTGGTTCAACAGCAGGCCGCGCAGGACCAGGCCCACGGCCAGGGTCGCCAGGGCCAGAGGGGCGCGCGCTGTAGCCCAGTCTGAGCGGAGCTTGGGAGTTGCCAGCGCGCGTTCGGCTGGCCGGGCCCGGTCGGCGCTCGGCCAGCGCGGCATTGTCTCAGAAGGGGAAGTGTGGGGAACGACGGGCGACACGGGCGGTGTCCACCGGAAAGAGGTCAATCGACAAAGCGATAGCGCAGCAACGCGCCCACCGCTTCGAAGGCGTCCTTCATGCCGATCTTCTTGCCCTCCTGATATTCGCGGCCGGTGTAGGAGATGGGCACTTCGTAGATGCGGTAGCCGCGCTTGAGGACCTTGGCGGTGATCTCCGGCTCGATCTCGAAACGTTTGGAACGCAGGGGGATGGTCTTGATCACATCGGCGCGGAAGACCTTGTAGCAGGTCTCCACGTCGGAGAGGATGGCATCGTAGAGCACGTTGGTCATCAGGGTGATCAGCTTGTTGGCGATCATGTGCCAGAAGAGCATCGCCTTGCGCGGCCCGCCCAGGAAACGCGAGCCATAGACCACATCGGCGCGGCCTTCGATGATCGGCTGGATCAGCATGGGAAAATCACGCGGGTCATACTCCAGATCCGCGTCCTGGATCAGAAGGATGTCGCCGGTGGCCGCGTTGATGGCTGTGCGCACGGCTGAGCCCTTGCCCTTGTTGTGGGGGTGCAGCACCACCACCAGGTCCCCTTTGGCCTCTTCCTCGCGCAGAATCGCCTGCGACCCATCGGTGGAGCCATCGTCCACCACAACGATCTCTTTCTCGATGGTCGCCGGCATCTCGGCGTACAACGGCTTATCGAAGGTCAGATCCACGGTGCGGACGCGGTGCAGGATCTCCCGCAGGGTGGCCTGCTCGTTGTAGACCGGGATCAGAATGGAGACTTTCACGGTTCCTCCTTGGGTTGGCTGCAACCAGAGTGCGACATCACTTCACGATTCATGCCTCACGCCAAGGCGCAAAGGCCGCAAAGGGCAGGGTTTCTTGGCGTTCCTGGCGTTCTTGACGTGAGAATCGTCCACTGCCGGGCCTGGCTCGGTCGGAGACCGGCCAAAGCGTAGGGCTGTTGGCTGCCAGCAGAATGCATAGGTAGCGCCGGCCGGAAGGGCCAGCGCATGGGCAGGATTATAGCCCAGCCCGGCCCAGATGGCAAAGCTGATCTTGTGACTGCCCTGCTTGTGTGCTACAATCCAGCCGTCAGCCTGAGCCCCGACAGATGGAGCGCTGGCACGCCGGCTCCCCAGAGACTGTCGAGGGCTCTTCCCAACCACTCTAAGGCTTCCACGTCTTACCCTACCTTCCCTGGAGTCTTGTCATGGAATCATCCGAAAGCCCTCCCCAGACGCCCACGCCGCCGCGGCCTCCCACCGGACTCAGCTTCGGCGACGGCTTTCAGTTCGGCTGCGGCTTCTTCGTGGCAGGCTTGATTGTCAACGTGATCCTGGCACTGGTGCTTGTCCTGCTGGCGCTGGTGTTTTCGGTCTCCGGCATCGGCCTGCTCTCCGCGCTGCTGGGCTGAACCCGGCCCGGCAGCGGGGAGAACGACAACGGCCTGTCCGCTGAGGACAGGCCGTTGTCGTTTGTCGGCATGGCGCCAGACCGGCGGCCGCGGCGCCGTTCGCGACCTCAGCGCGCCGCCCGACTACTGCGGCACAGTCATCTGATGGGCCAGGATGATGGCGTCCGCGACCTCGCGCATGGATTTGCGGCTGTTCATGCTGATGCGCTGGATGTTGCGGAAGGCCTCCTGCTCGCTCATGCCGCGGTGATCCATCAGGATGCCCTTGGCGCGGTCGACCACGACGCGCGTTTCCAGCCGTTCCTCCAGACGGGCGGCCTCGCGGGAGATCTCCTGATACTCGTTGAAGCGCGCCAACACCACCTCGATGGCCGGCAGCAGGTTGGCCTCGTCGAAGGGCTTGATGACATAGCCCGACACGCCGGCCGCCGCGGCCCGTTCCACTAGGTCGCGCTGGCTGTAGGCCGAGAGCAGCAGCACCGGGGCGATTCCCTCCTCGGTCAGGATGCGGGCTGCCTCGATGCCATCCATGTCCGGCATGCGGATATCCATGATCAACAGATCAGGTTTGAGCTCGCGGGCCAGGTGAACCGCGCTGCGGCCGTCGCCCACGTCGCCCACCACCAGGTAGCCCAGGTTGGTGAGCATCTCGCGCAAGTCCTGGCGAATGAGCGCCTCATCGTCGGCGATTATGATGCGTTTGCGTTCCATGATGAGTAACCTCCAGGGAGGACATTGTGTAAACCACCACGAGTATACGTCAGGTCGGTCTGGCTGGCAATTTGTGCAGGCGCGGACTCACGACCGGCCAGGTCAGCCCGCGCCGCGCGCCTCTTTGGGGAAGCGAATCACGACGCGCGTGCCCGGATCGGCGCGCGACATCTGAAATTGGCCCTTCAAGTCGCCCTCCACCAGCGTGCGCACGATGGTCAGCCCCAGGCTGCTGGACGGTTCAGCGCCGGCCGGCTCGGCCAGGCCGATGCCGTCATCGATCACCTCGATGACCACCTGGTCCCCTTGGTCGGTCAGTTCCAGCAGCACGCTGCCCTGCTCCCGTCCGGTGAAGGCGTGCTCCAGGCAGTTGAGCAGCAGCTCATTGGTCACCAGTGCGCAGGCGGTGGCCTGCTGGCTGGGCAGGTAGATCGCTGGCCCCTGCACCCGCAGCGCGATCTGCTTGTCCGGCGCCAGCGCGGCGCGCTGGGTTTGCGTGACGATGCGCTGACAGACGTCGCGGATGTTGATGGCCTGGTCGTCGTCGTGCGAGAGGAACTCATGGATCACCGCCACGGCCAGGATGCGGTTGACCGCCTCGTTCAACTGCGTCTGCACTTCGGCATCGGCGGAGCGGCGGCTCTGCATGCGCAGAATCGAGGCCACGGTCTGCAGGTTGTTCTTCACCCGGTGATGAACTTCCTTGATCATGGTCGATTTGACATGCAGCTCAAGGGCCTTCTCCCGCTCCTCGGTCTCGTCGTGAACCATCACCAGCGCGCCGCGGGGGGTGATCTTGGTCGGCCTGGCGCCAAACGGCCAGCGCGCCGGGTCCGCGCCCCACAGCGGCACCACCTTGCGCGTCCAATAGCGGCTGCCCTCCAGCACCTCATGCTCCCGGCATTCGCGGCTCTGTATCGCCTCGCGCACCAGCAGCTCATCCTTGGTGTTCTGGTCGCCGATGTGTTTGCCGTGCAGGTCGGTGAGGTAGCCCAGCCGGCGGTAGAGGTTGTTGGCGATCCCGCTGAGGTAGCGGATGATCAGGTTTTGATCGACGTAGAGGATGCCATCCCATTCGCCGAAGGGGCTGAGGGACTGCGCAGAGGCCAGCTCACCGGCCAGCGTCATCTCCTGCAGCCAGCCCACGGCCGCGCGAAAGGAGCTATGGCGGCGGCGATGGCGCTCCCAGGCGATCAGATTGGTCTCGACTTGCAGCACGGCGATGGGCCGGCCGGTCTGGTTGACGATGGGCAGCACCTGCTCGACGATGGGCGTGCCCTCCGGCAGCAGGTTGCGGCGAAACTCCGGCGTGCGCCGCCCCTCGCGCAGCCCCGCGGCCAGGCGCGGGTGTTCCTCCAGGGCCAGCAGACGGCCAACCCAGGAGCTGCGGTAGAGGGATGCAATCGAACGGGGAAAGGCCTGGGCGATGACCAGGGCTGCGTCCCCCTGCTGGATCAACAGGGTCATGTCCGCGCGGCTGACGTCGGCCGCCAGCGGCATGCTGCACTCCACCCGCGTCAACAGCAACGACTCATCGGCTGCAAAGTGCTGGCGCCAGGCTATCGGCTCAGTTACGTCCATGGGTGTAGAGGCGACCTACCTGCCGCATCAGAAAAAAAGGCCGACGGCGCTCTTGCCATCGGCCCGAGATACTACCGAGTCAAGTCAGCGACCCGTGATTTTTGGTCGGGGCGAGAGGATTTGAACCTCCGACCTCTTGAACCCCATTCAAGCGCGCTACCAATCTGCGCCACGCCCCGAGACAGTGGAGATTATAGCACGGGAGCAGGGAATGGGCAAATGTCAGGGGCCAAACGGTTTTAGCCCAAGCGGCTGCCCACGAAATCGCGCCGGCCGCGCACGAAATCGAGACCGGATAGGGGGGCGCGGCCGGCCAACTGCACCTCCTCCAGCCTGACCAGCCCGTCCCCTGCGGCCACCAGCAGCGCGCCCTCCGCCAGCGCCACGCGGCCTGGCTCGTCGTTGGCCGGCCCTGGCAGCGCCGCGGCGCGCAGCAGCTTGAGCTGCTCTCCCTGCCAGGTGGTGCTGGCAGCCGGCCACGGGTTGAAGGCGCGCACCGCCCGCACGATCTCCAGCGCCGGACGCGTCCAGTCGATCCGCCCTTGCTCCTTGCGCAGCGGCCGGCAGGCTGTGGCCAGGCTCTCCTCCTGGGGCTGAGGCGCGATCTCGCCGGCCAGCCAGCGCGGCAGGGTGGCGCTCAGCAGCTCAGCCCCTTGCTGGGCCAGCCGCGCGGTCAGCGAGCCCCCGCTGTCGTCGGGCCGGATGTGGAGCGCGGCCTGGGCCAGGATCGGCCCGGTGTCCATGCCCGGATCCATGCGCATGATGGTGCTGCCGGTGACCTGGTCGCCGGCCAGAAGCGCCGCCTGCACCGGCGCCGCGCCGCGCCAGCGGGGCAGCAGCGAGGCGTGTACGTTGATGCAGCCGTGGGGAGGGAGGTCCAGCACAGCCGGCCGCAGGATCTGGCCAAAGGCCGCCACCACCACCAGGTCGGGCTGCAGCGCGGCCAGCTCGGCGAAGGCCTCGGGAGCCTTGAGCGAAGGCGGCTGGAGCACCGGCAGGTCGTGTCCGAGGGCGAAGGCTTTGACCGGGGACGGCTCCAGGCGGCGGCCGCGGCCGGCTGGGCGGTCAGGCTGGGTAACGACCGCGACCACCTGGTAGCCGTCGTGCAGCAGCGCGGCCAGCGTCGGGACTGAAAAATCGGGGGTGCCCATGAAGATCACACGCGTCATGTTCGAGAACCTCTGTGACGCCGATTTTAGCACAGCGCCGGGAGATCGGTGAATTGGGGCGAAGGGGTTGCAACCTTGTGGGCGTCGAAGCGTATAGTGAGCTAGAAACTGGCAAGAGACTTCGGAAGCGACCGAGCGTCCGGGAAATGCAAGGCTCGACCGCAACCGGATGGCGTGTGGTGCGCACTTCGGCCACTTCCGAAGTCTTGTGTCATGAACGAAGGAGGTAGAAGTGAACGATGACAAAGCGCCCCTGGAGGGCGCAGCCCCGCCAAACGCGGGCGACATGATCGAGGATACGTTGGCTGCGATGGACGCCACGGTGGACGCCAGCAGCCAGGCCGCGGCCGAGGCGGCCGCGGAGGCTGAGGCGAGCATCGAATCGCTGGCCAGCGCGGCCGCTGCCCAGGCGGCGCCCCTTGCCGAGAGCGAGATCGACGGCGAGCCGGCGGCCGACGTGGTAGGTCTGCCTGTGCCCGTGGCAGCGCCATCCAGCCAGGAGGAGCCGGGCTATCGCGCATCCGGGGACGCGCCGCGGGCCGGGAATGGCGCGGCCCGGCCGACGCTGACCGACCGGCTGACCGAGAGCCGGGAATTCGACCCGGACGCCACCAACGATGACCGAATCATGGCCGCGCTGGCCTACATCAGCCAGCTCATCCTGCCGCTCGGCTTCATCCTGCCGGTGATCATCCTGATCTCCGAGACCAGCAAGCAGCGGCCCTTCCAGCGTTATCATGCCGTGCAGTCGCTGGCCCTGGGCGCGATCATCTGGACGCTGGGCCTGATCTACCTGCTGTCGTGGGTGACGGTGGGCTGGATCGGCTTCCTCTGTCTCTGCCTGATCCTGCCGCTGAGCATCGCGCTCTGGCTGCTGCCGCTCTACTACGCTATGCTGGCCTACAACGGCAAGCGCTTCCGCATCATCGGCCTCTCCCAGTTCCTGGAAGACCAGCGCTGGCTCTAGTACACGTCGGCCTAAATCGGTCTTCACTCACTGCTCAAGCCGGTGCCGTGAACCGGCGGCGTTGTGGGCGCACACCCGGCGGATCACGGATCCGCCGGGAGCAGGTGGTCTTCACTCACCGCTCAAGCCGGTTCCGTGAACCGGCGGCGTTGTGGGCGCAAACCCGGCGGATCACGGATCCGCCGGGAGCAGGTGGTCTTCACTCACTGCTCAAGCCGGTTCCGTGAACCGGCGGCGTTGTGGGCGCACACCCGGCGGATCACGGATCCGCCGGGAGCAGGTGGTCTTCACTCACTGCTCAAGCCGGTTCCGTGAACCGGCGGCGTTGTGGGCGCACACCCGGCGGATCACGGATCCGCCGGGTGCAGGTGGTCTTCACTCACCGCTCAAGCCGGTTCCGTGAACCGGCGGCGTTGTGGGCGCAAACCCGGCGGATCACGGATCCGCCGGGAGCAGGTAAACTGAAGAGTCATTTAGGCCAACTTGTACTAGAGGATCGACCGGTCGATGGCCAGATCTCCAGCAAACAAAGGCCCCGCCTGCAAGCAGGCGGGGCCTTTGTTTGTTGAGAGGAGGCGCTCAGCAGACCATCCCAAACGCCAAAAGCCCGGCCAGTTCCAAGCCAAAAAAAGCAACCGCTCGGGCCGGTCTCCCGACCGAGCCCGCCGTTTTCATCGACGCCTGTACGCCCAGCGCATGTCGCCAACCGCCGGTTTCGGCCAATCTGCGCCCCTTCGTGTATAATCCCTGTCGCCCGCACGCGCCGCCGTGCGACGATCTGACCAGCCACCCAGTCCCCAGCCACCTCCATGGACGACCGCACCATCTCCGCCCGCAAACGCCCCGAAGAAGCCGCGCTGGACGCCGCCCTGCGCCCCAAGCATCTGGATGAGATGATCGGCCAGGATCGTCTGCGCGACAACCTGACGATTCTCCTGCAGGCGGCCAAACAGCGCGGCGAATCGCTGGATCACGTGCTGCTCTACGGGCCGCCCGGCCTGGGCAAGACGACCCTGGCCCATGTGCTGGCCAACGAGATGGGGGTGGCCATGAAGACCACGGCCGGGCCGGCCATCGAGCGGGCAGGCGACTTGGCCGCGATCCTGACCAACCTGCACAAAGGGGATATCCTCTTCATCGACGAGGTACACCGCCTGGGCCGCGCCGTGGAGGAGATCCTCTACCCGGCCATGGAGGATTTCGCGCTGGACATCGTCATCGGCAAAGGTCCCAGCGCCCGCTCGATCCGCCTCAAGCTGCCCCGCTTCACGGTGATCGGCGCGACCACGCGGCTGGCGCTGCTGACCGCGCCGCTGCGCTCGCGCTTTGGGGCCATCTACCGCTTCGACTTCTACGACCAGGCAGCGCTGGAGGAAATCGTGCGCCGCGCGGCCGCGCTCTTGCAGGTGCAGATCAGCGACGACGGCGCCAGCGAGATCGCCCGTCGGGCCCGCGGCACGCCGCGCGTCGCCCTGCGCCTGCTGCGCCGGGTGCGGGACTACGCCCAGGTGCGCGGCGACGGGGTGATCAACGCCGCCACGGCCGATCAGGCCCTGCGCTTGATGGAGATCGACGCGCTGGGGCTGGACGACCTGGATCGCAAAGTGCTACACCTGCTGGTCGAGAAATTCGGCGGCGGGCCGGTGGGGCTGGAGACCATCGCCGCCGCGCTGAGCGAGGACTCCGGCACCATCATGGATGTGGTGGAGCCCTACCTGCTGCAACTGGGCTTTTTGGACCGCACCCCGCGCGGCCGCGCCGCCACACGCCTGGCCTACCAGCACATCGGCGCGGTCTGGCCCGAACCGCCGGCTGCCAGCGCGGCCCAGCCCAGCCTCTTTTCCTCCAGCTCACCCAGCGAAGAACTCTGACACATGACACCTGCCACCCCTCCCCGCATCGGCATCACCGCGCGCAGCGCCGACAAAAGCTACTTCGACGGCTGGGTGCGCAACTATTGGTGGGCAGTCACCTGGGCCGGCGGCCTGCCGGTGCTGTTGACCCCCGACAGCGCCGCGCTGCCCGCGGATCAGCAGGTGGCCCAGTTGGACGGCCTGCTGCTCTCCGGCGGCGGCGACGTTCACCCCAAGCACTATCAGCAGCGCATCGACGGCACGGAAAAGCACAACATCCACGACGGCCGGGACACGCTGGAGCTGGGCCTGGCCCGCGCGGCCCTGGCGGTCGATCTGCCGATTCTGGGCGTCTGCCGCGGCCTCCAGGTGCTGAACGTGGCGCTGGGCGGCGGTCTGTTGCAGCATGTGGATGGGCACCGCTCGCCCAAGGATGGCGTGGCCTACCACGAGGTGGCCGTGGCGCCCGACACGCTGCTGGCCCGCACGCTGGGGCTGGAAGGCCGTTTCACCGTCAACACCTACCATCATCAGGCGGTGACCGCGGGCCGGCTGGCGCCTGGGCTGCGCGCCTCGGCCGCCACCCTCCAGGGCCCCGACCTGCTGGAGGGGATCGAAGCGCCTGATCGCCGCTGGACGCTGGCAGTTCAGTGGCACCCTGAGCGCTTCTACGAGCTGGGCCCGCAGCACCGGCGGCTGTTCAGCGCGTTCGTAGACGTTGCCGGGAACAGAAGCTGAGAGAAGGCTGCGAGGAAGTTGGGGGAGCTTGCGACGCCCTTGACCGTCAGGCGATCAGTTTCCCCGACGCCCCCAGCGCCCCTGTTTAACCATGAACACCTCCGATTTCGACTACATCCTCCCGCCGGAGCGCATCGCGCAGACGCCGGTGGAGCCGCGCGATGGGTCGCGGCTGCTGGTGGTGCATCGCCAGAGCGGCCGGCTGGAACACCGCGTTTTCCGCGACATCGTCGAGTATTTGCGGCCGGGCGATCTGCTGGTGGCCAACGACAGCCGGGTGATCCCGGCGCGGCTGCATGGCCGCAAGGCTACCGGCGGGCAGGTGGAGATTCTGCTGTTGCGGCCAGCCGCGGAAGCGGACGGGCCGGCCGGCGGCGAGGCCTGGGAATGCCTGGTGGGCGGCAAAGGGCTGCGGCCGGGGGTGCAGGTGATCATCGACGCGGATATCGTGGCGACGATCGAGGCTGAGCTCCCCGACGGCGGCCGCCGGCTCAGCTTCAACCGACCCACAGCCCAGTGGCTGCACGAGCTGGGCGAGACGCCGCTCCCCCCATACATCCACACGCGGCTGGAGGACGACGAGCGCTATCAAACCGTCTACAGCCGCGTCGAGGGGTCGGCCGCGTCCAGCACGGCCGGGCTGCACTTCACGCCGGAGCTGCTGCTGGCGCTGCGGGCGCGGGGCGTTGGACTGGCCTTCGTCACATTGCACATCGGCCTGGACACCTTCCAGCCGGTCAAGGTGGAGCGCATCGAGGATCACCCGATGCACAGCGAATGGGCCAGCCTGTCAGCCGGCGTCGCGCGGCAGATCAACGAGACCACACTGGCCGGCGGCCGCGTCATCGCCGTGGGCACCACGGCCGTGCGCACCCTGGAATGGGCCGCCACCGGCGCGCAGGGGCTGGACCCCTACGACGTGGAGGCCTGTCCCTGGAAGCGCACCGCGGCCTTCGAGGGGCAGACCAACCTCTTCATCCGCCCTGGCTACCGCTTCCGCGCCGTGGATGCCCTGCTCACCAACTTCCATCTGCCCCGCAGCACCCTGCTGATGCTGGTCAGCGCGTTCGGCGGCCAGGAACTGATCGCGCGAGCCTATCAGGAAGCCATCGCCGAAGGGTATCGCTTCTTCAGCTTTGGCGATGCAATGATGATCGTGTGAGGAGCAAAGAGACGGAAGAAGCTGGCGAGCGGCAGATCCAGGGCGCGAAACGGGCCTTGCAGGGATTCCCAGCGTCGGGTACAATCATGCTCAGATCGGCAGTCAGTTCACCGAGCTGATGAGAACTTGACCATGAACACCAAACCAGTAACACCAAGAGGATTCCATAACACCGTAGCTGACGCGCTGCCCTTGGTGGTCGAGCGTCTGACCAGTGAACTGCAGCCTGAACGGGTCATCCTCTTCGGGTCCTATGCCCATGGCGCACCGACGCCTGATAGCGATGTGGATTTGCTTGTCGTTCTGGAAACCGACGCCTCAGCCACCGAGCGCTACCTGGCAGTTTCACGCCTGCTTTATCCGCGACCGTTTCCAGTAGATATTCTGGTGCGCACCCCGGCCGAGATAGAACAAGCGTTGCGCACCAACGATTTCTTTATCAGAGAGATCCTGGATCAAGGACGCGTGCTCTATGAGCGAGCCAACTAACCCCGGTGACGACCCTACACTAGATGAGGCGCGTCTGGCGGTCGAGACGGCCAGGTCACTGCGCAAGCTGGCCCGACGCTTCCTGGGCCTGACCAAATGAGATCCGAGGTTCCCATGCCTTCTATCTTCACCCAAGCCGTTCACGCCGGCGAGCGGCAGCCCGCGCCGAGCGAAACTCCGGTCGCCACGCCCATCTACCACAGCGTCAGCTACATGCAGCCATCGGCCGCGGCCATGGACGCGGTCTTTGCCGGTGAACAGGACGGCTACGTCTACCGCCGCCACGACAATCCCACGGTGCGCGCCTTCGAGCAGGCCATGGCCACGCTGGAGGGGGGCGAGGCGGCCTTTGCCACGGCCTCGGGCATGGCCGCGGTGCATGCCGCGCTGCTGGCGGCCGGCGTGCGCGCGGGCAGCACAGTCGTCGCAGCCCAGGACTGCTACGGCGTTACCTACAGCCTGCTCAACACCTTGCTGGCCGAACAGGGCGTCACGACCCGTTTCGTCGATGCCACTGACCTGGGCCTGGTGCAGGCGACGCTGGCCGAGCGCCGGCCAGCCGCCCTGCTGGTGGAGATCATCTCCAACCCGCTGCTCAAGCTGGCCAACATCGCCGCGCTGGCCGAGCTGGCCCACGCGGCCGGCGCAGCTCTGATCGTCGACAGCACCTTCGCCACCCCCTACCTCTGCCAGCCGCTGGCCCTGGGCGCGGACTATGTGGTTCATTCGGTCAGCAAATACATCGGCGGCCACGGCGACGTGCTGGCCGGCGTGGTCGTTACCTCCCGTGAAAACCGGCTGCGTCTGTTCACGGTGGAGAGGCTGCTGGGCGCGGTGTTGGCGCCGGAGGTGGCCTGGCTGGCGTTGCGCGGCCTGAAGACGCTGCCGCTGCGCATGGAACGCCACTGCGCCAACGCGCTGGCCGTGGCCGCATGGCTGGAGACCCACCCGGCCGTGGCGCGCGTCCACTATCCTGGGCTGACCAGCCACCTGCAACATGGCCTGGCCCGAACGCTGCTGGGCCAGCGCGGCTATGGCGGCATGGTCGCCTTCGAGCTGCGCCAGGGAACGCAGGACGCAGCTTTCCGCTTCATGGACGCGCTCAAGCTGATCCTGCCGGTGACGACGCTGGGGGATGTCTCTTCCTTGGTGCTGCACCCGGTGATGACCAGCCATCGCGCCCTGCCGCCGGCCGAGCGGCTGCGCCTGGGCATCACCGATGGGCTGCTGCGGCTCTCCATCGGCATCGAGGATCTGGCCGATATCACCGCCGACCTGGATCAGGCGCTGGCGGCGCTGACGGAACCATAGCGCTGCGTCGCTCTGGTCGGCCTTGGCCCAGCGCCGATGGGGCCGCGGCCTTCCCGGAAGATATTGCGCCCGGCGCGCGGGGCAATTGACAAGAAACGGCCCCGGTTGATTTCGATCAACCGGGGCCGTAAGCTGAATGGCAGACCCGGCTAAAGCCTCGACTCCGAAGTTGGGAGCGGTTCGTGCCGGCCTGTTTCAGGCGTTGGCGTCTGGTTCCGCCGGAGGTGGAGGGGGGGCAGGGGGCTTCTGCAACCGCAGCCAGAGGATGCCGCCCGCCACGATGGCCACGGCAACCAAGAGCGCCAGCCAAGGACTCCACGGAATATGGATGCCGAAGCCGCTGGCCGCCTCCATGTCGCCCGAGAGATTGACCGGCGTGGGCAGCGGCTGGGCCGCGGGCACCACCACCGACAGTTGCAGCGGCCGGCGCACGCCAGCCGCCTCGTTGCTGATCGTGGTCAACACCTCAACTTCTTGCGGGGTATAGCCCATGCTGGCAAAGTCCATCAGACCGTTGGCCACGTGGCAGTCCTGGCACTGGCGGGCGTCCTGCTTGCCCACCACGCCGTGGCTGATCTGCAAGGCCTGCGTGATGACCCCAGAGGCCCACGCGCCGCTGTAGTCCATGCCCGCTTCGCCGGCGCCGACCGCAATGGCCTGCTCCAGATCGCCCTGGGTGTAGATGCGATCCAGCTTGAGCGGAATAGGCTGGCTGCTGGCCGCGTCCAGCGGCACAGTGGCGGTGAACAGCTTGAAGGGCTGGATGCGCGCGCTCAGATCGGAACGGCTGCCCGGCCAGGGCTGATCAGGCAGCGCGGGCTGGCCGTTGTGCCACAGATAGACCGGCTGCACCGAATTGGCGGCCCGCACCTCGTCCACCGGCGCGTAGAGCTCGGTCACCGGATCATAGACCGGCGCCGCGGTCCAGTCGCGGCTGACCAGGCCGCCGGTGTCCAGCGTGTGACAGGCGCGGCAGTCCAGCCGTGCGTGGCGCTGATTGAGCAGCGGGTCGGTGTGAGGCGTCGAGGTGTGGCAACTGTCGCAGGTCAGCCGCTGCTCCGGCAGATCCCGGCTCCACAGCGCCGGGCTGAAGCCCATCACCCGATGGTCTTCCGAGGCGTGGCAGTCCACACACTGCATGCCCGCGGTCACGTGTACGTCCTGCTTGCTGATCTCGCCGTGGGTGTCGGCCGCCGGCGTCAGATCGACGTTGAGGTTGATCATCGTGCCGCCCCCCACGTTTTGGTGGCAGAGCAGGCAGTTCTGGCTGGTGGGCCGCTGCGCCTGGCGCGCGGCCAGCACGCCGCGGTCCTGGGTCAGCGTCCAACTGCCATCGGCCTGCTGCACCGGGAAGCGCAGGCTGGTGTCGTAGACGGGGGAATGGCAGATCAGGCAGTCGATGCCGGCCTTCTCCGCGGACGTCGCCTCGCCGGCTGGGCTGGGCTGGGCGCCGTCGCCGATGTGGCAGAGGGCGCAGCCGCCGGGGATGCCCAGCTCCTCGTTGAGCATGCCCAGCCAGTTGATGCGCGCGCTGCTGGCCGCGATGGGGCTGTAGTGATCCATCTTGCCCTCCCACGTGTAGTGGATGCTGTGGACCACGTCGTCGGTCACATCGCCGTGGCAGAGCGCGCAGGTGGCTGGGCCCTGGTAATCCTGGATATACTGATGCGGCTCAGGAGCTTGAGCCTGAGCTGGCTGGGGCCGGAGGGTCAGGACCAGCAGCGCCAACAGGGTCAGCCCCGCCGCCCCGCCCATCAACCTGAGCGTGTGGACAAGCAGCTTCATGGTGCGTCTTCTCCCTGGCTGTGGCAGGTGGTACATGTCGCCTCCTCGAAGTCGCTGTGGCTGAGCGGGGCCGGCGCGATCATGCTGTCCACGCTGTGGCAGAGCAGGCATTGGGCGCGCTCGCCGTCGATGGAATGCGGGATCAACGGCGGCGTCGGCTGCCCGGCGGCCTGATCGATGGCCAGCGCGCTCGGCGGCGTGGGCAGCGGCGTCGCCTCCAGCCGCACCGTGCGCGGGGTGGGCAGCACCGGCTGATAGGCCTGCTCCTCGATGGCCGCGCGCGGCACGGTGGTGATGGCCGTGGTCTCGGCCGTCAGCCAGCGCCAGGTGGCCAGCACCGACACCAGCACGAAGAGCGTGGCCAGCGGCGCATAGAGCTTGAGCCGGCGATAGCGCACCTCAGGCGCGGGCGGGCGCCAGCCTTTGCCCGCGCGCTTCTTAGCCAGCTCCTGCGGATGCTCCTCCTCCATCTGCTCCTCGGTCAGATAGCCAGTGAACATGCTCCTGTTGAAGAGCTTGAGATGCACGAAATAGAAGTGCCAGGTGATGATGGACAACACCGCCAGCACCGCCTCCATGCCGTGGGCGATCTTGGCCGCGGGCACCACCTCCCCCGGCAGGAATTGCGTGATCAGCACCGGATTCCACAGCACATAGCCGGTGATGGTCATCAGGATCGTGCCCCAGACCACCGCCCAATACTCGATCTTCTCCATGAAGTTGAAGCGGGGGAAGTGCGGGCGCTGTTTGCTCAGGCCGATGTTGTATTTGATGGCGGCGACGAAATCGGTCACGTCGCCCAGGGTGGGCAACATGCTCATCGACTTGCGCTGCACGTAGAGGCGATAGCCCACCTGCACCGCATGGGCGATGGAGGTCAGAATCAGGATCACCGCGAAGGTGTGATGGATCACACGAGTCTGCTCGATGCCGCCCAGCGCCTGGATCACAGCCACCGAGATGCCCGCGTCGGAGTATTTCTGCACCAGGCCGGTGATGGCCAGCATGGTGAACGAGATCAGCAACAGAAAATGCAGCACCCGATCGCTCACCAGAAAGCGAAGGTAACGCTTGGCCTCGCCGCTCATGCCTGCACCTCCTTCCGGTGGGCCCGCCGATCCTTGATGTGGCGGAAAAGATCGAGCCCGATGTAGATCACGAAGAAACCGACCACCATGGGGATCAGAATGCGGTAGAACCAGGTGACGGCCGTGACCAGAGGCGCGGTCTGCATGTTCGGCGCGTAGTGTCCCAGCCAACTGGCCGCGAAGTTGGCTGAGGCGTCAGGGTGGCACTCTTGACAGCGGGGCAGGATGTTGGCCCGAATCTGTTCGCTGTCCCGGGTGGCCGGGGCGATGTCATGCACGCCGTGGCAGTCGATGCACACCGCCTTGTTGGTCGCCTGGTCGGGATGTGTCTTGTTGAACATCATCACCGTGGTGCCGTGGAAGTCGGCCACGTAGGTGTCGAAGACGTCGGTGGAGATGCCGTATTTGGCCATCAGCGTCTTGTCGGCATGACAACTGCCGCACATCTCCGGCGACTGCAGGCGAAACTCCAGCGTGCGCGGGTCGGTGGCCGTGTGCGCCGGGTGGCAGGTGATGCAGGTGGGCACGTCGGGGTTGCCCGACACCAACGCCTCGCCGTGTACGCTGGCCGCAAAGGCCGCATGGATGCCGCTGTGGCACTGCAGGCAGGTGTCGGCCGAGGCGGTCGGCGACACCTCCGGATGCGTGGCGCGGCTGATCGGCTGGACGTCGTGGCTGCCGTGGCAGTCGGAGCAGACCGCAGCTTCCCGCACGCCGGCAGCCTGCAACTGGGCATGCACGCTGTCCACCTGGTGCATCCCTTCGTCGGTGTGACAGTCGGCGCAGCTCTGGCTGTAGTAAATCTGCAAGTCCCGGAAATTGTCGGCCGGCGGCGCGCCGTGCGGATAGCCCCCGATGTCGGTGTGGCAGTCCTGACAGCGCAGATCTTCGTGCATGGAGCCGGCCAGCACATGGCTGTCCATGGTCACCGGCAGCGACTCGCCGTCGGGCAGGTTGAGGTAGAGGCCCTGCTGCTGATGGCAGGTGATGCAGGCGGCGTTGGCCGCGGCGGCGTCGCTGGCGGCCGGGCTGACCGTCGGCTCCTGGGCCGTCGCTGGCGCGGGCGTCAGGAGGAGCACGGCCAGCGCCAATGCCAGCAGCGCGACGCCGATCGCGACTCCGCCTCTCGCCGCGCGCGGGCCAGCCGCCGATCGCGCCCCTGCGCTTCGATCCGCGGCCGTGGGCTCAACGCAGCAACGTCGGCCTGAAATGCATCGATGACTCATGGCGCAACCTCCAGGCGCGTCGGCGGAATTCGGGGCACGATCACATCCCGATTGGCCTCCAGGGTCTCAGGCGTCAGATCCGCCTCCGTCAGGAAGAGATCGCGCTGGCCGTGGCAGTTGTTGCAGGCGGCGTTCTGTGGGGTGATCTTCTGCATGTTGTGCGGCGTGGTGGTGTGCCAGGTGGGCACATCGGCGAAGTCGGGCAACAGGTTCTCGCCGTAGAAGGCCCACATGTCCGGGTCGGCCGCCGTCTGGCGCACCAGCACGTAGTTCCAGGGGGATTCCTCGTCGGGTGCGGGGTTGCGCCCGATCTTGAAGGTCAGCCTGGCCGGGTCGCTGGTGGCAATGGGCGCGCCCTTGGCATTCTCGCCCGCATGGCAGGTGGCGCAGGAGGTGTAGGCGCCGGCCGAATGGCAGACCTGGCACTGCACCGTGTTGACGTGTACCGTGTGCTGCACGTTGGCGCCGCCCAGCTTGACGTCCGCCTGATGGCAATCGACGCAGGCCACCCCTTGGCTCTGACTGGCAGCCCGCTGGCTCTGGTGGAAGGTCTCGACGCTGTGGCAATCGGTGCAGCTCATGCCAGCCGCGCTGTGTACATCGCCGGGGATCCCTTCGTGGGCGCCGGTGGATTCGGCGGCGACGGTGGCGTTGTGACAGCCGGCGCAGGTCTGCTCCTGCGCCACGCCATTGCTCATCAGATGGCCGGAGGTCAACCCGCCGCCGAGAATGGCCGGCCGGCTGATGTGGCAATCGGCGCAGGTGGCGTGACACTGGGCGCACTGGCCGTTGAAGGCGTGCACCGTCTCCGGCATGGTGAAGTCAGCGCCGCGCGCCTTGAGCGCCTGCGCGAAGCTGGGCAACATGCGATGGGAGCTGGTGCGCGCCGACTGCACAAGGCCCACATGGCAACTGCCGCACATCTTGTCGAGCTGGGCGGCGGAAGGAGTCGTCAGGTTGCCGTGGGCTGTGGCCATGTCCAGGGTGCCGGCCGTGCCGCCGTGACAGGTGGTGCAGCCAGGCTGGCTGTGCACATCGTCGGTGACGAACGCCAGATCGACGAAGACCCGCTGCCAGGGGGCCTGCGCCGGCAGCCCGCCTGCCACCATGTCGGCCTGGTTGGGCGCCGCGGCGGTCGGCG
>JAKQCW010000253.1 GCA_029558955.1 Chloroflexota bacterium
GCCAGACCCGGCTGAAGCCTCGACTCCGGGCCTGGGGACGACTGCGGCCCGGATTTGACAGCGTCATTGATCTGACTATAATTTAGCACATCCTAAATTTGAGTTTAGCCATGTCAACACCAGAGATCACCTCGGCCCATCAGGATTACCTCAAGACCATCTACATGCTGCTCAGTCGCGGCCAGGAGGCGTCGAACTCAGCCATCGCCCAGGCTTTGGGCGTGGCGCCGGCCTCGGCCACCAACATGGTCAAGCGGCTGGCCGAGGCCGGCTTGATCGAGCATGTTCCCTACCGCGGCGTGCAACTGACCCCGGCCGGCCAGCAGGTGGCGCTGGAGATGGTGCGCCATCACCGGCTGATCGAGCTCTTCCTGCACGATGTGCTGGAGATGTCCTGGGACCAGGTGCATGTGGAGGCTGAACGGCTGGAGCACGCCATCAGCGAAGAGGTGGAGGAGGCCATCGCCCGCAAGCTGGGCTATCCCACCTTCGACCCGCACGGCGATCCCATCCCCGACCGCCACGGCCGGCTGGCCGCGGCCGATGCCGGGCTGCCGTTGACCGCGCTGGAGCCGGGCTGCCCGGCGCGGCTGGCGCGGGTGCATGCCCAGGATGGGGAGCGGCTGCGCTACCTGGGGGAGCTGGGGCTCTACCCGGGCGCCCAGGTCACGGTGTTGGAGCGCGCACCCTTCCGGGGGCCGCTGCTGGTGGCGGTGAACGGCATGTCGCACATGCTGGCCTTCGACCTGGCCGCCGAGCTTTCTGTGGAGATGAACCATGCCTGATCCCTTGTTGGCCCTGTTGATCGGCGCGCTGTTGCTGGCGGCCGCTCTGGCGGTCTTTTGGCCCCAGCGCGGCCTGTTGGCCCGCTGGCAGACGCGCGCCCACGTCGATGACCGGGTGCGCACCGAGGACGCCCTGAAGCACATCCACAAATGCCAGATGCGCGGCCGGCGTCCCACCCTGGAGAGCGTGGCCGGCGCGTTGGGCATCTCCACCGAGGCGGCCGCCCGCGTGCTGAGCGCCATGCAGGCCGCGGGCCTGGTCAATGTGGCCAGCGGCGACTATGCGCTGACCCCGCAGGGGCGCGCCGCGGCCTTGCACATCATCCGCGCCCACCGCCTCTGGGAGAGCTACCTGGCCGAGCGCACCGGCTATCACGAGCAGGAATGGCACCAGCAGGCCGAGCGGCTGGAGCACGACCTGCAGCCGGCCGAGGTCGAGGCGCTGGCCGCGCAGTTGGGGCGGCCCACCCACGATCCCCACGGCGACCCCATCCCCGACGCCGATGGTCGCTTTGTCTATCACGGGGGCCAGCCCTTGCCCGCGCTGGCGCTGGACACCCCCGGCCGGATCGTACACATCGAGGATGAGCCGGAGACCGTCTACGCCCAACTGATCGCCGAGGGGCTTTATCCCGGCATGGAGGTGCGGCTGACGGAGGTGTCGCCCACCCGGGTGCGCTTCTGGGCCGACGGGGATGAGCATCTGCTGGCCCCCTTGCTGGCGGCCAACATCTCGGTGCGGCCCTTGCCTGAGGCCGCGGCGCAGAGCGGGCCGGCCGGCGTGGAGAGCGCCGAGACCCTGGCCACGCTGCGGCCTGGCCAGCAGGGCCAGGTGGTGACCCTCTCCCCCCGCATCCGCGGGGCCGAGCGCCGCCGCATGATGGATCTGGGCATCCTGCCGGGCGCGGTGATTGCGGCTGAGCTGATCAGCCCCAGCGGCGATCCGACCGCCTACCGCATTCGCGGCGCGATGATCGCGCTGCGCCGTGAGCAAGCCCAGTTGATCAACATCCAACGTTTGGCGGAGACGACCGCATGAACGAGCATTCAGATCGCAACAATGGCCACCAGGCCGCGCCGGCCGCGAGCGACGGGAAGGAGTTGAACTTCTCCGAAGAAGTTCAACTTCTGTCGGGAGAGATGCCGGATGACGACCCCAACTTCACCCTGACCGTTCAGCCAGCGCCGGCCGGCCACAGCGCCGCGGGCTGCGCCACTTGCCCATCGCACAACGCGGCCCACTTGCAACGGCTGGGCATCGACATGGCGAACTGGAACTATGTGGTTGCGCTGGCCGGCAACCCCAACGTGGGCAAGAGCACCGTCTTCAACGCGCTGACCGGGCTGCGCCAGCACACCGGCAACTGGCCGGGCAAGACGGTGGGCCGCGCCGAGGGAGGCTTCGAATTTGGCGCCAGCCGCTACAAGCTGGTGGATCTGCCCGGCACCTATTCGCTGCTGGCCACCAGCCTGGACGAGGAGGTGGCGCGCGATTTCATCCTCTTCGGCCGGCCTGACGTGACCATCGTGGTAGCCGACGCCACCCGGCTGGAGCGCAACCTGAACCTGGTCTTGCAGGTGTTGGAGATCACCGATCGCGTGGTGGTCTGTCTGAACCTGATGGACGAGGCGCGGCGGCACGGGCTGGTGGTGGATGAACGCCGGCTGGCGCGCGACCTGGGCGTGCCGGTGGTTCCCACCGAGGCGCGCCAGCGCAAGGGGCTGGCCGAGCTGCTGCAAGCGGTGGACGACGTGGCCACCGGCCGCGTGGTCACCAAGCCGCACCGCATCAAGAGCGAGCCGCCCGCGCTGAAGCAGGCAGTCGGCCAGTTGACTGCCCAGTTGGAGCGCGCCTTCCCCACCCTGCCCAACGCCCGTTGGGTGGCGCTGCGGCTGCTGGACGGCGATCCGCGCATCGTTGAGGCGGTGCAGCGCGGCGAGCTGGGCGAGCTGGACGCGGCGTGAGACGCGCTGGACGCCGCGTGTGAATCGGACTTGAGGTTGAGCTATGACTGTAGGATTTGCACCCGGGCTGTCCCGGGGTCATGACCAGAACGACCCGCCGCCTGGCGTCGATGCCATCCTGGCCGAGGCGCAACGGCTGCGCTGGGAGATCGGCGGCGATTTTCATCAGGCGCTGATGGAGGCCATCTACACCGACGCCTCCAACATCGCCGACCGTGCGGTGACCCGACCTGGGGAGCGGCCGCGTTTCGATCTGGATCGCAGCATCGACCGGCTGGTGACCAGCCGCGTCTGGGGCTTTCCGCTGATGCTGGCGATGCTGACGGCGGTTTTTTGGATCACCATCACCGGCGCCAACATTCCGTCGCAACTGCTGGCCGATCTGCTGATCGGCAAGGGCGTTCCCTTGCTGCACAGCATCGCCGCGGCGCTCAACCTGCCCTGGTGGCTGAGCGGGCTGCTGATCGACGGCATGTATCTGGCCACCGCCTGGGTGGTGAGCGTCATGCTGCCGCCCATGGCCATCTTCTTCCCCCTTTTCACCCTGCTGGAGGATTTCGGCTATCTGCCGCGCGTGGCCTTCAACCTGGACAACCTGTACAAGAAGGCCGGCGCGCATGGCAAGCAGTCGCTGAGCATGATGATGGGCTTTGGCTGCAACGCGGCCGGCGTGGTGGCGACCCGCATCATCGACAGCCCGCGCGAGCGGCTGATCGCCATCATCACCAACAACTTCGCCCTGTGCAATGGCCGCTGGCCGACGCAGATCCTGATCGCCTCCCTCTTCATCGGCGGGCTGGCGTCGGCGCAGTGGGCCGGTCTGATCTCCGCGCTCTCGGTGGTGGGGATCGCGCTGCTGGGGGTGCTGCTGAGCTTTCTGCTCTCCTTCAGCCTCTCGCGCACCGTGCTCAAGGGCCAAGTCTCCACCTTCAGCCTGGAGCTGCCCCCCTACCGGCCGCCGCGCGTCCTGCAGACCATCTACACCTCGATCATCGACCGCACGCTGATCGTGTTGTGGCGGGCCGTTACCTTTGCCCTGCCGGCCGGCGCGGTCATCTGGCTGATCTCCAACATCCATGTCGGCGGCGTCAGCCTGGCTGAGTATCTGGTGAACTTCCTCAACCCGCTGGGGCTGCTGCTGGGCCTGAACGGCGTGATCCTGGTGGCTTACATCGTGGCCATCCCGGCCAACGAAATCGTCATCCCCACGATCCTGATGCTGACGGTGCTGACCACCGGCGTAACCGGACTGGGCGCGGGCGCGGGTGTGATGTTCGAGACCGACAACAGCGCCGACCTGATGACCCTCTTCACGGCCGGCGGCTGGACGCTGCTGACGGCCGTCAACCTGATGCTGTTCAGCCTGATCCACAACCCGTGCAGCACCACCATCTACACCATCTTCAAGGAGACGGGCAGCCGCAAGTGGACCGCGGTGGCCGCGCTGACGCCGCTGGCCATGGGTTTCATCGTGACCTTCTTCGTGGCGCAGATTTGGCGGCTGGTGGCAGGAGCGCTATGATCGATCTGTCCCCTGCTCGGGCCGGTCTCCTGACCGTGCCCGCCACGACCGGGCACGGTCAGGAGACCGGCCCGAGCTAAGCTAAGTGATCTGTGTGAAGTCACCGCACCCGTCTGTGGCGCCTTGCAGTTGACCTGGTCCCCTGGTTGGTCTACAATTGCCGGTAGAGGTGCTCACATGACCACTACCGTTGATCCGGAAATTGCCCGCTACAACGTGGACATCATTTGGTGATTGACTCACTGTGATGCAGAAGGCTTGAGAGGCACACCCTTGAACCTGCGAACTTTCATCGATGCGGTCCGTGAGACTGGCGATCTGGCGACCATCCGCCGGCCGGTCGATCCATATCTGGAGATGGCGCCGGTGATCGCGGCGCTGGATGGCCGGCCGGTGCTGTTCGAGTCGGTGGTCGGCAGTGAATTTCGCGTGCTGGCAGGTCAATGCTCCGACCGCCGCTACTTCGCGCTGACGCTGGACTGCCCGCAGGATCAGGTGATGTTGCGCCTGGCCGAGGCCTTCGCCAGCCCGCAAAAGCCGCCGGCGGTGGCCCGGGCCGATGCGCCCTGCCAGCAGGTGGAGATGGATCCGGCCGACCTGCGCCGGCTGCCCTTCCTGACTCACTACGCGGGGGACGCCGGCCCCTACGCCACCGCGGCCATCGCCATCATCAACGACCCGGACAGCGGCCCCAACGTCAGTTTTCACCGCTGTCTGCGGCTGGATGACCGGCGTATGGCCGCGCGCATCGTGGAGCGCCGCGGCACGGACACCGCGCTGCAGAAGACGCCTGGCGATCTGCCCGTGGCGCTTTGCATCGGCCTGCCGCTGCACGTGCTGCTGGCGGCCAGCATGGCCCCTGAGCCGGGGGTGGATGAGCTGGCCATCGCCCATGCCCTGGCCCCCACGCCGGTGGTTCGCTGTCTGGGCAACGATCTGCTCGTCCCCGCCGAGGCTGAGTTTGTCCTGGAGGGGCGCATCACCCATCGCGCCGCGGCCGAGGGGCCCTTCGTGGACCTGACCGAGACCTGGGACGGGATGCGCCAGCAGCCGGTGATCGAGATCGACCGCATCACCCACCGCCAGGATGCCATCTACCACGCCCTGCTGCCGGGGATGTTGGAGCACAAGCTGCTGATGGGCATGCCCAAAGAGCCCAGCATCTACGCCGCGGTCAATCAGGTCGTGGCCTGCCGCAATGTCAGCATCACGCCGGGGGGTGCCTCCTGGCTGCACGCGGTGGTGCAGATCGACAAACGCCACGCCGACGACGGCCGGCGCGCGGCCGAGGCTGCCTTCCGCGGCCATCCCTCCCTCAAACATGTGGCGGTGGTGGATATGGACATCGACCTCTACGATGCGCACGACGTGGAGTGGGCCATCGCCACCCGCTTTCAGGCCGATCGCGACCTGATGATATGGGAGAACCAGCCCTCGTCGTCGCTGGACCCCTCGGCCAGCCACACGCCGGGCCAGAAATCGCGCAGCGCCAAGATGGGACTGGACGCCACCATCCCCTGGGAGGGGCCGGAGCAGGGCCCGCGCCTGCACCAGTTCCAGCGGGTGGTCCTGCCCAAGGCCGAGCTGAGCCGCTATCTGCAAACCGGACAGGAGCCCTGAATATGCCCTCGATCACAGACCAGACGCATCTGCTGGGGGAGCAGTACAACACCTCAGCCAATCTGAGCGCGCGCAGCTCACTGCACGAACGTTTCAGCGTCAATCAACAGGGCTGGCACCCGTGGGTCTTCGACCAGCTTGCCAGCCTGCCGGAGAGCAGCCGCATCCTGGAACTGGGCTGCGGCCCGGGCTGGCTGTGGGTTCACAACTGGCAGCGCATCCCGCCGGGCTGGGAGATCACGCTGACCGACCTGTCGCCCGGCATGATCGCTCAGGCGCGCCAGAACTTGGCAGCAGAGGGCGAGGCGCGTTTTCGTTTCGACGTGATCGACGCGCAGGAGATCCCCTATCCCGATGCGGCCTTCGATGCCGTGGTGGCCAACCACATGCTCTACCACGTGCCTGACCGGCCGCGGGCGCTGGCTGAGATCAGGCGCGTGCTCAAGCCGGGGGGCCAGCTCTTGGCCGCCACCAATGGCCACAACCACATGGCCGAGCTCTGGGAGATCGTGCTCCAGGTGACCGACGCGACGCGCGACGCCAATCGTTCCGAGTTTCACTTCGGCCTGGAAAGCGGCCGGGAGCAATTGCAGCCCTGGTTCGACGTCATCGAGCGCCGTGACTACCCCGACGCCTTGCTGGTCACCGAGGCTGAGCCGTTGATCGCCTACGCCGCCAGCAGCGCGCTGTGGGGGGTGCAGGGGGACGCGGCCGCGACCGAACGGCTGGCCGCCCATGTTCGCCGCCAGCTTGCCAGCGAAGGGGTGATTCGCATCAACAAGAACTCGGGGATATTCGTGGCCCGCCGATGAGCGAACCCCCGAAAAGGCGACCGGGGAGACTGGTTCTGCCGCTGCTGGCCTTGTTATTGGTCCTGTGCGGCGCGCTGATCCTGGTCGGCCTGGCCGTGCAGCCGCGCCTGGCCGTGGCCGCCGATCAACTGCTGCGCCTGCGGGCCTGGTTCAGCGACCCGGCGGCCAACCCGGAGTGGACGGTGCTGGGCGGCCAGCGCTGCCTGCCTGACGCGCCCATGCTGATGCCCACGCCCGGCTACATCGGCTTTGGCTGGGATGACAGCTTCCGTCCCGGCCACCGCCACAGCGGCTACGACATCTTCACCCCGGACGGCGCAGTCAACGTCACGCCGGTCATTGCCGCCTACGACGGCTATCTGACGCGTGAGCCGGGCTGGCGCAGCGCGGTGATCATCCGTCATCCTGACTTCCCCGCCATCGTCCCCGGCGCAGAGATATGGACCTACTATGCTCACATGGCCTCGGCCGACGGCAGCGAGTCCTTCATTGCGCCCCAGTTCCCGGCTGGCACGCGTGAGTTGTTCGTGCCGGCCGGCACGCTCTTGGGCTACCAGGGCAACTGGTCAGGCAACGCCGCCAACCCCACCGGCATCCACCTGCACTTCTCCATCGTCAGATCCACGCCCGGCGGCGGCTACGCCGACGAGACCGATATCGTCAACACCTACGATCCCGGCCCCTTCCTGGGAGTGACGCGCAACGCGGCCGGGGTGTTGGTCTGCGCGGGGGCAATCACGCCGTAACATTCCATCGGATGGCGCGAAACCGGGTCAGTTTTCGTTTAGCTCTGTGAGGGCCTGACAGGCGGGCGCAGATGACGCCGGGGCTGCACACCAATCTTATTCCCGCCTTTCGTAGGCAGGGAGTGGCCGTTCGTAGTCGACATCGATGCAGAGGCCAGCATGGCAAGTCAATCGGCTTACCAGTTTGACGTCTATATCAGCCATAGCCCAGATGATGAAGAGTGGGTGGATGGCTGGCTGCTGCCGCGGCTGGAAGCGGCCGGGCTGCGGGTCTACGTGCACTACCGCGACTCCCAGCCGGGCGCGTCGCGCCAGAGCAACATCGAGCGAGGCATGAAGGGCAGCCGGCGCACCGTGGCCGTGGTGACGCCGGCATGGCTGGCCAGCGAGTGGAACCTGTTCGAAGACACGCTGGTGCGCAGCCTGGACCCGGCCGCCCTGCGCCGCCGGCTGATCCCCCTCAAGCTCAAGGAATGCGAGCTGCCCGAGTCGCTGGCTGCGCTGGAGAGCATCGATCTAACTGCCGAGCGGCGCTGGGAGCAGGGCATTAGCCGGCTGCGGCGCGATCTGGAGGACATAGTGCCCGTGCCGGCGCCGTGGCGGCAAGACCCCGGCGCGCCGCTCTGGACGCGCTGGCGGCGTTGGCTGCGGAGGTATCGGCGGGAGGTATTTTGGGGTGTTGCAGGTGCGGGTCTTGTCGGGGCCGTGTTGTTCTCGTTTCTGGGGTGGTGGCCGTTTCAGGATCGTCTGGTTTGGACAGCCGAAGCACTGGATGCGCCATTCGGATGGGTGGTCCACATCACGGGCGTCGCATTGATTGTCGGCGCGCGCAATCCACTGGAAGGCTGCGATCACCCACACAAAGGCTTGTGGCAACGTCCCCTGGCCGATCCGGACGCCTGGCAGGACAGCGATGTGGGTGACTTGTTGTGTATTCCAAACCGCGACGCGTTGTCAGACATCCAGGCGATCACATCGCTGCCATCAGAGCCAACCAGGGTGTTTGTCTTGACCAGCCACTCTGGGGTGTTGGTCAGCGAAGACGACGGCGCACATTTCGAACACTATGCAGTTGGGCCGCCGGTGGAAACCGACAACGTCCCCAACTTGCTGGTGATCGACGGATCAGATGAATCGTCTGCGCTATGGGCCGCGGGTAGGGAGCGCGGCCTGTTTCGCTTTGCTGACGGTGAATGGAGCCGGCTGGACCAGCCGGGTGGCTGCGACGGCCTGCCGGGCGAGTTAGCTGTCACAGCTCTGGCAACGGACGGCAAGCGTTTGCTTGTGGGAACCAACCGCCGCGGGCTGTGGATCAGTGACGATGGTGGTCAAAGCTGTCGCCAGGTATTCGATCCCGCCGGTGATTACCAGTTTCGGGATCTTCTACCAGTTCCAGGCAGCGCCCGGCCGCGTTATCTGGCGCTCGTCCGGGATTGGCGGCTGGAGCCAGGTGGTTCTCTCGGAGCACATCAGTTGCTTGACCTGTGCCCGCGCGCCGACTCGTGCAATTCCGACCAGTGGCGCAGCGACAGCACCCCGGAGTGGGATGGCAGCAGCGCGGTGAGCGACGTGATAGTACAGGTGGGTCGATCCGGCGAGGCGGAATGGTACCTGTCCACCGCGTTGGGAGGCGTATGGCGCGGCGGCTTGAGCGGGGAACAGCCAGAACGACTGCCAGGCATCCCGCGCTGTGTCGTGATCTGCGAAGTGCGGCTGGCTTCAGTCGGGCCGGGATCTGCACCCTATTTGCTGGCGGCAGCGCAACGAGCGGGGCTGCCAACTGTCCTGGCGCCAGGACGTCACTACTCCCTGACCGATGGCCCCTGGTGGGCACGGATTTGGCCTTGAAACAATAGAGGTGTGAACATGGCAGCGTTAGATTTCCAGGAACCGATCTATCCGCCCTTGCGTTGGGAGCTACCCGAGCGCCGTTCGCCAGGCTTACCTGAGCGTGAACGATTTCCCGTCGATCCGGTGCGCTGGCGGCTCTCAAGCGAGGTGCTGCACGCGCTTCGCAGCAAACATCCAGAGCGTATCGCCGGCCAGTCGTTTTCTTGGCGTGCGAAACTATTTCGTGCCACTGGTCTGCCGGCATCCTTGCGCACGTGGGTGGATGCCCCATTCTCCCTTGACGACGAAAAAGCCCAAAGCGAAGCGCACAGGGTGTTGACGGCCAGCCAACTGTTCTTGGCGCTGTTTGGCGCGGCCAATGAAGACAACCCTGCGAATGATTTTGATCCGGCGCCGATCATCAAGGTACAGACCAGCCCTGGTCAGGATGGCGGTGCAGTCATGCGCCATTTCTCCTGGCGCCAGATACATCGAGATGTGTCAGTGCTGGGCGGCAGCGTGCGCGTGCATGACGTGACCGGCGACCGTCGCGTCTGCGTCACCAGCAGCTATTTCCCCGTGTCCGACGCCCCACCCGATATGGAAAAGTATATCAGCGCCGTAGATTGCATGTGGTTCGCGCTGCTCTCCTTGCTTGAAACCAGAGCCATTTCTCCGGAAGCCATATTGGCAATCATGGTGCCGCGATTTTTTCGGGAGCGACGAGGACAAGAAGCCGCAAATTTCTTTCGTGTTCTGGAAGAGGCATTCTCACGTGGTAACTGGGGAGACGGTGGTGAGCTCTCCTGGCTCCTGACGGAGGCCTTCGCCAGGTGGCGTGAGCGTGGTGAGGGCAGTGATGTCGCAGCAGAGGAACTGGAGCTAATCAGAGACTGGCTGCGGATGCGCTACGACGGTGTCAAGTTTCGAGTCGAGGTAGCGCCCATTCAGGGTAGCAAACTTGCCATCGTGCCCTGGGCCGGAGCGTATGCATTGATGCAGCGCGTCCAGGTGACGCTGCCGAACCATTTACTGTGGTACGTCGATATCGATGCACACAACGGCAACGTCTTGGGCGCTCCGTGGCAGGCCGTGGCTGGAGCACCGACCTATTTTACGACTTCGGGGGAGGCTGCTGCTGAGATGCCGGTCGGGGATGCAGCCAACGTTTCAACCAATGATCTGGCCGCCTATGTGACTGTGCTGGATGGCGGCACCGTGCAGTTGGGCGCAAACAGATCCTTGTCGGCTTCACTATCCGTCGACGCGGCAACGGTCGTGGTGCATGGTCAACAGCTCTTACAGCATTTGCAGAACCACTGCGGCGCCAATCTCACCCCACCGCCTTCTCCCCTGACCGTCTATGCCCGTAGTACGCAGCATGACATCCAGGTTGCCGGATTCATTCCTGGCTCCCCCGGCGCGGTGCATTTCAAGAGCACCCCGGCGGCTGGCGCCATGGTGGGCGGCATGAGGGTCTTCCATCCTGCACGAGACCCTGAGGTTGTCATGCACGAGTTCGCCCACGCGTTTCTGTGGCTGATGAACCCCGATCCGTGGGATGTGCTCACGGGGCTGGCTCCGTTCAGCCGCGCCTTGCAAGAGGGCTACGCCATGTACCTCTCGCGTTCCCTGGCTGCCAAGAACGGAGATAACCAAGATCAGCGCTGGGGTCGCGGCGCATATCGTCCTCAAAACGCCAATGGCACGGACAACTGGGCCGATCGTTGGCGGCTGGACCGCCCCACCCGCGTGGCGGGCGCGGATTTCTTGCCGGCCCTCAACGCCTATCCAGCGGGCGAGTACACCCTCCAACTCACCCTGGAGGATTACGATGTAGGTATGGTATGGGCGCGGGCGCTGTGGGACCTGCGCACTGTGCTGGGTCCAGCGGTCGTCGACAAGCTGGCGGTGCGCGCTTATCCCTACCTACACGGCCACCTGACCAGTTTCGAGCTGGCGGCCGAGGCGTTAATCAACGCTGACGCTCAAGTGAGCGAGATGGACCTGGGCAACGGCACCCAGCCTGTGTGGGCTGGTCGCGGCATCGCGGCCGGTCAGGGCATCTGCGGCTTCGCCGAGACACAGAACGGCACATTGACCGCTGCCGGCGAGGCAGGCATTCTGCGCTCCGACGACGGCGGCGCCAGTTGGGCGTCAGAGAGCGCCAACCTGGCCGGCGGAGGCACCCTCACAGGCGTCGTAGCAGTGGCAGCCGATGGCAACCACCTGATCGCTATCGCCGAGTTGCCCCCGCCAACCGCCACTGGCAGCGATCCACAGTGGAACCCTGGCGTCTATTGGCGTGACCTGAGCCAGGCGGGCAGCCTGTGGCAGGAAGTCCCCAACTGGCCGAACGACATCACCCCGTTGTGTCTGCTACGCGTTGGAAATGGGCGAGTGCTGGTGGGCAGTAATCGCGGGGTATATGTGCTCGATCGAAGTGGGACAAACCAGTTTAGCTGGACGCCACCCACGGACACCAGCTTCCCCGCTCTGGCGTTGACGCAGGTAACGGCGCAAGGGCTCAACTTCGTCCAGGCCATGAGTCCCGGCAGGCTGCACAGAAGTATCCTGTCCAGTCAAGGAACGCTATCCTCAACGTGGACCGAATCGGGCGGACTCTTCGATGCGGCCAACAAGACGCGGGTCACAGCATTGGTTGGTCTGGGTTCCGATGTGTTCGTGGGAATCTTGCCATCTGCCTCTCAATCTAGCGCCGCGTCAGGGGCCGGAAGCAGGCTGAGGCAACTCAGCCAGAACTGGTCAGTCAATGCGCCGTTGGGCAACGTGACATCGGCGGTGTTGGCTCTTGCTGTCGGTGCGGGCGCGGTTTGGGCAGCCACGTCCGACGATATCCTGCGCTGGCAGAACTCGACATTGACCTCGTTTGGGTACCCTGCTCCACGGGCGCAAGTGACGAGTCTGGCAATCACTGCTACTCACTTGTTGGCTGGAACGCTCGCCCACGGCATCTGGCGGCGCCCTCTGGTCGGCGGCTCTTGGCAATCAGTCTACTCTCCAACTCAACCAGGCAACCTATCGGTTCCGGCCAATGGTGCTGTCGTGCTGAGCGTGTTGCTGGACGCTGATCAGCCGGCCTTTACGTTCAATGTACCAGGTGGCACCCTTGCTGTGGATGCAGTTTTTCAGGTTGGATTTCCTCCAGCCTTGATTGCTCCGAACAATCTAGGTAACTACAATCTGGAGACAGGCGCTGTCGTTTTCACGTTGCGAAACCTGACAAACACAGAACAAGTCTTCCAAATGAATCGAGTCGCTTCCGATCAACTGATAGTGACGTGAACATTCGTCGGAGGAGGTACAAGATGCAACGTCCAAGCATTCTGCTGCTCGCTATCGTTCTCACGATGGCATCACTCGGAGCGTCTTTGCGTTTGGCCACACAAGCCACACAAGGCGTCGATTCCTCTGCCGGCCAAGACATGGCCTCAACACGACCTGTTTCTGGCTCAATGCCAGGTGCGCCACATGCCAGTCTCGACCTCGTTGCTGAGTATGCTTTTGATCAGACCGATCAGGAAGCTGCCCTTTGGACCCTGGGCAGGGATGGTCGAGCTGGAAAACGGCTCAGTTTTCTGCTAACTGGCAGCAGAATCAAGACCTATGCTGAGCCATCGCTCGTGAAAACCGCTGTCAATCATCGCCGTCCGATGATATGGTTGAATCGCAATGAGGACAAGGAACCCAATACCTACACCTTGGTCGCCATCAGCGATCCAGAGCTGTTACTGAGACTCCAGATGGACCGTGTCCATTCATTGTCGACGATCATGCCCAATCTGCCCTCGGAAGAACTCCGGAAGACAGCCAAAGACGTCGGACTTTGTCCGCGCGATCTCGGGGAAGACAGCCGCGTCCCGGTGGAGGAGCTTGCCATTGGGCGAGCCCTGAGCGCCACACTGCAAGGCGAGTTGGTCGCGCCAGATGGCACGTTCGTACCGATCACCATCAGCCACGTCGATTTCCAGCACGACGCAGAGTTGGCCCAACTCTGCTACAACACGCCTGGTTTTGTTCTGCTTGCGCCCTCCTTTCCTGGCTGGCAAGACTACCAACTACACATGGTCTTGAAGAACAATGTCGCCGGGCCGCCGGGCGAAGGATGGGTGCCTCTGTGCAGTAGCTGGCAGGCAGGCAACTGGTGGAATCGTTTTCTAGCGACCCTCTATGGTTGCTGATTTCGAGGAAGGTTTAATGTGACGCCTCTCCCTTCCGCCCACGCCCTCCTCGCCGGCATCGCCGCCTACCAGCACGTCTCCCCGCTGCCGGCGACGGTGCTGAACGATGCGCGCGCGGTGTATGATGTGCTGGCGGCTCCGGAGCGGGGCGGCTATGCCCGCGACCACGTCACATTGTTGTTGGACGGCGCAGCCACGACGGCAGCGCTGCGCCAGGCGCTGGCTGACCTGGCGCAGCGCTGCGACGCCGACGCCACGGCGCTGATCTATCTCTCCTGCCACGGCGCACGTATCGAGCAGGGGCCGCAGGCCGGCCAGTACCTGCTGCCGGTGGACGCGGATGCCAGCTCGCCGCAGGCCCTGGCCGCCACGGCCATCTCCGGCGCCGAGTTCACCGATGCGCTGCGGGCCATTCCGGCGCGCAAGGTGGTGGTCATTTTCGACTGCTGCCACGCCGGCGGCATCGGTCAGCCCAAGGACGCGTTGGCCCCGGCGCTTCAAGCCGGCCTGACCGAGCGCTACTACGAGGCGCTGCTGGCCGGCCGGGGCCGCGTCATCCTGGCCTCCTCGCGCAGCGATGAATTTTCCTATGCCTTGGCTGGCGCCCCCAACAGCGTCTTCACCACGCATCTGCTGGCCGGCCTGCGCGGCGACGTCGCCGCCGATGACGGCCTGATCCGCATCTTCGACCTGTTCGAATACCTCCAGCCGCGCGTCACCGCTGCCATGAACGGCCGCCAGCATCCGGTCTTCAAGGCTGAGATCGAGGAGAACTTCCCGGTGGCGCTGCGTCTGGGCGGCCAGGCCAAGGCCGTGGCCCGCGCAGCGGATGGCTACCTGTACGACGCCTATCTCATCTACGCCGAGAAGAGCGAGCGCGACCGGGAGTGGGTCTGGCGCAACCTGATCCCGCCGCTGGAGGACGCTGGCCTGCGGGTGGCCATCTCAGCCGATGTCTTGCAGGCCGGCGTGGCGCGCGTCGCCACGGTCCAGCGCGGCATGCAGCAGGCCCGGCGCACGGTGGTCGTCCTGTCGCAGGCCTTCCTCTCCGACGCCATGGCCACGTTCGAGGCCGTTCTGGCCCAGACCATCGGCATCGACCTGGAAAACGCCTGGCGCGTGGTCCCGGTGCTGACCGAGGCAATCGATCAGAGTCGACTGCCCTACACCCTGGCCAGCCCTATGGCTGAGCCGATTGACCTGGTCGCACCGCTGCGACCGGCCTATGGCCTGCCCCGCCTGGTTCGCGCCCTGCAAGGGCCGCCGCCCGCGATTCTGCCCCGCTGAAGCGCGCACCTGGCCTCGAAAGGGCTGGATCTGCTGTGATGACCATGAGAACGAAACGCTGGCTGTGGCTTGTTCCGCTGTTGCTGGCGGCCGCCGGCGCGCTGCTGCTCTGGCGGGGACGCAGCGAGCCGCAGGTGGAGGCGCGCGTGCAGGGCATGGCCCCGGCGGCCGACGCCGGCGGCTTTGCCCGTGTGACCGGCCCCAGCCCGCTCAGCTTTCCGGCCGACTATGGCCCGCACCCCGATTTCCAGACCGAGTGGTGGTATTACACCGGCAACCTCGCGGCCGAGGATGGCCGCCATTTCGGCTACCAGTTCACCATCTTTCGCCGGGCCATGCAGCCGCCGGACGAACGCGCCGCGCGCGCCTCGGACTGGGGCGCCGACCAGGTCTATATGGGCCATTTCGCGCTGACCGATGTCCAGAACGGCCGCTTTCACGCCTTCGAACGGCTGGCGCGCGGCGCGGCCGGCCTGGCCGGCGCCCAGGCCGAGCCCTACGCGGTCTGGCTGGAGGATTGGCGGGTGGAGGATCTGCCGGGCCAGCCGGGGGTGACCCGCATGCAGGCCGCGGCCGGCGAGGTGGCCATCGACCTGCTGTTGACCGATGTCACGGGGCCGGTGCTGCAAGGGGACCGGGGCTACAGCCAAAAAGGCCCCGATCCCGGCAACGCCTCCACCTACTTCAGCCTCCCCCGGCTGGCCAGCGAGGGCACGGTGACGCTGGGCGACGCGACCGTTCCGGTGGCCGGCCTGAGCTGGCAGGATCATGAGTACAGCACCAGCGCGCTGGCCGCCGACCAGGTGGGCTGGGATTGGTTCGCCCTGCAACTGGACGACGGGAGCGAGCTCAAGGTTTTCCAAATCCGCCAGGCCGACGGCGGCATCTCCCCCTTCTCGGCCGGCAGCTTTGTGGACGCCGATGGCGCTGTGACCCCGCTCAGCCAGGCCGATTTTCAGATCGAGGTGCACGACGCCTGGCGCAGCCCGCGCAGCGGCGCAACATACCCCGCCCGCTGGACTATCACCGTGCCCAGCCTGGACCTGACGCTGGCGCTGAAGCCGTGGCTGGCAGACCAGGAGCTGAACGTTTCCTACAGCTACTGGGAGGGCGCGGTGCAGGTCAACGGCCAGCGCGCCGGCCAGCCGGTGGCCGGCAACGGCTATGTGGAGATGACCGGCTACGCCGGCTCCATGCAGCGGCAGTTCTGATCGGGCTTCGGCGCGACCAAGGCCGCGCACCCCGCGCCGCCAAGCCGCCAAGGCGGGGCAGAGGGCTCAGGGACCAGCCGCCCAGGCCACGGTCAAGACGTGCAACGCCAGGATCGGGTACTCCATGCGCTGCATGCCGAACTCCTGCATGCGACCGGCCGCCTCCTGCAAGATCGCGGCCACGTGGGGGGCCTGGCGTTCGACCGGCAGGCGGCTGAGCAGGCTGGCCAACTGCGCCACCCCTTCTTCCAGCTCATGCCGGGCCAAGGTTCGGGCGCATTCCTCGATCTCGCCGCTGAGCTCGTTCATCTCCTGGCTGCCCTTTTCCATCTGTTTGCGCAGCGTCAGCAGGGTCTGGGCCATGGCGGTGCCAGCCTCCTGATCGCACTGGCGCAGCAGCGTCACGAAGTTGTTTTCATCCCCTGCCAGCCGGGCCACGCTCAGCGCCATCTCGCGGCGGGAGCTGCGGCTGGGGCTGCTGGCCAGCAGTTCCAGCAGGCGGCCGGTGGCCTCGATTATCTGCATGCGGCCCAACATGGAGGCGTAGGCCAGTTGCATGCCCACGTCGCTTTCTTCGGCGATGCCGGCCAACGCCAGCGCCGCGCTCTCTTGATCGCCCAACACCCCCAGCGAGCGGAGGCTGTGGGCCCGCACCGAACGGTATTTGGAGCCGGCCGCGGCCTGGCGCAGCAGCTCCCGGGCGCGCAGATCGCCTGAACGCCCCAGCGCCCAGGCAGCCACAGTGCTCAGCGCGGGCTCGGGGCCGTTCAGCACCTCGCCTAGCGCGTCGATCAGCCGCGGGTCAGGCCCATGGCGCGCCACGGCGACCACCGCCTCGAAGCGCACGTTGAAGCGCGGGTCATCCAGCGCGTCCAGCAGCTCTTCCACTGTCAGCGGGCTTTTGGAGGCGCCCAGGCGTTCGGTGACCCGGACGGCCGAGTCCTCGTCTTTGGCCAGATGAAAACGCACCATGGCCTCCAGCGCCAGGAAGGGGTTGCCGCGCAGGAAGATGCCGGCAAAGCCGCCCATGCCGATGGTGGTGTCATCGCGGATGCGCCGCAGGACGAAGATGGCCGCGATGGGCAGCACGATGCCCAGCACAAACAAGGGGGTGTAGGGGTCGATCGGGATGCCGCCCATGCCGGTGGAGAGATTCCCGGCCGCGGTCAGCAGCCAGCCGCCGAAGAGCTGGCTCAAACCGCTGATCAGCCCCACCCAGGCCCAATAGACCGCCATGTAGTCATCGCGTTTGGCCGCGGGCACGATGCTGACGTAGAGCAGCCGGGTCGCGCCCACCTGCCAGCCCACGTCGGCGAAGCCCTGGAAGACCGCGCTGGCCATGGCGGCCGGCAGGGCAGCGCCAGACAGGCCGGGCAGCATCATCCAGAAAAGGGGCAGCAGGGCGCGAAAGGCCAGGCCGTAGAGGGTCACCGGCCGGCCGCCGTAGCGGTCGGAGGCCCAGCCCCAGAAGTAGCTGGAGATCAACGCGCCGACCATGACGCCGGTCTGCAACAGCACCACCTGGGAATCGGGCAGGCCCACCTGGTCCTGCATGAACAGCGGCAGAAAGGCGCTCAGCGGCACGGTGGCCAAGGTGAAGAGTCCCACGCCGGCGAGATAGCGCATCATGTGGCTGTCGCGCAGTGCGTCTTTGATGTCGCGCTGCGGCGCGGGCTTGCTCTTGTCTGGCTTGCGCGGCGCACCGCCAGGGATGCGAATGGCCAGCGCCACCGAGATGAAGCCGAAGACCACGCCGACCGCGATCAGCACCATGTAGCCGGTGATACCGACGGTGCGCGCCAGCACCAGGCTGGCCAGGGTGACCGCGGCGAAGCCGGCGATGGTGGAGTAGAAGTTGTTGCTGGCGGTGTACTTGCCCCGCACCGAGTTGGGGACATATTCCTGGATCCAGGGGAAGCCGGCCGACACGCCCACCGTGCGCACCAGGGCATAGACCAGAACCACGGCCGTCATGAAGCCCATGGCGGCATCGGGGCCAAAGCGCGTCACCACCAGCGGGGTCAACAGCAGAAAGGCGGTGATGAAGGTGCGCAGGCCGAAGAAGCCCAGCCAGGTGCGCTTGTAGCCCCAGCGGGCGATGGCCGGCGCCAGCGCCAACGCCAGGATGCCGGTGAAGGGCAGCAGCGACAGCAAAAAGCCGATCTGCACGGTGTCCAACCCCAAGCTGCTGAGGAAGAGCACGAAGATCGAGCCAAAGAAGGTCAGTTGCAGATAGACAGCCTGCGCGGCGTTGGACGCGATGCTCCAGGGCAGCGCGCGCAGCTTGTCGACGTTGGTAGGTTCGCTGTGCATGGTTGCGCCATTGTACTCCCGCGGCGGTGTGCTGACAACTGGACCGGGGGCGGCGCGCCGCTTTGGCAAGAAGCCCGACCTGGCGTATCATAGCGGCCAGGAAAACCCGGCGTCTGAAAGGAATCCCCCATGCCCCGCATCATCGCCGCCGCCGCCCCCGATTTCACACTGCCAGATCCGCAGGGTCAGCCGGTGAGCCTGGCCGATTTCAAGGGCCAGAAAAACGTCGTGCTGGTCTTTACCCGCGGCTTCACCTGACCGCACTGCCGCAGGCATCTGGCGCAGTTGCGCCAAGACTATCAGCAGTTCGTGCAGCGTGACGCACAGATCGTGGTCATCGGCCCGGAAGGGCATGACTTCTTCGCCAGCCAGTGGGCCAAGGGGCAGTACCCTTTCATCGGCCTGGCCGACCCTGAGCACACCGTGGCCGACCGCTACGGCCAGGAGGTCAAGCTGCTGAAGTTTGGCCGCATGCCCGCCATCCTGGTCATCGACAAGCAGGGCCAGGTCATTCAGAGCTACTACGCCGGCAATATGCGCGACTATCCACCCAACAGCGAGCTGCTGACGGCCATCGACGCCGCAAATGCCCCCGCCAGCTAAGGAGTCCGCCATGCACCCCGATCTGAGCGCTGCTCTTCTCCGCTTTGAGGCTGACCTGCGCGCCGGCGACCTGGACCGGGCCGCGCTTTTCTGGCTGAAAACCTTCGTCGGGCAGGCCTTGGCCGGCGACGGCGTGACGCGCTCCGACCGCTGGGTCGAGGCTGGCCTGACCGCTGCCCAGGAGACCCCCGGTCTCTCGGCCACCAGCCTGGAGCCGCGGCAGCGTCTGGTGGCAGACTACGGGCTTTTCCGCTTCGTGCGCCTGAAGGATGAGGCCGAGTTCAGCGGCGGGGCTTTGGCGACTCTGGACTGGCAGCGCAAATATCGCGTCAGCCTGCTGGCCATTTTCGCCGCCGATCTGCCCGCGCTGGCCGCTTGGGTCGAGGCGCGCTGGAGCCTCTGGGGCGGGGTCGATCCGCAGATGGCCGCGTTGGAGAGGGTGTTGGCGCGTCTGGGCGGCGCTGCGCCGGCTGCCCCCGACGCCCGCTCCTACCTCATCGAGATTCTCCATGAGGCGCAGGAGATCTTCGGCGGCTGGCTGCCGCGGCCGGCCGTGGAGCGCATCGCGGCTGCGTTGGGTCTGCCCCAGGCCGAAGTCTACGGCGTCACCGAGTTCTACGACATGTTCCACACCGAGCCGGTGGGGCGCAAGATGATTCGCGTCTGCCAGGATGCCTCCTGCGCCGTGGCCGGCGGCGACGCGCTGCTGGCTGGGCTCTGCCGCCATCTGGGGGTGCAGCCGGGCGAGACCACGCCAGACGGCCGCTATACCGTGGAGCCGGTGCGCTGCCTGGGGCTGTGCGACCGGGCGCCGGCCGCGCTGGTCAACCGGGCCCGCTACGCGCCCGCCTGGCCCGATGCGGCCGGCGCGATGTTGATGGGGCCGCCCGCCGCGCCCCCTTTGCGCATCGGCGGCCTGGTCAAGATCGCGCTGGCCAACGTGGGGGTGGTCGATCCCACCAGCCTGGATGACTACCGCGCCCAGGGCGGGCTGGCCGCGCTGCGCAAGGCGGTGCATCAGATGAGCCCGGCCGAGGTGTTGCAGGCGGTCAAGGAGAGCAAGCTGGTGGGCCGCGGCGGCGCGGCTTATCCGACCGGCCTGAAGTGGCAGCACGCGCTGGACAACCCCGCGCCCCGCTACGTGATCTGCAACGCCGACGAGAGCGAGCCGGGTGCGTTCAAGGATCGGGTGCTGATGGACGGCGACCCCTTCCGCGTGGTGGAGGGGCTGATGCTGGCCTGCTATGCGGTGGGCGCGGAACATGGCTTCATCTACGTGCGCGGCGAGCATCGCCTGGGCTACGAGCGTTTCAGCCATGCGGTGCGGCAGTTGGAGGCCGCCGGCTGGCTGGGCGAACAGATCCGGGGACGCCCCTGGAACCTGCGCATCGAGGTGCGCCGCGGCGCGGGCGCCTACGTCTGCGGCGAGGAGACCGCGCTGATGGAGAGCATCGAGGGCAAGCGCGGCTTTCCGCGGCTGCGCCCCCCCTTCCCCACCACGGCCGGCCTGTGGGGCTGCCCTACGGTGATCAACAACGTGGAAACGCTGGCCAAGGTGCCCTCCATCGTCATGCACGGCCCGCGCTGGTATGGCGACCTGGGCACGGCCGACTCGGCCGGCACCAAGCTTTTTGCGGTCAGCGGCTCGGTGGTGCGGCCCGGGGTCTACGAGACCCCCTTTGGCGTGCCGCTGCGCCATCTGATCTTCGACCTGGCCGGCGGCCTGCGGCCGGGGCGCAGCGTGCAGGCGGTGTTGACCGGCGGCGCGGCCGGCACCTTTCTCACGGCCGAGCACCTGGATACCCCGCTGAGCTTCGCGGCCTTCAAGCAGGTGGGCGGCACCATCGGCGCGGGCACGGTGATGGTCTTCGACGACAGGGTGGATCTGCTCGACGTGCTGGTTCGCATCGGCGCCTTCTTTGCCCATGAGAGCTGCGGCAAGTGCTATCCCTGCCAGATAGGCACGGCGCGCCAGGCCGAGATTCTGGCCCGCATCGCGGCCGGCGACGCCCGCCCCGACGACGCGGCGACGCTGGTCGAGCTGGGCCGGGTGATGACCGACGCCAGCATCTGCGGGCTGGGCCAGGCCGCCTCGTGGGCCATCGTCGACGCCCACCGGCGCTGGCCGGCGTTGTTGACCAGAAAGCAGCAAAGGTGACGAGTTTGTGATGGGTGAGCAAACGACAATTGCTGCCGTCCTCTTCGACATGGACGGCCTGATGTTCGACACGGAGCGGCTGATTCTTCGCTCGTGGCAGCGCGCGCTGGCCGATTTCGGCTACGAGGCATCGGAAGAGGTCTTCATGCGCAGCGTGGGGCGCACCGTCGCGGCGACCAACCAGATTCTGCGCGCGGCCTACGGGCCGGATTTCCCCCTGGAGACCACGAACAGCCGCACGGGCGACTATGTCTGGCAGGAGGTGGACGCAAACGGCGCGCCGCTCAAGCCGGGCCTGCTGGCGTTGTTGGACTTCCTGGAGATGCGCGGCCTGCCCAAGGCGGTGGCCAGCTCCTCCGAGCGCGCGTCCATCGAGCGGCTGTTGCGTTCCGTGGCCATCCAGCCGCGCTTTGCCGTCATCGCAGCCGGCGACGAGGTGGTCCAGGGCAAGCCCGCGCCTGATATCTTTTTGCTGGCGGCCAGCCGGCTGGGGGTCGATCCGGCCCGCTGCCTGGTGCTGGAGGATTCCGAGGCGGGCGCGTGCGCCGCTCACGCCGCGGGCATGACCGCGATCATCGTCCCCGATCTCAAGCCCCCGTCGGGCGAGGTGGCCCGGCTGGCGGCCGCCGTGCTGCCCGATCTGCACGCGGTGCGGGCGTGGTTGGCGGGGCGGTGAATGGACTACGCCACCACAGGATCCTTGATCGCCCCCCGTGCGGTCAGCGCCAGCCCGGCGTCTTGCGCGGCCGGCGGTGCAACAGCCCGTTCGACCCGCACGCTGCATACCTTGTAGTCGGGAATCTTGGCGCGCGCGTCCAGGCGGTTGTCGGTCAGCACATTGGCCGCGGCCTCGGCGAAATGGAAGGGAATGAAGACCGTGCCCTCCGGCGAGCGGCCGGTGACCAGCAGGCGGGCGGTGATCGCCCCGCGACGGCTGGCCACTTCCACCCAGTCGCCCATTTCCAGCCCCAGCCGGGCCGCGTCGTGCGGGTGCAGTTCCACCGTACACTCCGGCCAGATGGCATCCAGCACCGAAACGCGCGTCATGGTGCCTCCATGCCAGTGATAGAGCACGCGGCCGGTGCTGAGGGTGAAGGGGTAGGCCGTATCGGGCAGCTCGCTCTCGGTGCCAAATTCCACCGGCCAGAAGCGGCCGCGGCCGCTGGGGAACTCTTCGACAAAGAGATAGGGGGTGCCTGGATGATCCACCTGCGGGCAGGGCCAGTGGACGCCCCCCTCCCGTTCCAGCCGCTGATAGGTGATGCCCCAGAACTCAGGCGTCACCCGCCGCATCTCCTCCCAGACCTCCTCGGGGCGCCCATAGCTCCACTGCGCCAGCAAGGCGTCGCCATGCGCGCCGTGGAACGGATTGGGACGTCCATCTGCCGCCGCCGCAGCGCCCATGCGGCGGATCAGCCGCCGCGCCAGATCGCTGATGATCTCCCAGTCGGCCCGCGCCTGGCCAGGCGGCGCCAGCGCCACGCGCCCGCGCTGCACCCGCCGGTCAGAGTTGGTGTAGGTGCCATCCTTTTCGGCGAAACCCGCGGCCGGCAGAATCACGTCGGCGTAGACGTTGCTCTCGTTGAAGAAGATGTCCTGGGCCACGAAAAAGTCCAACTGTTCCACCGCGTGCTGGGCGTGGCGCAGGTTGGGCTCGCTCATCAGCGGGTTCTCCCCCATCACATACCAACCCTTGACCTGGCCGGTCAGGATGCCATCGACCATCTCGGTGGTGGTCAGGCCGGGTCGGCCGGGCAGCGGCACGCGCCAGGCCTCCTCGAACCCGCGCCGCACAGCCTCATCGGTCACCGGCTGATAGGCGGTGTAGAAGCCGGGCAGGCCGCCGGCGTCCGAACAACCCTGGACATTGTTCTGGCCGCGCAGCGGGTTCAGCCCCGTGCCCGGCCGCCCCACCTGGCCGCAGAGCAGCGCCAGGTTGGTCAGCGTCAGCGTGTTGTCGGTGCCGTGGGTGCTCTGGCTGATGCCCATGCCCCAGTACATGGCGGCCGCGCTGGCCGTGGCATAGAGCCGCGCCGCGCGGCGGATCTTCTCAGCCGGCACGCCGGTGATTCCCTCGGCCCATTCGGGGGTCTTGCCGGCCAGGCTTTCGACGTAGTGCTCGAAGCCCTCCGTGCGGCGGGCGACGAAATCGGTGTTGACCAACTGCTCCTGCACCACCACCTGGGCCATGGCGTTGAAGAGCGCCGTGTCGGTTCCCGGCTTCTGGCGCAGCCAGAGCGCGGCGTGGCGGGTCATCTCTGTCTGGCGGGGGTCGACCACGATCAGGGTGGCGTGGTTCTTGTGTACTGCCTGTTTGAGGAAGGTGGCGATCACCGGGTGGGTCTCGGCCGTGTTGGAGCCGATGACCATGAAGCACTCCAGCGCCTTCATCTCGGCGATGCTGTTGCTCATGGCGCTGGAACCGATGGCCAACTGCAGGCCGGCCACGCTGCCGGCATGGCAGAGGCGCGCGCAGTGATCGATGTTGTTGGTGCCGATAAGCTGGCGCAGAAGCTTTTGCAGCAGGTAGTTATCCTCGTTGGTGGCCTTGGCGCAGGCGTTGGCGGTGATGCTGTCTGGCCCATAGGCTGCCCGCAGCGCCAGCAGCCGGTCAGCCACCAGATCCAGCGCCTCCTCCCAGCTTGCCGCGCGCCAATCCTCCGGCCCGGTCGCGGCGACCCGTCGGCCAGGCCGCGGCGCGGTCAGGTTCCGGCGGATCAACGGCGTGGTCAATCGGTCGGGATGATGCACGTAGTCCGTCCCGAACCGCCCTTTGACGCAGAGCCGGCCATAGTTGGGCGCGGCGTCGAAGGGCGCGTCGATGCGCATGATGCGCTCATCCTTGACGTAGAGCAGCACCTGACAGCCGACGCCGCAGTAGGGGCAGGTGGAACGAACGACAGAATCTGGTTTCATAGGACGCCTCACAAAGCTGGCGGAGCGCTGGGCCAAAATCACTGTATCGCTCTGGCCGGTCTTTGCGCTACACCCCGCAGGGGCCGACCGAGCCAATCAGGGTTACGTGCTGACAGCCGTCACACCAGCCCCTCTTCCATCGCGAACTCCACCTTGCCCTTCAGCGCGCCCGTCGGGCAGACGGCCACGCAGTTGCCGCAGAAGACGCAGGTGGTGTCGGGCAGATCCTCTTCGAAGAAGGTGGTCACATGGCTGCCCAGGCCGCGGCCGCCCCAGGTCAGCGCAAAGGTGTACTGCACATCCTCGGCGCAGACCTGGATGCAGCGCCAGCACATGACGCACTGAGCATAGTCGCGCACGTAGAAGGGGTTGTCATCCATCAGGTCGAAGGCGCGCCGCCGGCCGCCGGCGAAACGATCGACGTCGGCGCCGCTGCGCTCCACCTGTTCCAAAATCTCCGGCGCGTCGTGCAGGTCCACGGTGGAGGCCAGCAGTTCCAGAATCACCCGCCGCGCCGTGTTGACCCGTTCGCTCGCCGTCTCCACCGTCATCCCTGGCTGCACCATGGCCACGCAGGCCGGCTGGAGGGTGCGCGCGCCGGCCACCTCCACCACGCACAGGCGGCAGACGGCGTTGGCGGTCAGGTTGGGGTGGTAGCAGAGGGTGGGCACCTCGACGCCAGCCGCGCGCGCCGCATCAAGGATCGTGCTGCCGGCCGGTGCGTCAACCGCCTGGCCATCGAGGGTGAAGCTGACCGTCGCGAGGGGGGTGGGGTTCTGCATGGCGACTCCATTGCCTGGCGCAGCAGGCTTGCGCGGAAAAAGTACGGTGGTAGTGGCCAGTATACCGCAGCTTGCCGCGCGGGGCAAACGTTCACCGCCGCGGCAGCCTTCGGCGTGGCCGAAACCGGCTAAAGCCTCGACTCCGCGCTGAAACCGGCTAAAGCCTCGACTCCGCGCTAAAACCGGCTAAAGCCTCGACTCCGCGCTAAAACCGGCTAAAGCCTCGACTCCGCGCCGAAACCGGCTAAAGCCTCGACTCCGCGCCGAAACCGGCTAAAGCCTCGACTCCGCGTCGAAACCGGCTAAAGCCTCGACTCCGCGCCGAAACCGGCTAAAGCCTCGACTCCGCGCTGAAACCGGCTAAAGCCTCGACTCCGCGCCGAAACCGGCTAAAGCCTCGACTCCGCGCTAAAACCGGCTAAAGCCTCGACTCCGCGCTGAAACCGGGAACGTACACCACGCCAGACTTTGATCGATCGGTGCTTCGTGCGTATAATCACCATCCGACGCTGATCACACATTACGCATTACGCATTACGCATTACTCATTCCTTCCTTCCCATGACCATCCCCGACACCCGTACCCGCAACCGTTTGCTCTTGGTGCTCTTCCTCGGCGTGCTGATGGGCGCGCTGGATATCGCCATCGTCGGCCCGGCCCTGCCGGCCATCCAGGCTGGCTTCGGCGTGGATGACCGGGCGCTGACCTGGGTCTTCACCATCTACGTTCTGGCCAACCTGGTGGGCACGCCGCTGATGGCCAAGCTCTCCGACAGGGCCGGCCGGCGCAGCATCTATGTGATGGATGTCGCCCTCTTCGCGGCCGGCTCGCTGATCGTGGCCCTGTCGCCGACCTTTGGCGTGCTGCTGCTGGGCCGCGCGATCCAGGGCCTGGGCGCGGGCGGCATCTTCCCCGTGGCCTCCGCCGTGATCGGCGACACCTTCCCGGTGGAAAAGCGCGGCAGTGCGCTGGGGTTGATCGGCGCGGTCTTCGGCATCGCCTTTCTGGTCGGGCCGATCCTGGGCGGCGTGATCCTGCTGGCGCTCAACTGGCACTGGCTCTTCCTGATCAACCTGCCCATCGCGGCCGTGCTGATCGTAGGGGCCCTGCGTCTGCTGCCCACCACCCGCCCCCAACAGCCGCGCCCCTTCGACTGGGCCGGCATGATCGTGCTGACCGTGCTGTTGACGGCCATGACCTACGGCATGAACCAACTGGACACGGCCGACATTCGGACCAGCCTGGCCACCCCCCAGGTATGGGGCTTCCTGCTGCTGACCGTGGCGCTGGTTCCGGTTTTCGTGCTGGTGGAGCGACGCGCCGTTGATCCGGTGCTGCACCTGAGCCTGTTCACCCGACGCCAGGCGGCCCTGGTCAACCTGTTTGCCGGGCTGGCTGGCTTTGCCGAGGCGGCGCTGGTCTTCGTGCCCGCCCTGCTGGTGGCTGCCTTTGCCGTCTCCAACTCCACCGCCAGCTTCATGCTCCTGCCGGTGGTGCTGGTGATGGCGGTCGGTTCGCCGCTGGCCGGCCGCACGTTGGACCGCACCGGCTCGCGCACGGTGGTGATGATTGGCACAAGCGTGCTGGCGGTGGGCATGTTGATGGTCGGCCTGCTGTCGCTCAGCATCGTTTTGTTCTACGCGGCCGGCGTGCTGGTCGGGTTGGGGCTCTCGTGGCTGCTGGGCGCGCCGCTGCGCTACATCATGCTCAACGAAGCGCCCCGCTCCCAGCGCGCCGCCTCCCAGGCCGCGCTGGCCCTGTCGACGCGCGTCGGGCAACTGGCCGGCGGCGCGCTGGTGGGCGCGGTGGCAGCCTCCATGGGCGGCGGCGTCCCCGGCTACCAGAGCGCCTTCGCCATCATCGGCGGCGTGACGCTGGCCTTTGCCGCGCTGGCGCTGGCCCTGAAAAGCCACAGCGAGGAAATGGCCACCGTGCAGCGCAACGAACAGGCCGAGAGCAAGCTGTCGCCGACATGAGCTGGCCAGCACGGGCAGCGCCGAAGAACGCTCGACAGCCTTCGCCGCGCCGCGGATCTGGCCGCCAGGTCAGCAGCTTCAGCGACCGATGCCCTCCGGCCCAGCAAGCTCTTGCCCGCTCATGACCGCTGATCTGAGCGGTTAGCAGATGTTATCGATCCACTGAGCTCCCTCGAGCTCTGCCATCAAGACAAGGAGTCAACCATGTATCCTCTCGTTCTCACCCTTCATTCCGTGGTCCGTTGGGCCATTGTCATCTTTGGCATCGTCGCCGCAGTGCGCGCGTGGATGGGCTCGCGCGGCGGCAAGCCGTGGACAGCGCTGGATAACAGCCTGGGGCTGGGCTTTACCATCTCCTTGGACGTGAACCTGCTGCTGGGACTGCTGCTCTACCTGGTGTTCAGCCCCATCACCAAGAGCGCGTTCAGCAACTTCGGCGCGGCCATGGGCAACGGCAGCGTCCGCTTCTTCCTGGTCGAGCACCTGCTGCTCATGATCGTTGCCGTGGTTGTGGCCCACATCGGCCGCGCCCGCGCCAAGAAGGCGACCACAGACGCCGGCAAGTTCACACAAACCGGCATCTTCTTCACCGCGGCCCTGGTGTTGGTGCTGCTGGCCATTCCCTGGCCCTTCCTGGCAACCGGCGCTGGCCGCGGCTGGTTCTAGACGCCATGTCCGTCCAGGATGCAAGCCTGCGGGAGACGCCGGGCGCCGCTCGCCCCAGCTTCAGCGCCCTCCGTTCTTTCAAGCTCGGTTCCTTCCACATCGGCTCGTCGATGACCGACGTGCTGCTGAGCGGCATCTGGAACCGGGTGATGATCACCGATCTGGGCCTGGCCGCCTGGCCGGTCAGCCTGCTGCTGGCCGCGCGCTACTTCCTGGCGCCGCTGGCCATCTGGGCCGGCCACGAGTCCGACACGCACCCGCTTTTCGGCAGCCGGCGCACCGCCTACATCTGGCTGGGCCGGCTGATCATGCTGCTGGCGCTGCCGCTGCTGCCGCTGTCGGTGGGGCTGATCGCCGAAGGAGATGCCCGGCTGGGCTGGGCGCTGGCCGTGGTCGCGCTGCTGCTCTACGGCACGGGCACCTCGTTCTCCGGTGCGCCCTTCCTAGCGCTGGTGCATGACAGCGCGCCCTACGAACGCCGCGGCCAGGCCGTCAGCATCGTCCAGTTCATGCTGGTGGTCAGCTTCGCCTTTATTCCGGTGATCTTTGCCCGCATCATGCCCGCCTATGACCAGGCGCTTTTCTGGCGGCTGGTGATCCTGACCATGATCGGCGCGACCTTCTTCTGGCTGGTGTCGGTGCTGGGAGAGGAGCGGCGGGCGCGGCGCAGCGGCGCCCTGCCCCCGGTGGCGGCGTCAGACAGCAGGCCGCCCTCGCTGCGCGCCACTCTCTCCGCCATCTGGTCCGATCAGCACAGCCGGCGCTACGCGCTCTTCCTGGCCGTGTCGGCCTTCTTCGCCTTCATGCAGGATGCCGTGCTGGAGCCGTTCGGCGGCGATGTCTTCGGGCTGACGGTGGGAGAGACCACCCGCTTCAACGCCTACTGGGGCGCCGGCGTCCTGCTCAGCATGATCGTGACCTATGGCCTGACGCGCCGACGCCGGCCTGATCAGCAGGTGAGCGTCACCGCCTGGGGCCTCCTGCTGCTGGCGCTGCCCATCTTGCTGCTGGGCGTGGCCGCCTGGCGCGAGTCGCTGGCCATGGTGATTCCGACGCTGCTCTTCTTCGGCGTCGGCTTTGGCGTGTTCACCGTGGGCGGCATGAGCCTGCTGATGGCGGTCAACCGCGCCGAGCGGGCCGCCAGCTATCTGGCGCTCTGGTCGGTGATTCAACTGGTCAACCGCGGCCTGGGCATCGCGGCCGGCGGCCTGATCCGCGACCTGGTCAACAGCCTGAGCGACCAGATCGCCCTGGCCTACGCCGCAGTCTTCGTGGTCGAGGCCATCGGACTGCTGGGCTGCATCTGGCTGCTGCGGCGGGTCGATATCCGCGGCTTCGCGGCGGAATCCCACCCGGATACGCTGGCGCAGCCAATCATTCCGTCTCTGGAGTAGCGCAGATGATTGACACGATTGTACTTCCCCCAGCCGTTCATATCGCGCTGGGCGTTCTGGTGATGATTGCCACCCTGGCAGCGATGGCGGTGACTGGCCTGCTGGCCTGGCGGCGCAAAGGCATGACTGCCGCGGGCCATTGGGTGATGGTCGCGGCACAGATGGCGCTGGCGCTTCAGATCCTTGTCGGCGTCAAGCTGTTGGACCAGGGTCTGGGCGTCATGCAGCTCTACATTCACTATCTGGGCGGCCTGGGCGCGTTCTTCTTCTTTCTGGTCTACTACTGGTTCCGGCCGAAGACGACCATCCGCCAAAGCTGGCTGGCCTTTGCCATGAGCCTGCTGGCATTTCTCTTCGCCGTTCAGTCCTACTTCATCGGCCAGGCCTACGTCGCCTGACAGGGATGGGGCGAGCGGGCTGGGGGGCGGGGTGATCCTGGGCAAGCGGCCGGCGGGCCGCTCTGTGCGCAGCATCCCGGTCGGAAATCTTCTCCGATTCCTGCGCTAGGTCATATTCAGCCGGGGGAAAGTGTGCTATGCTGATGCTGGCGCGTCGGCGCTGGGACGGACCGGGCAGGCGATGGCAGCTCGGTCCGGTCGCAGGGCCCACGCAGTAGCGCCCTGGCATGAGACGAATGCCGGGAAGCACGCATCCATCTGGAGAACCACCATGTATGACCTGATCATCATCGGCGGCGGGCCGGCCGGGCTGACGGCCACGGTCTACGCCATTCACAAGCGACTGGAGACGCTGCTGATCACCGAGGACCTGGGGGGCAAGGCGAATTACCGCATGCACATCCGCGGGCTGGAGGGCTACGAGGCCATCAACGGCGAAGAGGTGGTGCGCAAGTTCCGGAGCCAGATGGAATATCTGGACTTCGCCCGCCTGATGGACAAGGTCGTCGCCGTGGAGGCGCTGCAGACCAAGGCCGGCCAGGAGGTGTTTCAGGTGACCACCGAAAGCGGCGCTTCCTTGGTGGCCCGCGCCCTGATCGTGGCCACCGGCGCCCGTCCTCAGATGCTCAACATCCCTGGCGAGCGCCGCCTGCTGGGCTTGGGCATCAGCTACTCGGCTATCAGCCATGCGCCGCTCTTCTGGGGCAAGGACACGGCCGTGGTCGGCAGCGACGCCCTGGCCATGCGCGCGGCGGCGGAGCTGGCCACGCTGGCCAACCGGGTCTACCTGGTGGCTGCCGAGCCCCTTCCGCAGCACTCCCCCTGGCAAGAGAAGCTGGCCGATTTCGACAACGTGACGATTCTGGAGGGCCATACCGTTGTCGACGTGGCAGGCTCCCCCTATCTGGAGGCCATGACCGTGGCCGCGCCCGACGGCGCGCTACGCGAGGTCGCCATCAAAGGGCTCTTCGTCGAGCTGGGGTTGATCCCCAACACCGGCCTGGTGCAGGAGCTGGTGGAGCTGGACACCATGGGCCGCATCGTGGTCAACTGCCGGGGCGAAACCAGCCGGCCCGGCATCTACGCAGCCGGCGACGTGACCGACAGCTACGCCGAACAGGTGTTGATTGCCGTGGGCGACGGCGCCAAAGCGGTGCTGTCAGCCTATGAATATTTGCTGCGCCGCCATCAGGCGGCGCACACCCGGCGATGAGGCGTAACCCGCACCGCGTAACCCGCAATGCGTCACCCGGAATTGCGCACGCGCACTCTGAATTCTGAGTTGCGCGGCGCGCGGCGCGTTTCACGCCTCACATTTCATTCATCACACTGGAGATACCGATGACCGCAACACTGATTGATGGCTCTGCCATCGCTGCCGACATTCGCGCGGAGATCAAGACGCGCGTGGATGCCTTGTTTGAAGCCACCGGCCGCCGGCCGGGATTGGCCACGGTGCTGGTGGGCGAAGACCCTGCCTCCCAGGCCTACGTCCGCATGAAGGGCAAGAACAGCGTCGAGGTAGGCATGGAGAGCTTCAGCTACAAGCTCCCGGCCACCGCCTCGCAGGAGGAAGTGGAAGAGCTGGTGCGCGAGTTGAACGCCAACCCGGCCGTCAACGGCATTCTGGTGCAACTGCCGCTGCCCAAACATCTGAACGAAGAGGCGATTCTGGGCGCGATCAGCCTGGAAAAGGATGTGGATGGCTTTCATCCGGTCAACATCGGCCGGTTGGTGATGAAGGGCCGCCAGCCGCTCTTCATCCCCTGCACCCCCAAGGGCTGCATGGAGCTGCTGCGCCGCAGCGGCGTGCAGTTGGAGGGCGCCAACGCGGTGGTGCTGGGCCGCAGCAACATCGTGGGTATGCCGGTGGCCGCGCTGCTCCTGCACGCCAACGCCACTGTCACCACCTGCCATTCGCGCAGCAAGGATCTGCCCGGCATCTGCCGCGCGGCTGATGTGCTGGTGGCGGCCGTGGGCCGGGCCGAGATGGTCAAGGCCGATTGGATCAAGCCGGGCGCGGTGGTGATCGATGTGGGCGTCAACCGCGTCGATGATCCCAGCAAGAAGAGCGGCTACCGGCTGGTGGGCGACGTGGCCTTCGAGGAGGCCAGGGAAGTCGCCGGCGCCATCACCCCCGTCCCCGGCGGCGTTGGCCCCATGACCATCGCCATGCTGCTGCAAAACACGCTGGATGGCTTTGAACGGACGGTGTAACATGCAAGACCTTACTCAGGCACTCGTCGAACTGATCCGCCGCACCTCCACCGACCTGCCGGCCGATATGGAGCTGGCCCTGCGGGAGGCGCGGGAGCGCGAGGCGGCTGGCTCGGCCGCGCAGGGCGCGCTGGATACCATGCTGGTCAACACCGAGATGTCGCGGGCCAAGTCGCGGCCCATCTGCCAGGACACGGGCACGCCGATCTTCGAGGTACACTATCCCGTGGGCTGGTCCACCCGCAAGCTGGCCGCCCAGATCAAGCAGGCTGTGACCATTGCCACCGAGAAGTCCTATCTGCGCCCCAACGCGGTGGATGCCATCAGCGGCGACAACAGCGGCGACAACAGCGGCGTCGAATTTCCCACCATCCACTTCCACGAGTGGGACGAGGACGCGGTCAAGGTGGATCTGATGCTCAAAGGGGGCGGCTGCGAGAACGTGGGCGCGCAGTACTCCCTGCCCAACGCGCCGCTCAAGGCCGGCCGCGACCTGGAAGGGGTGCGGCGGGTGGCGCTGGACGCGGTGACCAGGGCCCAGGGCCAGGGCTGTGCGCCGGGCGTGCTGGGCATCGCGGTGGGCGGCGACCGCGGCGCATCCTATGCCTTCAGCAAGCAGCAGCTCTTCCGGCCGTTGGGCGACCGCAACCCTGACCCGGAGCTGGCCGCGCTGGAGGAGACCATCAAGGCCCAGGCCAACGAGCTGGGCATCGGCCCCATGGGCTTTGGCGGCGAAACCACCGTGCTGGATGTGCAGATGGACACCATGCACCGCCTGCCGGCCAGCTTCTTCGTCTCGGTCAGCTACATGTGCTGGGCCAACCGGCGGCGCAGCATGACCGTGCGCGGCGATGAGGTGACGTACTCATGATCCACAAACTCACTGTGCCCATCCCGGACGAGGCCATCGAAGCCCTGCACGTGGGCGATCAGGTGGAGATCAGCGGCGTCATCTTCACCGCCCGCGACGCGGCCCACAAGTACATGGTCGAGCAGTTCATCAAAACCGACGGCAACCCACAGGAGTCGGAGTGGCCGCTGTATGAGCTCTTGCAGGACAAGCTGAACGGCGGCGTGATCTATCACTGCGGCCCGGTGGTGGCCAAGGACGCCGGCCAATGGCGCTTCGTGGCCGCCGGCCCCACCACCAGCATCCGCGAGGAGGTCTATCAGGACCTGGTGATCGAGCACTTCAACCTGAAGGCGGTGATCGGCAAAGGGGGCATGGGGCCGCGGACGCTGGCCGCCTGCCAGAAGTTCAAGGCGGTCTACCTGCACGCGGTGGGCGGCGCCGGCACGCTGATCGCCGAGCGGGTGGTGGAGGTGGAAGACGTACACAAGCTAAAGGAATTCGGCGTGCCCGAGGCCTTCTGGCAGATCCGCGTCGAGGGCTTTCCCGCCGTGGTCACCATGGACAGCCACGGCCAGTCGGTCCACGCCGACGTCGCGGCCCAGTCGGAGGCGAAGCTCAAAGAGCTGGTGGCGGCCTGAACAGGGGGCGCAGTTGCCAACTTATGCGATTATACTGTAGAATCGAGCGCCCGGCGCCGATGGTTGAGCAGTAACCTCTTCCGCCCAGTTGGCAACTGCGCCGACGACGCAATCGACCGATCAGGAGCGCGCATGTTCGATCCGCTTCCCGCTACCCGCAGCACACTCACCCCCTTCTTCAACCCCAGCGGCGTGGCCGTCATCGGCGCGTCGGCTGACCCGCGCAAGCTGAGCCACGGCGTGCTGCGCAACTGCCTGAGCCACGGCTACCGCGGCGCGGTCTACCCGGTCAACCCGCGCGCCGGCGAGATCCTGGGCCTGCCCTGCTATCCCGACATCGAGGCGACGCCCGACCCGGTGGAGCTGGCCGTGCTGATGGTCCCGGCCGCAGCTTGTCCCGCCGTGTTGGAAGCCTGCGGCCGGCGCGGGCTGAAGGGGGCCATCGTCATCTCCGGCGGCTTTCGCGAGGTGGGCGCCGAGGGGCTGGCGCTGGAGCAGGAGCTGCTGCGCATCGCCGGCCAGTACAGCATGCGGCTGATCGGCCCCAACTGCGTCGGCACGCTGGACGCCCACACCGGCCTCAACACCACCTTCATCCGCTCCATGCCCAAGCCGGGCCCCATCGCCTTCGTCAGCCAGTCGGGCGCGATCTGCGGCGGCATTCTGGAGTGGACGGCCGGCAAGGGGATCGGCTTCAGCCGCTTCGCCACCCTGGGCAACGCGGCCGATGTCACCGAGACCGACCTGCTGGAAGAGCTGGCCGAGGACCCCAACACGCGCGTCATCGTGGCCTATGTCGAGGCCATCCGCGCTGGCCGGCGCTTCATCGACGTGGCTCGGCGGATCACCCCCCACAAGCCGATCCTGGTGATCAAAGCCGGTCGCACGCAGGCTGGCACGCGCGCCGTCTCCTCCCACACCGGCAGCCTGGCCGGCGAGATGGCGGCCTACGACGCGGCTTTCACCCAGGCCGGCGTCCTGCGCGTGGACACGGTGGAGGAGCTCTTCGATCATGCGCTGGCCCTGGCCTATGGGCCGCTGCCGAGGGGCAAGCGGGTGGCCGTGGTGACCAACGCCGGCGGGCCGGCCAGCCTGGCCGCCGATGCGCTGGAGCAGGCCGGCATGGCCATGCCGCCGACGCCGCAGGAGACGCAGGCGCTGCTGGCGACGTTTACCCACCCGGAGGCGCAGCTTTCCAACCCGGTGGACATGCTGGGCGGGGCCGAGCCGGCGCAGTTCGAGCAGGCTGTGGCCGCGCTGCTGGCCAGCGACGCCTTCGACGCGGTGCTGCCCATCCTGGTGCCGCAGGCCCTGGTCGATCCGCTGGCGGTTGCAGAGGCTATCGCGCGCGCGGCGGGGTCTCGATACGGCGCCGACGCCTACTCGACCAGCGGGAAGCCGGGGTCTCGATACGGCGCCGACGCCTACTCGACCAGCGGGAAGCCGGTTGTTGCCTGCTTCATGGGCGACGAGGTGGTGCGCCAGCCGATGGCGCTGCTGCACCAGCAGCGAATCGCCAGTTTCATCTTCCCCGAACAGGCCGCGCGGGCCATGGGCGCGCTGGGGCGCTATGCCGAGGTGAAGGGCAAACTGGGAGATTGGGCAATCGGTGAACTGGCGACCGACTCCGCCCGCCGCGCCCCGGTCACCGATGACCGTTCACCGTTCACCCTTCCCCCCGGTCCCGCGCAGCTTGGCGAGGCCGAGGCGCGGCCGGTTTTGGCGGCCTATGGCATTGCCCAGCCGGCCGCCGCGCTGGCCCGGTCAGCCGCAGAGGCCGGCCGGCTGGCCGCGCAGATCGGCTTCCCCGTGGCGCTGAAGATCGTCTCGCCCGACATCTTCCACAAGTCGGAGGTGGGGGGCATCGCGCTCAGGCTGGAGGATGAGGCGGCCGTGCAGGCGGCTTTCGACGCGATGATCTCCCGTGTGCAGCAGCGTCGGCCTGGCGCGGCCATCGCCGGCGCGCTGGTGACGCAGATGGCCCCGCCCGGCCATGAGCTGATCGTGGGCATGCGCCGCGACCCGCAGTTCGGCCCGCTCTTGATGGCCGGCCTGGGCGGCATCTATGTGGAGCTCTTTAAGGAGGTGGCCTTCCGCGTCGCGCCCTTCGGGCGGGCCGAGACCTTGGCCATGCTGGACGAAACCCACGCCGGCCGGCTGTTGGCAGGGCTGCGCGGCCAGCCGCCGGCCGACGTCGACGCCGTGGCCGATGTCATCGAGCGCGTGGCGCAACTGGCGTTGGACCATCCCCAGGTCCAGGAGATCGACGTCAACCCGCTGGTCGTCTATCCGGCCGGCCAGGGCGCGCTGGCGGTGGATGTGCGCATGGTGTTGGGCTGAGCGCGGCAGGTTGGGGGATTGGCGTTGTGACGGTATAATCACGCCATGGTGACCATCGATCAAATCGAAACTGCCCTGCGCCGGCCGCTGCCCGGTCTGGCGGCCATGGTGCGCATGGCGCCCATCCCGCGGCCGCTGGCCCCACCCACGCCCGAGCACCGGCCGCGCGAGGGGGCCGTCTTGGCGCTGCTCTATCCTGCCGGGCCTGGCGGCGAGCTGCACCTGGTGCTCACCCGTCGCACCGACACCGTGGGCAATCACCGCGGCCAGATCAGCTTCCCCGGCGGCAGCGTGGATCCCGACGATCTGTCCACCGCGCACACGGCGCTGCGCGAGGCCTGCGAGGAGATCGGCGTCTGCGAGACCGACCTGCGCTTGCTGGGCGACCTCACCCCGCTCTACATTCCCCCCAGCGATTTCCGCATCTATCCCCACGTGGCCTGCCTGCCCCGCCGGCCGGACTTCCATGTCCAGCCCGATGAGGTGGCCGAGCTGCTGGAGCCGCCGCTCAGCCATTTCCTGGACGAGGCCAACACCGGCCTGGAGACCTGGCTGGTTCAGGGCGAGTCGCGCCAGGTGCCCTTCTACCGGGTCAACGGCCACAAAGTCTGGGGCGCCACAGCCATGGTGCTGGCCGAATTGGCCGCGGTCGTCGTTGGTCTGAACTGACCCCCCCTCTTTTGCCTTGCATAGCTACGGCTGCGGCGGCGGGCCCGCGCCGGGTGGGATCGTTTCGCCGTCAGGCACGACGCGCAGCTCGCTGCACGCCACGTATTGCACGTCGTTCCAGCGATAGCCCTGCGCCTCGAAGGTGGGGATGTCCCGCACCCAGCGCTTCGTGCCCTCCTCCAGCAGGTAGATGTGCGGGCTGTTGTAGCACTTGAGCAGGATCGGATCAGCCCGCTCATAGGCCAGCGCCTGAATGCGCAGCGGCAGGTTGGCCACCTGGGCCGGGTCGCCGCGGAAAAGCCAGGGCAGCGCCAGCAGGCCGATCAGCGACCAGGCGATGTAGAGCAGCGCGCCGGCGGCAAAGGCCTTGTGTACCGCGTGCAGCCAGCCAGCCCGGCCGGCCCGCGCCTGCTGCGCCAGAATCAGCGCCAGGATGGCGATGTTGATCACGTTCCAGCCGATAAAGACCAGCCGGTTGGGGGTCAGACGGTCGATGGAGGTGCGGTAGAGGATGGCTGCCAGGGCGTAGAGGCTGACCAGCAGCGCCAGCGCGGCCAGCGCGATCACCCCGCGGCGCAGCCAGGTCTGGCCTTGCTCGCTCAAATCGCCGCCATGAACCGGGGTCGCGCCCATCAGCAGGGCGATGACGGCGAAGAGCATGGCGTTGAAGATGATCAGCACCTCGCGGTTCTCGAAGGGCTCGCGCCAGTTGAAGGGGATGAAGGCCAGGTAGACCAGCAGCACCCCGATGGTCAGCGGCAGCAGCAGGCGCATCAACAGCGCCACCAGTTTGCTCAGCCCCTCGTCGAAGGATTGCTGCGCGGGCTCGCTTTTCGGGTCATAGACCAGCGCCACGGCCACCAGGACGATCAGCCCGCCGCCGCCGGCGATGAACAGCCGCACCACCCAGTCAGGCGGCTGGATGCCCAGGGCGTTGAACAGGCCAAAGGTGATGGCGGTGAAGATGCCGCCGGCGATGGCCAGCAGTCCGCCCACCACGAAAGCCTCCAGCGACTTGACCAGGAAGGCGAAACGGTTTGCGGCGTCGGCGCGGCGGGCCAGGGCGACGATGCCCACGCCGGCCCAGGCCAGCAGGCCCAGGTGCAGCACCATCAATCCCAGGTACTGCTCCTGAAAGACGCGCGGCCAGATGCTGGGAAAGAGCAGCAGCACATAGGCCGCGCTGGCGGCCAGGCCGAGGATGACGGCCAGCGCCCGCGGCCAGCGTTTCTCGCCCGCTGCGGTCAGGAAAAGCGTGATCACCATGGCGCTGATGGGCGCAGCCAGCAGGGCAACCAGCGGGATCAAGGTGACCATCTGCCCGGTCAGGGGATTCGCGACCTGGAGGTCGAAGCGCTGTTCGTCGGACAGCAGCCAGAGCAGCAGGCCGTTGAGCAGACCCAGGGGCAGCGCCCAGCCCCAGGCGATGACGCGGCCCTTGACCTTGGCAGCGGCGTAGGCCAGGCGGTAGTGCCAGGCCGCCAGCAGCAGGTTGTCGCCGGTCTGGGCGTAGCCGCTTTCGATGGCCGCGGCGAAATCGGCCTCGGCCCCGGCCTTGACGGCCTGTTGGTAGGAAAGCTCTAGTTCTTCGGGGTTCGAGGCGTGTTGCAGAACCGTGGAGAGGTAAGTCATAGCGCAGTCTCCTGGCGCCAAGGGAGGGATGTGAGGGAGCACGCGCTCCCTGGCCTTGGACGTCCTGATGGTCTCAGGCGTTCCAGCCCCCCACTTCTGGCCCGCTGCTCAGCCCCCAGATCTGCCGCGAGACCCTGACCGCGTGACGAAAGAGGTCAGTTCCCTCCGGACAGGTACAGGTTGATCATCTGCTTCCAGTAGGGCCAGTCGTGGGCCCAGCCGTTCCAGATGCGCAGCGCGTGCCAGATGTTCTTGTCCCACAGGATCTGCGAGAAATATTCGGTGGCCCCGCGCAGCGGCTCGGTCTCGCTGGTGGTCAGAATGATGTCCATGTGGCGCATCTGTTCCAGCCGGCCAGGGTCATGTTCGTTCTTGACGAACTCCACCGGGTTGTTGAAGTAGACGTTGTCGTCGTGGTGCCCGTCGGTCCAGTCGCTGATGTCGTACAGGCCGTTCATGGCCAGCACGCGGCCCACCAGGTCGGGGTGGCGAAAGGCGAAGTTGACGGCCTGATAGGCGCCGAAGCTGGCGCCCAGCACGATCAGGAAGGGGTTGGGGTTGCGCTGGGTGAAAGGGATCACCTCGCGGCTGATGTAGTTGTCGTACTGCGTCTGACGCCAGGCCCGGTCGCCCGGCCACTTCCAGCGCGCATACCAGCTCTCGGCGTCGACGCTGTCCACGCAGTAGAGCTGGATGTCGCCGCGCTGGATGGAATCGGCCATGGAGTCGACCATGCCCTGGTTTTCCCAGTCGAAAAAGCGTCCCTGCGAGGTGGGAAAGACGATGACGCGCGCGCCGCTGTAGCCGTAGACCATCAGCTCCATGTCGCGACCCAGGTTTGGGCTGTACCAGCGTTGATATTCTCGGTTCATGGGTTCACCTCTCTGTCTGATCGTGTCGAAGATGCCTGCTGAAAGGAGTCGCTCAGGTCGGTCTTGGCACAGCGCCGAGCCTGTTGGGTTCATCCACGGTCTGGGTCAGGCGCAACACCGTCCGTGGCTTGGGAGAGCGGAGTGTAACATGCTCTGCCCCCGCCGTCAATCTTGCAAGGCCTGGCAACAGCGGCCGATCTGCGGCCGGCAGGCGCTGGCCGCCTGGCCGGGGACGGCGACCCCGATCGCCCGCAGCGCCTGCACCACGTCGCCCAAGGGAAGGCCCATCACCCCGCTGTGGCAGCCCTCGATGCGCTCGACCGGCGCAAAGGCGGGATGCTGGATGGCATAGGCGCCGGCCTTGTCCAGCGGGTCGCCGCTGGCCACATAGGCCGCGATCTCGTCGTCGCTGTAGGCGCGCATCCACACATCGGAGCGGTTGAGCGCGGCCGCGGCGCTGGCCGTGGCCGGCTGCCAGGCATAGAGCGCGCTCCAGACGGTGTGCGACCGGCCGCGCAGACGTCGCAACATGGCCGCAGCCTCGAACGCGTCCACCGGCTTGCCCAGCACCTCTTCCTCCAGCACCACGATGGTGTCGGCGGCCAGCACAGCGCGCCCGGGCCGGCGCGCGGCCACGGCCAGCGCCTTCTCCTGGGCCAGCCGCTGCACCAGGGCAACCGGCGGCTCACCTGGCCGCTGGCTCTCGTCGATGTCAGCCGAGGCGACCTCGAAGCGCACGCCCAGGCGCGTCAGAAGCTCCTGACGGCGGGGCGAGCTGGAGGCAAGGATCAAGGGGTGGGTCAGCGGTGCATTCATCTCAGTATCTTCTGCCCTTGGCGGGCTTTGCGGCTTGGCGTGAGACATCAGATCATATGGCATTGTACCCAGACGCGCCAAAGCGACAATTGCATCCGGGCAGTTTGGCGGCCAGCCGTTTTGATGGCATGATGGCCCCGTGGCGCTGCCACGCATCTCACCGACAAGCGAGAAAGCCCCATGACCACCTCCCTGCTCCATTCCGCCCCCCTGGGCCAGACCGTGGCTGCTCTGCGCAGCGGCCAGCTTGACCTGCACGCCGCCATCGACGCCGCCTGCGACCGCATCGAACAGGTCGATGGGCAGGTGCAGGCGCTGTTGCCAGAGCCGGGCCGCCGCGACCGGCTGCAGCGGGCGGCCGATGCGCTGCTGGCCCTCTACCCCACGCCGGCCGACCGGCCGGCGCTCTTCGGCGCGCTGCTGGCCGTCAAGGACATCTTCCGCGTCGACGGCTTTGCCACCCGCGCCGGATCGGCCCTGCCAGCGGAGCTGTTCGCCGGGCCAGAGGCCGCCAGCGTCGCGCGGCTGCGGGCGGCCGGCGCGCTGGTGCTGGGCAAGGCCGTCACCACCGAGTTCGCCTATTTCGAGCCCGGCCCCACGGGCAACCCGCACGCCCTGGATCATACCCCTGGCGGCTCCAGCAGCGGCTCGGCCGCGGCCGTGGCGGCCGGGCTGGCGCCGCTGGCCCTGGGCACGCAGACCATCGGCTCCATCATTCGGCCGGCCGCCTTCTGCGGCGTGATCGGCTTCAAGCCCAGCCTGGGCCGCGTCGACTCCGCCGGCCTGGTCTATTTCTCCCCGACCCTCGATCAAGTTGGCCTCTTCACGCAGGACATGGCCGGTATGACGCTGGCGGCCGCGGCCCTCTGCCGCGACTGGCGCGGCCTGCCCGCGGCCGCCAGCCGGCCTGTGCTGGGCGTGCCGGTTGGCCCCTACCTGGAGCAGGCAGAGCCGGCCGCGCTGCGCGCCTTCTGGCAGCAACTGGGACGTCTGGCCGCGGCCGGCGTGGCGGTGCAGGAGGTCCCCGTTCTGGCCGATATCGCGGCGCTCACTGCGCTGCACCGGCGGCTGGTCTTTGCCGAGCTGGCCCAGGAACACGCCGCCATGAGTGTGCAGCACCGCGGGCTCTACCGGCCGCGCACCATGGAGGTCATCGAGATCGGCCGTACCGTGCCGGCCGAGGAGCTGGCGGCCGGCCGGGCCAACATCGCCCGGCTGCGCGCCGAGCTGGAGGCCGCCATGGACGCCGCGGGGATCGACCTGTGGGTTTGCCCGGCCGCGTGCGGCCCGGCGCCGGCCGGCTTGCATGCCACCGGCGACCCGGCCATGAACCTGCCCTGGACCCACGCCGGGCTGCCGGCGCTGACCCTGCCGGCCGGCGCGGCTGACAATGGCCTGCCGCTGGGTTTGCAGTTGGTCGGTCGCTTCGGCGCCGATGAGGCGCTGCTGGCCTGGGCAGCCCCACCGCTCTGGCCGGTCTCCTGACCGAGCCAGCCCGCCGCTCTGGCCGGTCTCCTGACCGAGCCAGCCCATCTGTGAAAATATGATCCGCCGCTCTGGCCGGTCTCCTGACCGAGCCAGCCCACCGCTCTGGCCGGTCTCCTGACCGAGCCAGCCCGCCGCTCTGGCCGGTCTCCTGACCGAGCCAGCCCCGCCGCTCTGGCCGGTCTCCTGACCGAGCCAGCCCCGCCGCTCTGGCCGGTCTCCTGACCGAGCCAGCCCACCGCTCTGGCCGGTCTCCCGACCGAGCCAGCCCATCTGTGAAAATATGATCCAGATCATTGACTCCAGCATGAGACCTGTGGTATAAACGGCCAACGAATTCGTAGAACCGGTTTACGGCGCCGCGAGAGGTCATTCCATGTGTCGTCAGACCCCCTCTCGCCCTGAAACTGGAGAAACGAGCATTACCACACGGAAAGGATGCGGGGCCAATCTTATGCGAGCAAAGAAAACCGAAACTGAATTGAAGACTCTGACCGCCGAGCGCATCGCCATCCTGGATGACATCGAACATCTCAGGGAATGGCTTCTGGGTGAGGTGGATGCGGACGCCGACGAAGGCGACCCTGACCTGGCTGAACGTGAGAAGAATCTGGCGCTGTTGACCGTCATGGAACGCAAACTGGAATCGGTCAACTCAGCCCTGCGCGCCATCGAAAAGGGAAGTTACGGCATCTGCGAACGCTGCGAGAATCCCATCGATCCCGCCCGGCTGGAGGTGCGACCCGATGCCACCCTCTGCCTGGACTGCCAGCGCGAGGTGGAGCGGATCGCCAAGAAGGCCGCGCTGCGCTACATGGAAGAATGACCCGAGTCGGGCGCTGGCTGGCTGCGCTTTCAGCCGCCAGCGCCCGGCGACTCTCCGCAAACATTGGAGGCCCACCCGTGCCTGATGTCCATGTCTCGAATCACCCGCTGATTCAACACAAGCTCACCCTGCTGCGCGATCGGGAGACGGAGCCCAAGAAGTTCCGGGCGCTGGTGCGTGAAATGGCCATATTGCTGGCCTACGAGGCAACCCAGGACCTCTCCGTGGAGCCGGTTTCGGTCCAAACGCCGCTGGCCGCTGCCCAGGGCTACGATCTGCGCGATCCCATCGGGCTGGTGCCGATCCTGCGCGCCGGCCTGGGCATGGTCGAAGGCATCTGGGAGATGATGCCCTCAGCCGAGGTCTGGCACATCGGCCTCTACCGCGATGAACGCACCCTGCGGCCGGTGGAGTACTACAACAAGCTGCCCGTCGCGCCCACCGTGCATGTCTGCCTGATCCTCGATCCCATGCTGGCGACGGGCGGATCCGCCGTGGCCACGGTAGACATCCTCAAGCGCTGGGGCGCGCAGCGCATCAAATTCGTCGGCCTGATCGCCGCGCCCGAGGGGATCGAGCGGCTGAGCAGCGCCCACCCTGATGTGCCCATCCACGTGGCGGCCGTGGACGAATGCCTCAACAACATCGGCTACATCGTCCCTGGCCTGGGCGACGCCGGCGACCGCCAGTTCGGCACCGGCTGATTGGGCGTGAGGCCCAGCACACGTTTCTCTGGATTCATCACGCATCCAGCTACCCAACCGTTTCTGTGAGCGCGCCGTGCCCGTGGGTCGAGTGCTGCGCACGTGCTCCGGCAGCAGCCGCCACATGTGAGTGCGCCGTGTGCGTGGGTCGAGTGCTGCGCACGTGCTCCGGCAGCAGCCGCCACATGCGAGCGCGCTGTGTGCGTGGGTCGAGTAGGTTCTGGCGGCGTCTGCCAGCGATCCCCGCAGCGCGCAAGGGGCTTACATGGGCCGAGAGTAGCCGCCAGAACCGTATCGAGACCCGCTGGCTGGTCTCGATACGCTGGAAGCGCATGACCTCATGTGATTGGGCTGCCCTCAACCCGCTACTCGACCAACGTTCGACTGGATTCGTTGCAAGAGTGTCAGGTAGTTAGTTCACGTCGGCCTAAATCGGTCTTCACTCACTGCTCAAGCCGGTTCCGTGAACCGGCGGCGTTGTGGGCGCAAACCCGGCGGATCGCGGATCCGCCGGGAGCAGGTAAAGTTCGGCTGGTCTCGATACGCTGGAAGCGCATGACCTCATGGGATTGGGCTGCCCTCAACCCGCTACTCGACCAACGTTCGCGGGATTCGTTCCAACAGTGTCAGGTGGCCAGATCACGCATCACCCTCCCTGCTCGCTATCGCGCATGCGCCGTCGCTCCAGCCGCCAGACGCGGCGCTGCTCGGCTTGCTGATAGCGCCGCTGTTCATCGTCGCTTTCCGGCGTCAGCGGCGGCACAGGCACGCGCTGGCCATCGGCCGCCAGGGCTACGAAGGTCAGATAGGCGGTGGCTGTGTGCCGGCGCTGGCCGGTCAGCGGATTCTCCGCCTCGACCCGCACCCCCACCTCCATCGAAGTGCCAAAGGCCCGGTTGACGTGGGCCTTGAGGATCACGACTTCGCCCACATGCACCGGCGCCATGTAGTGGAGGTCATCCATGGAGGCCGTGACGGCGACGCGCCGGGCGTGACGCATGGCGGCCACCCCCGCGGCAATGTCGATCCAGGCCGCCACCTGGCCGCCGAAGACGGTGCCCAGCGCGTTGGCATGCGAGGGCAGCACGATTTCGGTCATTTCGACCGCCGAAGCGGCGGCCGGCTTAGCTGTGTTTGACATCGATCTTAACTTCCAAGGAGTACAACATGCAGCAGATCGTCGAATGTGTGCCCAATTTCAGCGAAGGCCGGCGGCAGGAGGTGATCGACGCCATCGTGGCGGCCATCGTCGCCGTGCCGGGAACCAAGATGCTGGACGTGCAGTCGGACGCGGATCACAACCGCACGGTGGTGACCTTTGTGGGCGAGCCGGAGGCCGCGCTGGAGGGGGCCTTTCAGGGGGCCCGCCAGGCCGCGGCGCTGATCGACCTCAACGTGCATCGGGGCGAGCACCCGCGCATGGGTGCGACGGACGTGATTCCCTTCATTCCGGTGCGCGGGGTCAGCATGGAGGAGTGCGTGGCGCTGGCCCGCCGGCTGGGGCAGCGCATCGGCGAAGAGCTGGCGATTCCGGTCTATCTCTACGCCAAGGCGGCCACCCGCCCGGAGCGGGAGAGCCTGCCGGCGGTGCGCAAGGGGGAGTTCGAGGGCCTGCGTGAGCTGATCGGCAGCGATCCGGGACGTGTACCCGATTTCGGGCCGTCCCAGATGGGGCCGGCCGGCGCCACAGCCGTGGGCGCACGACCGTTCCTGATCGCCTTCAACGTCTACCTCAACACCGCCGATGTGGAGATCGCCAAGAAGATCGCCAAGACGCTGCGCTTTTCCAGCGGCGGCCTGCGCTACGTCCAGGCCATGGGTGTGCTGGTGGAGGGCCAGGCGCAGGTGTCCATGAACCTGACCGATTATCGCCAGACGGCCATGCCCACCGTGCTGGAGATGGTGCGCCGCGAGGCGGCCCGTTACGGCGCGCTGGTGGTCCGTAGCGAGCTGGTGGGCATGTTGCCGCAGCAGGCGCTGGTGGACGCCGCCTGCTGGTATTTGCAACTGGACGGCTTCACGCCCGACCAGGTGCTGGAGAACCGGCTGGCCGGCGCGTAGCTCCGGCTATCGGCATGGCGACGCCTCGTCAGCGGGGCCGAAACTGCGCACGGCGCAAGCCAGAGACGGGCGGCGCAAGTGGGACCCTGGCCAATGCCCCCAATGCTCTCAGTGCCCCAGCCGGTTCACGGAACCGGCTGGAGCATTGAGAGCACGGAACCGGCTGGAGCATTGGGACCGGGTGGAGCATTGGGAGCCCGGTGGGCGGCTACGACGTGGTTTCCGGAGCGGCCTCTTCTTCCAGATGCAGCTCCATCTCTTCGATCACGCGCAGAATGTCGGTGCGTGAGACGATGCCGACCATTCGTCCGGCGGCATCGACCACCGGCAGCGGGTTGGAGCGGTTGCTGACCATCACCGTGGCCGCGTCTTCGATGCTGGCGTCGGGGCCGATGGTGTTGACCGGGGTGGTCATGATGTCCTCGGCCGTCACACCGGTGATGCGCCGCAGGCTTTCCTTGTAATCCTTAGTTCCCAGCGGCAGGTAGGCGCCCAGCAGGGGGAGAAAGGCTGGCATCTGGGGCCGGGCGTGACGCTTGACCATGTCCAGCTCGGTGATGACGCCCACCAGCTCGCCGTCCAGGTCGACCACCGGCAGCCCGCTCAGTTGATGCTGGCGAAAGACGCGTGCGATCTGACCAACCCGCATGTCAGTGCGCACACTGATCACCTCGCGGGTCATGATATCTTTGACCTTCATCGGACCTCCATGACAACATTTCTGCTGGCAACAGCCCAGCGCCGGCCCGGAAAGCGGGTCCTGGCTTCTGATGCGCTGCCGAGCGGTGATTCGGCTGATAAACAACGGCCCCAGCCAAACGCTGGAGCCTTCGGAGGTGGGCCCCCCCGGATTCGAACCGAGGACCAACCGGTTATGAGCCGGCCGCTCTAACCGCTGAGCTAGGGGCCCGCTGAGCGGGCGAAGGGGATCGAACCCTCACGACCAGCTTGGAAGGCTGGGGCTCTACCATTGAGCTACGCCCGCATACGAGGTCGGGGCGAAAGGACTTGAACCTTCGACCTCATGGTCCCAAACCATGCGCGCTACCACCTGCGCTACGCCCCGAGACTGGCTGGCATTGTACCGCATCCCGCCGCAGGCGTCAAACTGCCTGCCGCCTGAACGCTCGGGGCTGGCACGGTCAGGAGACCGGCCAGAGCGGCGAAGGCTGGCTCGGTCGGGAGACCGGCCAGAGCGGTTTGGCCGAGAAAGTGCTCCTTGGCGGTCTTTGCGTCTTTGTGTGCGACAAAAACCGTGAAGCTCCACAACGCGGGGTTGATCGGTGGCTACCGGCCCCAGTCCAGTTGCGCCTCGTACCAGTCGGGCACAGTGCCCGGCAGGGCCAGCGCCAGCCGACTCTGCCGGCTGGCCATGTCCACGATGTAGATGCCCCAATAGCCGTCGCGGTTGGACAGATAGGCCACCTGCTGGCCGTCAGGCGACCAGACGGGGTGAACATCGACGCCGGCGCTGGCGGCCAGCGTGGCGACATTGCCGGTGGCCAGCTCCAGCACGAAGATGTCCCAACTGCCCCCCCGCTCGGCCGAGGCAAAGGCGACGCGCGTGCCGTCGGGGGACCAGGAAGGCATGGCGTCGCCCGTCACGTTGGTGATCTGGCGCGAGTCGCCGCCGCCCGCGTTGATCATCAACAGCCCGCAGTTCCCTGTGGCCGCGCCGCAGCCCTGGTAGACGATCAGCCCGCTGCGCGGCGACCACGCCGGCCAGCGCCCGTAGTCCAGAACGCGCTCGTCGCCGCCGCCCGCGCCCACGGTATAGACGCGCCAGCGCCGGTCTCCCTCGCGGTTGGACTCGAAGGTGAGCTGGCTGCCGTCGCCCGACCAACGCGGATGGGCGTCTTCCGAGTAGGTGGTCAGGCGTCGTCGGTCAGCGCCGTTGGCCGACATGACCACGAGGCCTGTCTGGTCGCCGCGCTCGGAGCGGGCGCCGATGAAGTTGCCATCGGGCGTGTAAGCTGGCTGCGAGGCCCCCTCAGCGACCGCCTGCGGCTGGCGCTGCCCCTGCAAGGGGAGGCGGTAGACCGTCCAGCGGTCGAACTGGGGATCGAAGGTGCTGAAGATCAGCCGGCCAGCGCCGGTCGCGGCCGGCGCTGTGTCGCCGCCAGGCTGCGCGGTCTCCTCCTCCAGGGCCACTGGCGGCTGCTCGCACCAGGCCTGCGCCTGCTGGCGCTTGGCGCTGAGCTCGTCGCTGCTGCCGCCGGCCAGCGCGGCGTCGTAGCGTTCGACGGCCGCGCACCAATCGTTCTCACTGACCAGCGAGTCGCCCCACGCTTCGTAGGCCGAATGCAGGCGCCGTTTGACATCCAGAAAGCCCGGCTGGCTTTTCTCGATGGTCTGCAGGTTGCTGACCACCCCCGGCCAGTCCAGCCGCCAGCGCCCCAGGGCATCGACATAGAGCGCGATCAGCTCGCGCGTGGTCTTGAGCTCCTGGTCGTCCGGCCGAATCACCAGCGCCTGGTCGAAGGAGCGCAGCGCCTCCTCGAAGCGTTCGTCGTTGACGAAGGCGCGGCCTTGCTCCACGTAGGCGCTGAAGCGCAGGGCGCGCACCTGTTCCGGTCGATAGGCGGCATCCAGCGCGGTCAATTGGTTCAGCAGCGCGATGGCATGCGGCCAATCTTTGCCGGCCAGCGCGGCCTCGGCCTGTTCGAAAAGGCTGTCGGTGGGCAGGGCCAGAAGCTCGACGGTGGGCAGGGGGGTTGTCCCGGCCGGCGGCACCAACTGCAACGGGGCCACCGAGGGGGTGGGCTGCGGCGTGGCGTTGGCTTGCAGCTCCTGCAAATAGCCTTGCGCGGCGCTGTTGCCGGGGTCAAGCTGCAAGACCAGGCCAAATTCGGCCGCGGCCTGCTCCAGTTGGCCGGCCTCCATCTGGGCGATGCCCGCGCTGAGCCGCTGGCTGATCTGGGCCTGCACGGCAGCTTGCCGGTCGGCCAGGCCGCGGCTAAAACCAGCCAGCGCGACCGCTAGCAGGCCAACCAGCGCCAGAATGATCATCAAAGAGGCGATGGCCAGCCAGCGAGCGCCTGGCCCGCGCCAGGTTCGTTGGCGCCAGCCGCGCCGGGGGGAGGGTGTGGGTGTGGTCATAGGCGTTGCTCGAAGTGTAACACCACCGCGCCGGACTGGTCAAAAAAGCGCACCACGACGCGGCTGGCCCCCGCGGCCGCGGGCAGTTCCCGTCGCCAGGGCTGCGCCGGGCTGATGGACGCGGCTTCATCCCCGACGGTCTGGCCATCCACGATCACCTCGATGCGACCGTGCAGCGCCTGCACCGGGAAGAGGCCCACCGTCAGCCCCCCATCGGTCGGGCTGACATACAGCGCGCCGTTGCCGTCGGCGCTGCTGACGCCGCCGATGCCGGCCACCGGGAACCAGGTTTCCCGCCAGGTGTAGCTGTCGCCGGCCGCCAGCGTTGCCTCCTCATCGTAGGTGGCCGTCACGCCCCCTTGCAGCTCCACATAGGCCGACCCGTCGTCGGTGTAGACGGCGGGATCGATGGGCGCGGCATAGCCCATGGCGAAGATCTTGCTGCCGGGGGTGGCCGCGGGCGGAAAGACGCGCACCATCCCCTCGTCCACGTCGGGATCGTAGACTCCGGCGAAGGGGCCGTGGGCGGCCGGCCGCTCGAATACCCCCAGCCAGTCGTTCCAGTTGCCCAGCCGGCTGACGTCCACGCCGTCATGCACCGCCCAGTCCATGGCCTCCCCAGCCGCGGGCAGGAAATCATCCCCGCGGCTGTGCACCGTCACCTGGTCGGTGGGCAGGATGAAGCGCAGGTTGGGGCCGGGCCGGTTGGCGGGGCCTGGGGCCAGCATGGCATCCAGCCAGAACTGATAGGAGGCGGCCTGTCCGCTGGGGTTGACGATGCGCGGCTGGATGGTGAAGGCCGCCTCGCCGGCGCGCAGGATCACATCCACATCGGCGCGCAGGTGTCCGGCATCGGGCATGAAGAGGGTGACGCCGGCCGCATCAGGCCCCAAGGTGGTGGTGATATGTCCCCAGGAATCGCCCCAGGCGTAGCCATGCTCAGCCACCGGCAGTCCCCATTCGATGCCGCCGGCCGCCAGCCAGCCGCCCTGCTCGGCCGGCCCCCAGGGCGAGGGCTTGAGCACCGGGTTCTGATAGAGTTGATTGCTGCCCGTGGGCTTGAAGATCACCTGGTAGATGCGCCCGCCCAGTTCCGGCAGCAGGATGAGCTTGAGGTACTCGTTCTCCAGCACCACTGCCCGATAGACGACGGGGGCGGGCTGGGGGTTGCTGGCCTCGTAGGCCTCGCGGTCGAAACGGCGATAGCTCCAGCCGGTGGCGGGATCGACGAGCTCCGTGGTGAAGGCGGCATACGGGTAGGTCGGAATGGTGAGGGTGGTCTCGTAGACCTGGACGGCGGCGGCTGGCGCTGCTGCGGGTTCAACCGGGGTCGGCGCCGGCAGCGCGGCCGCGTCCCCTTCGATGGCGGCCAGGCTGGCGCTGACCCAGGCCGGCAGGCCGTTGGCGTCGATCTGCCACCAGTCGCCGGCCGCGCTGCGCGCCAGCGC